>JAJPIE010000023.1 GCA_021324935.1 Acidobacteriota bacterium
CGCCACGCGGCTTGACACGTCCCGCGTTTCCTCCGTAGCATGAAGAATTGCCCGTTGCCGGCGTAGCTCAGTGGCAGAGCGAGGGTCTCATAATCCCTAGGCCGTGGGTTCGATTCCCCCCGCCGGCACCATACTTTGCCCGCCTTTCCAGCCTGTCCATGACCCGCATCTTGAGTGACTGACCTCCCTGGATGCTCCGGGAAAGAATGGCCCCAGGTTTAGCGATTCCGCCACCGGGTCTCATGGATGGTTTCCCGCCCCGAAAACTGCCGTAAATCGCACAACGATAAGTCGAATTAAGTCGATTTGACTTAGCGAATCAATCCGTATGGAATGCTATTGCTCGTTTTGGGGCTGAGTGCCGTGCCGGCTTGCATATCCATGGGGGATTTCGCGATGCGTAATAAAGGTGAGACGAGAGCTGAAAGCAAAACCGGGAACTGCCGTCAACGGAATACCCGGTGGTCCGGCAACTGGTGTTTCCGTCATTGGTGTCTCCTCGTTTTATGGCTAGGTGCCGGGGCCGCTGGCGTGCGGGCGCAGGTTTCCGCGAGCATCCAGGGGAGCGTTACCGATGCTTCCGGCGCCGCGGTGAAGGGAGCGACCGTCCAGGCCAGAAACCTGGAAACCGGCGCGCTTCGCAGCACGGCAACGGACGATGCGGGCCGCTACGCGCTTTTGGTCCTCCCTGTAGGCGCCTATGAAGTGCGCGCCGCAAAATCGGGATTTCAGGATGCCGCTCAGAGCGGCGTTCACCTGGTTGTCGGCGAAGAGGCCCGCGTGGATTTGCGGCTGTCGGTTGGCTCGCTCAAATCCGAGGTGACCGTCACCAGCGATGCGCCCATGGTGAGCACCACGACCAGCGACATCAGCGGCCTGGTCGGCGAGCGCGCGATCAAGGAACTTCCCCTTAATGGGCGCAGCTATGACCTGCTGCTTCCCCTGAACCCCGGGATCGTCAATTTCACGTCGCAAAAGGCCGGCGGAACGGGAATCTCCAATTCCACCACGGGCAACAACTTCGCGGTTTCGGGAAATCGCCCGCAGCAGAATCTTTTTTTGCTGAACGGCGTGGAATACACGGGCGCGGCGGAGAACAATATGCAGCCCGGCGGTCCGAGCGGCATGCTGCTGGGAGTAGAGGCGGTGCGCGAGTTCAACGTGCAGCGCGATTCCTACGGCGCGGAATTCGGTAAACGGCCGGGCGGGCAGGTGGTGATCGTGACACAATCGGGGAGCAATCAGTGGCACGGCTCGGTTTACGAATACCTGCGCAACAAAGCCCTGGATTCGGCGAACTATTTTGACCAGGGCTCGGCTCCGCCGTTTCAGCGCAACCAGTTCGGCGCTTCCTCCGGCGGGGCCATTCAAAAAAACAAGACCTTCGTTTTCGGCAACTATGAAGGATTCCGGCAGCATCTCCACCAGACCTCGGTGGCATTTGTTCCGGACGCGGCCGCGCGCCAGCAAGCCGCTCCCAGCGTTCAGCCGCTTCTGAATCTCTGGCCCGTCGCCCCCGCGGGAGCGCCAGATGTGCCGGATGGCACGGTAAATGGAGTCACGGTTGGCATTGCCACCCTGTTCAGCAGCCCGTTGCAGACGATTCGCGAAGATTTTGGGACGCTGCGCGTGGATCACAACTTCTCCGCGAGCGATACGCTATCCGGCGTCTACACCATCGACGACGGCGGAGACATAACCGCGACTCCAGCGGATCCTTACAGCACGGACATCTTGAATTTGCGCGAGCAGGTGTTGAGCCTCGAAGAGACCCACGTCTTTTCCCCCACCCTTCTGAATACGGCCCGGATTGGCTTTTCCCGCGCGGGATATTTCTTCACCGGAGAACCAACCCCAGGTACTCCCGCTGCAAACGTTCCGGGATTTCTAACCGGCTCGCCGGTGGGAGCGGTGGTGGTTGGCGGCAGCGCGGCGTCAAACCCGCAAGCCTCCATTGGGCTCGCCGGCAGCAACAATGGCAGTAATCTGCACATCGCGCGGAATCTATTCACCTACGAGGATCGCGCAACCTGGAACCGGGGCCGCCACCAATTGAGTTTCGGGGCCTGGTTTCAGCAATTCCAATCCAACGAGATACTCGCGCTGAGTCAGTACGGCCAGGCGACCTTCGCGAGCCTCACCAGTTTTCTGCAGGGGACTGCAGGATCGTTCCTTTACACTCCAGCCGCGACGGAGATGAATTGGAGGTCGCTTTTCGGCGCGCTCTATGGGCAAGACGTATTTCGCGTCAGCCCGAACCTGACCGTGTCGCTTGGATTCCGCGCGGAATTTTCCACGGGCTGGAACGAAGCGCATGACCGCGCCGCGAATTACACGTTTGCAAGCGGCGTCATATCCAGCCAGCCCCGTATTGGCGGTTCGTTATTTACCGCGAACAACGCCACCTTCCTGCCTCAGCCCAGAATCGGCGTGGCCTGGAGTCCTTTCGGCCCCAAAACGGTCCTCCGTGGTGGTTTCGGCATGTACAACGACTTGCAGGACGCACTTGGATATCGCGCGGACCAGAATGCGCCTTTCAACACGACCTACAGCATCCCGAATTTTGCGGTTTCTTCGTTCCCCGTCAATCCTGCGGCTCCCGTACCCGCCACGGCAAAGATTTTGCCCGGCGGTGTCCAGCCGGACATGAAAACGCCCACACTGATTTCCTGGTCGCTCCGCATCGACCGGGAACTTTCGCCGAACACGGTGCTCACCGTCGGCTACATCGGCTCGCACGGGTATCACGAACTCATTGGCATCGATGCAAATGAACCGGTGCCTGTGATCTGCCCCGCTTCTCCGTGCCCGGCCGTGTATCCGTCCAATTTCCCCGCTCCCCTGGCGGGGACACCCGTGCCCGCGGGGACGTATTACATCCCCGCGGGTACCCCGAAGGCAAATCCTGCGCTAGGAAATACCTGGACGTGGTTTTCCGTCGGCAACAGTTCCTACAACGCCCTGCAAGTGGACTTGCGGCGCCGGCTGAGTCATGGCCTGTCCGTGCGCGGCGTTTACACATTCTCGAAGGCTCTCGATGACGGCGATTCCCTGAATCAGACCACCGCTGGAAATGCCCCGGGGCTGGCGTCAAATCCGCTGAACCTGGCAGCCGACAAGGGATTGGCGACGTTCAACGCCACGCACGTGGGGGTGATTAACGTCCTGTACGCCTTGCCCTTTGGCCACGGACAAGCCTACGCCCATGATTCCCAGGGCTGGAGCGATGCGCTTTTGAGCGGCTGGTCGCTTTCCAGCATCATTACGGCGCAAACCGGATTCCCTTTCACGCCGCGGCTCAGCTACAACCCGTCGAACAATGGCGACACGCGCAATCCCGTTCGCCCTTTCCTGAATCCGGATTTCACCGGCTCGGTGATCACCGGGAATCCCAATCAGTGGTTCAATCCGGCCGCCTTCCTGGCGCCGCCAAACAACAGCGGTTTTTATGGAAATCTGGGACGCGATACGTACATTGGCCCCGGCCTCGCGACCTGGGATTTCTCTGTCCTGAAAGACACGCAAATTCGGGAAGAGCTAAAACTTCAATTTCGCGCCGAAATCTTCAATCTGCTGAACCGCGCAAATTTCAACACCCCCAATCTGATCGTGTTCACGCCCGCGGGAGTTTCGGGAACCGCGGGGGCGATCACCAGCACCTCGACCACCGCCCGGCAAGTCCAGTTTGCACTGAAGCTGCTCTGGTAACCGTAAACCCCCGCGATTGACAGGCGTAGACGGCTCCGGCAGCATAACGGCCTAGTGCCCAGCCCTGTTGACGTCTCACAACGGTTACCCGACCTGATTCTGGCCAACCCGACCGCGGGGGGAGGCTTGGCGGAAGACGTTATTCCGCGCCTGAAGAAGTTCGCGGAGCAACATCGATGGTGTCTCGATCTGCGTTCGGCCGAAAGCGCGCCGGAATTCACGCAAATCGCAGTGGAAGAAGCTCGCAGAGGCCGCGAGCGGATCTTTGCTCTGGGTGGAGACGGGACCTTCCAGGTCTTGTTGAACGCCGTCGCTGCTTTTCCCGGCGTTTCCATTGGCGTTCTGCCGGCCGGCGGCGGAAATGATCTTGCCGCCGCACTGGGGCTTCCCTTCGATGCGCTGAACGCAGCAGATGCAATTCTGCGCTCCGGGGATTCCTGCGAGATCGATGCGGCCCGCGTTCGCACTGCCGATGGAGCAGGGCGTCTTTATATGGGCGGAGGTGGCGTTGGCCTGGATGCCGAGGCCGCGCGCTTCGCCAGCGGTGTATACCGGAAGATCCGGGGAAGAAGCCGCTACCTGCTCTCGGCCATCCGGGCTTTGCGAAGTTTTGAACCCGTGAAGGCGCGGATTATGTTTCGGGCGGAGACGCAGCAAACAATCGAGGCCAAGGCGCTCGTCGCGGGTGTCCTGAATACTCCCAGCTACGGGGCCGGCCTTCGGCTCGCTCCAGGCGCGAACCTTCGGGACGGAAAACTCGATCTGGTGATTCTGGCGGATTTGACCCTGCTGGAAATCTTGCAGATCCTGCCTGCGCTGGCGATCTCCGGCGAAATTCACACCAGGCAGATCCAGAGGTTTTCGGTTCACGAGGTGCGCATCGAAACCGATCGGCCATGCCTTTTTCACGCCGATGGGGAAATCATTGGCCACACTCCCGTGGAAATCACGGTTATGCCCAAGGCGAAAAAAGTCTGGCGCGCGGGAAGAGCCATGCCGCGCGGCTAGTGTTCCTCGAGGATCACCCTGCCTGCGGTACCTGTGCGAATTTCAGTCGACGAAGTCGATCACCGCGCCTTCATGGCGATAGAGGAATCCAACGAATTGCCCGAAGTACGGTGAGGCGTTGTTGTTGTAGACCGTACTGAAGTTGCCGTGGTTGGTCACGTTTGTCGAGTAGACGCCCAGGCGAATGTGATGTGATTTCCCGCCGCGGTTTCCCAGAAACGGTAGACGGAACTGGCGGTAGACCTTCATGTCCAGTGAGAAGAAGGTGGGAAAACGCTGGCTGTTGGGCGTGCCCGCGTATTGCTGGTTTACGTCGAGTGGCGAATAAGGAAAACCAGTGTGAATGTCCACGAGCGGGCTGTAGGTCAGTTTCCACGGCAGCGCAATGATGGCCCAGGCCACAAAGCGATTCGGGATGTCCGAGGAAAGAATCCCGTATTGATTCGGGCGAATGATCGGCGACAAAAATGGAATGGCCACGCTCGAAAGATTGTTCAAATCGCCCCGCGATTTGCTCCAGATATACGAAGCATTCAATTGATCGTGTTCGAGGAACTCGTAATGGGCCGTGGCTTCCATCTCCTTGTAATGTGACGAACCGGTGTTCGTGAGTCCCATGTAGGACGGGCCCCCGGTGGTGGAAGTAAAAGGCTGAACGGTGTAGAGGTACGTCGTGTGGCTGTCGAGATAGCCGACTTTAAAGCGCAGGTTCGGGCGGAGCAACTGCGTCGCCTCGCCGTTCCAGGTGACGTTCCGCGGCGTGGTGCCGGGATGCTCCTGCCCCGTTGCAGTCATCAAGGGATTCAGGCCGCCCACATAGGCGTTGGTGTAGGTGATGCTCGGCCCGAGCGGCAGGCCATTTATCCCGTAATTCGTAATCGTGCGATTGGGATTCTGGTCGAAATCCGCCGCCAGCAGCGGCAGGACGCCATAGAAAATCCCCGTACCGGCGCGGAGAACGGTCTTGCCAGATTTGAAGGGAGAATAGGCCACTCCAGCGCGCGGCGCGAGCGCCGCCGACCAGCCGGAAGTTTCCGAAGAGAGCCGCGCCCCCATGTCCACGCTCCATGTGGGAGTGATGACCCAGTGATCCTGCACGAATTCCGCGACGGAGCTGTCAGAGGGAGCCTGAGAAGTCGGCGGCGAAAACGTAATTCGCTGCGTCATCGAGTTGTCCAGGCGAAGTACATTGATGGGATCGGCCAGGTCGGTTCCATAGAAGGACCGGTAATCGATGTCGGCTCCGACGCGAATCTCGTGATCCCCGTGCCAATGCTTGCGGGCAAACTGGTAGGAGGGCACAGCTTGAAATTCCTTGCCACGGCGCGACCAACGATCGAAATAGTTTCCGCCGTACCCTTGCGGCGTAATCAGCATGTCCGCCAGGCCCTGTCCGTGCGCGCTGCTGTCGAAGCGCATGTATTGCGCCACCATACTCAGGATCGCGCCGGAGGTGAATTGGTATTTGTCGTTCAGACCAATGGCGTAGCCATTCTGGTTTAGGTCGTTGGAGGCTGGAATCGGCACCAGGGCGCTGATGTCGTAATTCTGCCAGCGCAATGGAAATGAGTTCACCGAAAGCGTCAGCACATGATTCGGTGAAAGAATCGCTTCGATCGTCGAGTAGGAATTG
The DNA here is from genome assembly GCA_021324935.1 of Acidobacteriota bacterium. Lineage (GTDB taxonomy): Bacteria > Acidobacteriota > Terriglobia > Acidiferrales > UBA7541 > Acidiferrum. The sequence goes on from JAJPIE010000023.1 coordinate 6,350, forward strand.
AAACCCTGCCGCTTGCTGATGTCATTGGGCCACGGCAAACCTTCCGTCGTCTGCTTCTTCATTTCGTACTGAAAAACTTCCGAGAACAAGAGCTTGTGGGGAATGACCGGAACGTCAAAAGCCACACCGGGAATCGCTTCGCCAACGCCGGCCAGGTGGCCTTCCTTGCCCAGGAAGGCGGGAACGACGCCGCGAACCTTAAAGCTCCACTGGTCTTCCGGAGGCTTGGTTTCGATCGTGGTCAACCCGCCAGAGAAACTTCCGAGGCCCGCGTCATACGGCGTCTTATGGACGGCAAAAGACTCAACCGCATCGGTGGGAATGGGAACGCCGAAACTGCCGGTGACGGGATCCGTAGTGCGCGCGGAATTGACCAGCAGGAGGCTTTGATTTTCGTCCGCCCCCTTGAAATTCAGCTTGTTGTCAAGAGTTTTAATCACGCCGGGAGTGATCGGAAGTATTTCCTTTACCTTCTCCTGGATCGTCGGCAAGGTGATCAGCTGGGATTTCGTCACCGTCGCCGGAGGCGGCGCGGCGCTTTCCGTGGAAACTTCCGGAGATGTTTCCTTCACTTCCACCTTTTCGGCGACCACGTTGAGCTGCAGCGTGAAATCCTCGACGGCCTGCTGCCGTGCGGTGAGGACGACGGTTTTATTGACCGGCTTGAAGCCCTGAAGCTCGATGGAGATTGTGTAAGTTCCCGGGGCTAGATTCTTGAATTCGTAGACACCTCGTTCATCGGTATCCGCGTTGATCGGTGTGCCGTGAAGCGGATCGCCCGAAAGTTTTACGGTGATCCCAGCTACGCCCGCTGTTACGTTGTCCTGGACGGTAGAGACGGTTCCATGGATAGAGGTGGATTGAGCTTCTGTCATTTGCGGCGCGGCCGTCTGTGCGACGCATGCAGCTCCGGAAAACGCCGCAGAAAACGAGCAAATCAGAGCCCACAAAAGTTGGCGGCCGGCGCAGGCCCGAACCACGGCGGGATATTCCCGCTCGAAACGTGATGGGGAGAATTTCTTGACCTGGTGATTCATGCGGAAACTTTATGAAACCTTTCGTTCCAAATATTCGGACGCGCCAATTCAGGAAGCGGAGATTCCCTTTGCTCTGTTCCCCGCACCGTTTACTTCCGGATTGGCCATGCTTGCGTCCGCAGCTGCTAGGCGAGAAGAGTGGATGCTGCTTCGGCAAAACCCCGGACTTATCCACGATAAGCCCAACTCACAACGATGTCGAGAAAGGCTGGACCTTTGCCTGGTATTCCGCAGGCCGGCACGCCGTCGAAACCCCACTTTTTATGGTAACAGATTGCCGGGGGCTGCAAAGAAAAGAGAAGGCATTTGTGTCCTAAGGAAAGTACGGTTCTGCATGACGATCCGAAGCCGATCAGCGGAAACTGCCTGGCCAGGTCGGGGATCCGCCTAGCTTTTTTTGCGGTCGATCTTCAGATTGATCACGATTTCTTTGCGGCTGTCGAGCGAAGTCACGCTGCGCACCGGCGATTTGGCGCCCTCGAATTCGGCATGCACTTCGTAGTCGGCGTTAGGGTCCAGGCCGCTGAACCGATATTCACCGTTGTCGTCGGCAAAATTGCTCCGCACGCCATTGGTCCGCAGATTTTTCAGAAACACCACGCTGCCTGCCAGCGGATTCTCGGCCTTGTCGCTGACAACACCACGCACCGTTCGTAGCTGGGTTTCCTTCTTGGAATCCTGGGCCGCGCTCACGACGCTGAAAATGAGCGCTACCGCGATAACCATTACCATGTTGGGCGAACGTTTCATTTGGAGTCTCCAGATTTCGCCGGCGCACTGGGTTCCAGCTTGAAGGTCAGGCGTTTCTGCACTTCCTCTATATTTGCCGCGACTTCTTCGGACTGCTCCTTGTATTTTTTCTGCGTCACCACCACTTCATATTCGATGCCCTCGGGGACGCGAATGGCAAATTCGCCCCGCGAGTCTGTATGCATTTCATAACGGAACTTTTTTTCCCCTTTCTTGCGGACGCGCACCCGTACGCCGGGGAACGCATAATCATGCTCTGTAAACACCGTGCCCAGAATCAAAAACGGAGGGATTTTTTCCTTCTGCTTCTTGGAGCTTTCCGGAGCCGAAGCACCCGGCTGTGACTGTCCGGCAGAATTTGCAGCGGTGGGGGGAGGAGCGGGCTGCTGGGCCGCGATTCGAGTCGCCGGAAAACCAGCCACGACAGCGACAAACACGAAATGCTGCAAGACGCGAAATTGGCGGAAGTTCGGATTCACATGCAGTTTAGATGGCTTCCCCAAACGCACGGGATGCCCTGATCTGGATGCCGGATCTACTCGTCTTCCTCTTCGTCTTCATCCTGATCTTCTTCGTCGTCCTCTAGTAAATCGCCGTCCTCGTCGAATTCCTCTTCGTCGTCGAGGTCTTCCTCGTCTTCTTCAATGTCGTCTGAGATCGGGTTGAGCGCCACGGGGTGAGTCTGCGAAACCTCCAGCTCGCACTCGCACTCCGGGCAGCTTAGGATCTCTCCCTCTTCAACTTCGTCTTCGTCCACGTCGATTTCTGCGGAGCATTCAGGACAACGGAGCACTTTCCATCCTCCGAGTTGATTTTCACCCGTCGAAGCGGCAAACCCCGAAAGGCGCCAGTCGGCGTATTATATACCCGGCGCTTGATTCCGGTTTACCGGCTCATTCACCGGCTGTTCAGTGTAACGCAACACCTTCGATGAAAGAATAACAGGACATGGGAAGAGAGTACCCGGACCGTCCCGTGGTTGGCGTGGGCGGCGTATTAATCGAAGACGGGCGCACGCTGTTGATCAAGCGGGGCAGCGAGCCTCTGCTCGGCCAATGGTCGATTCCGGGAGGTACGCTGGAGCTGGGCGAATCGCTGCAGCAAGGCGTTGCGCGCGAGATGCTCGAGGAAACCGGGCTGGAGGTCCGCGTCACGGACATGATCGAGGTCTTTGACCGGATTTTTACCGACCCGGCGGCCAAAGCGGTGAATGGCAGCGCTCGTCCCAGGTATCACTACGTCATCGTCGACTATCTTTGCGAGCGGCTCAGCGGCACGCCGCAGGCCGGCGGCGACGTCACCGACCTGGCGTTCGCGAGCGAAAACGAACTGGAAAAATTCCATCTGACTCCCACGGCCAACCGCGTTCTGCGGCGCGCGTTCGCCATGGATCGCGAGCGGCAAGGCAAGAAGTCGTTCCCATCTCCTTTGACCTGATCACTTCGAAAATTTCAGGATCTCGATGCTTCCGTTGCTGTTGGTCAGCGAGAGCGCGCATCCCCCGTTGCCGACTTTTCCGTTGAGCGAGTCCCCGCCGAGCTGTCCGCTCGAGGTAACCGGCAAATCGCTGCTGATGCGGCCGAACGAAGTGTGCGCCGTCAAGTTGTAGCCGGCGTCTTCCGGCAAACGGACCTGAATGGGCGCAAAGGAAGTTTTCACGGTGATGTTCTTGCAAACCGATGACGTCCTCGCCGCGCCGATCAGCACCGAGCCGTTTTGGTTTTCCACGGTGATGATTCCCGCGATATTGTCCAGCGTCACCGAGCCGAAGCTCGTTCGCGCCGTGGCATCTCCCTTCACGGAATTCGCCGTCACCGGACCGTTGGAGTTCTCGATCTTCAGATTTCCATTCACTCGCTCCACCGTGACCGCGCCGAAACTTGTCTTCGCGTAGGTGTCGCCTCCCACGTCGGTCAGCGATATGCGCCCATTCCCGGTGGTCGCTCTCACGCCTTTCCGCAGCCCACTGGCTTCGATGGCGCCAAAGCTCGTGTTGAGCGTGCTCTTCCCCTTCACTTCCTGCACGGAAATGCCGCCGTTTGAATCGTCCACTTCCACCGCGCCGCTGATTTGCTCGAGCGAGACGTCCCCAAACGTGGTGTGAACGTAAACCTCATCCGCCGTCGGGCCGCCCGTGACCCGCCCGTTGGAGGCATTGCACTTCACGTAGCCGCCCATGTTGGCAAACGTGATGGACCCGAAGCTCCCCGTCAGGTCGGCGGAGCCGCTCACCGTATTAACGTCGATCGAGCCATTGCTGTTTGTCACCACCAGAAAACCATGAATATTCCTCACATTCACCGAGCCGAAGGAATTGTTCACCTTCGCGCTGCCCGCGTCCGTCAGCTCCACCGGGCCATTGCCTCCCGAAATTGTCACCGCGCCGGCCACATTCCGGACGCTGATCGAGCCGAAACGGTCTTTCAGGTCCAGCGCCCCTTTGACCGTGGAGACAGTGATAGTTCCGTTGTTGTTCGTCACGCTGAGGTCACCGCTCAATTCGTCGGCTTCGATGGAACCAAAAGAGTTGGCCAGCCTCGCCGAGCCTCCATCCCGCACGCTGAGCTGCCCGTGGCTCGTTTCCAGATCGTTCCAGCCGTGCACGCCGCGAATCTCTACGTTACCAAACGCATTTTTGACCCACAGCTTCGCGTCCTCCGGCACGCTGATGTCGTAATCCACAGAATACGAATTCTTCCGCCCAATGCGGAAGACCAGCGGATTCTCCGGCGGGACGATGGTGTGGACGCTGATGCCGTGCGCGTCCTGCTGCACGTCGATGCGCACCGCTTCCGCAAACTTCTCCGCTTCGGATTGCGAAGGCGCTTGCGAGTGGATCGTCGCGGAAATCGCGGCTTCATGGGAACCGGAGCCGTGGATGCGAATCTCGCCAAATTTGCTCTCGACACTTAGCGTCTGGCCAGAGGCAAACGGCAGCGTCTTTTGAAATTCGCGCATTGCCGTGTCCTGGCCGGCATGCGCACCCAACGCGGGACTCGAAATCACTGCACCGAGAAGCACCGCGCTGACGACTCGAGCCCAGGGGCTCGCCATCCGAGCCTCGGTCATCGCTTGATCTCCAGAACTTCTTCCAGCGTCTGCTGCTTTTCCTGGTACATCGCCAGCAACTGGTAGCGCAAATGCGCATTCGAAGGATTCTCTCCCGCCTGCGCGCGCAATTCCGCAATCGCGCTGTCCAGCACCATCAGCTTCTCCCGGTAATTGGCCATCAGCGGTGTTTCCGAATTCAACTGCGGCCCGGCATCGGCCGCCAGTTTATCGATCGCAGTGGTGTATTCGCGTTCGGTCCGTTCGACTTCCGCCAGTGCGCTCGATTTCAGCAGCTTGGCGGTGGCATCCGGCGAATTCGCGGGAGTCCTATGCGTGTAAAGGTAGCTGCCCGAAACCCCCAACACGAGAACCATCGCGCCTGCCAGTGCCATCTGCCAGCTCTGGGAAAGCCTCGGCCACAGATCGAGATGGCGCCAAAAACGTCCGCGCACCGGGGCATTTTGGCGTTCGCGAAGTGACGACTCAATCCGGGCCCAAAGCGCGGGCGCTTCCCGGTAATTGCGCAATTCCGCCGCAGCCGCACTCAATTGCTTCCACGCACGCACTTCCTCGGCGCAAACGGGGCAGCTGGCGGCGTGCTCTTCCAGAGCCTTCCACTCTTCGGTCGAGCCGTCCAGAAAAATTCGTTCCCGGCCTTCGCAGGAAATTTTCATCGTGCACCTCCCGCACCAGCGCTCCGCGGAGGCTCCAGCAGCGCTCGCAGATTCCTCTTCGCCTGAAACAGCGTGTTCTTCGAGGCTGTCTCCGAAATCTCCAGCATCCCTGCAATTTCCGCATGGCGGAAACCCTCTACCTCGTATAGCAAAAAGACTTCGCGTTGGTGCGCGGTCAGGCGTTCCAGTGCGCGCTCCAGGGCCATGCGCAAGGATGGATGAGACACCGTCGCGCGTGGCACGCTGCCTGGCAGCAGGGATTCCACGTCTTCTGTCGCTTGAACTTTCCGGCGCAACCGCGCGCGGCGCAGATCGTGGCAGGTATTCACAAGAATCCGAAAGCTCCAGGTCACAAACGAGGACTGCCCGCGAAAGCTGGCGATGCTTCGCTGAATCTTTAGAAACGTCTCCTGGACGGCATCTTCCGCATCCGTCGGCGAGCCCAGCAGATTCCGCGCCAAATTCTTCATGCGAGTTCCCTGCCAGCGATAAAGCTGTTCGTAACCCTGCAAGTTCCCGCTGAGGCAAGCGCTGGCCACAGCGGCGTCCTGCGAGGGTTCAGCGGCAACCTGCTCCGTCTCCATTCGTGATTCGGAAGGTTCCACTCGCCGCTCCCCGGTCCGCACCGCCCCGGAGATTCTATGCTCCCAGGGCAGGGTAAGTCCCACAGATCCCATGACTTTCTCCTGGAGAATAGACGCCGGAGCAAGCCAAAAGGTCTGAGCGGAGAAATCGTCCCGCAATGCGCTTTAAATGCTTACGTTTCTTTGGATTAATCAAGATGAGCGCCAGCGCTCCCGAGGAGGCGATGCGCTAGTAACTCGCTTCGCGAGGCAGGCCCCCGCAGGTGCGTTCGCGCTGCTCAAATTCTCGCACAATGTCCCGTAGGTCTTTCGGCGTGAAATCCGGCCAGCGTTTCGCGAAAAAGAATAACTCTGCGAAAGCGCATTCCCACAGCAGGAAATCCGAGAGCCGCTGTTCGCCCCCGGTACGGATCAGCACATCCACGTCCGTGGAGCCGCCCCTCTGAACCTCCGCAAGTACATCACCGAAGGCTTCCGCGGACAGATCCGTGGCTTTGTAAAACTTGCTGGCCGCCTGGAACAGAGAATGCCGCGCGGAATAATCCACAGCCAGCCGGAGATGCAGCTTGCTTCCTTTCGCGGTCAGCGCCTCCGCGTCGGCGATGGCCTCGCGGAGCGGCGCCGGAAGCCGGTCGCGCCTCCCAATGATGTTCAGGCGAATGCCTTGGTCGAGGCAGTGCGAAGTTTCCTCCTCCAGATATTCCCGGAGAATCTGGAGGATCGCCGCGACTTCGGCGGGTGGCCGCTTCCAGTCGGCCGAAGACAGGGCGAACAGCGTGAGCGTGTGGATGCCAAGGTGCGGGGCGCAGCGAATCACGTTGCGCGCCGCTTGGGCGCCGGCGCGGTGCCCCGCCGAGCGCGACAGAAAACGGGAAGTGGCCCAGCGGCCGTTGCCATCGCAAATGATCGCCACATGAAGCTGCGCGGCTGCCCGAAGCGCCGGCTGCTGCCGCGATGTTTCTTTTTGCAAAAGTTGGAATTGCACGGGAATACTTCTTTCTCCGCCGCTTATTTACGCAATGTACTTTATATTATAAAGAATGACATCAAAAAAATTTACCTCTCGCGCGTCGCCCGGATCAGCGCCTCCATGTGATCCAAATACCGTTCCAGCGCCCGCCGCCCTGCCGGCGCCAGGCGATATTCGGTCTTGGGCAGGCGGCCGTCGAACGATTTCGTGCAAACGATGTAATCCGCTTCCTCCAGCTTGCGCGCATGCACGCTCAAGTTGCCATCGGTGGTCTTCAGCAGCGCTTTCAGTTCATTGAAGGTCAGCGCGCGATTCACGGCCAGCGCACTGACGATTCCCAGCCGGATGCGCTCGTGGATCAGGCGATCCAGCGATGCCGGAACTGGCTGACCCGCCGCGCTACGAACCGGCGCGGGCCCTTCCTCGCGCTGCGGACGATCCTGCCGGATTGTGGACGACTTGGCCACGCTTTCCTTATTCCTCAAAGCTCGCTCGTTCAGCCACCGTACCGTAACGCGATCCAGAAGCCAAACGCAATGTGCACCGCGCCGAATCCCCCGGCCATGAATAGGTTTCCCCACGCAACCGGTGCGAACAACGCTGCCGCGCCAAGGACCATCAGGCATAAGCCCATAATGGGCACGGCTCGCACGGAAAACGCACCGCCGGTCACAATGGCCGTGCCATAGAGCAACAACCACACCCCCGGCAGAACCGAGGTCGCTCTAATTTGAAACAGGACCAACGTCAAAAGCCCGCCCACGATGATTGGCGGCGCAAAGCTCAAGACAAACTTCCTTCCTGGCCCTCGAAAGATCGAGGAATTCGCGCGGCGCGCCTTTGTGGCCGCCGCAGGGGCCGCAATGGCCACCGCCACAAACACTTCCGCCAGCCAGATGGTTAGCCACGCCCCGGCAGAAGCCTGGCGCGAGGCCAGAAACGCGGCCGCCAGTGCCGTCGCTCCCATGCCCACGCCTCCCCAGCCGGGAACGGCGGTGAACTCGGCCGCATTCTCCATCGTCTCGCGGATATAGCGCAGATGGTCGGCGGCCCGAGCATCGATAGGGATGGGCTCGCGGAGGGAAGTGCGGCTTGGGCGAGGGACAGTCACGAAGGAAAGGATAGGGAAAAGGACGAGTCATGTCAAGTACTTTATAATACAAAGCTAGAGCGCGTTACATTCTTGTTCTTCCGACAGTCCAGCCATCCCCTGCTAACCAACTCGCGCCGCGGCGGCACTGGTCTTCCGCTCCCCTGCCCGCAAGGTCAGTGACGACCCCGGCAATTCTGCACCTCGGAGCAGGAGGCAAGTTGACGCGGCCTGCTTAAACTCGGAAGTAGAAAGACGGATTCGGGACTCCAGCAATTCCCCGATTCGCGGCGTGGAGGCGGTCATGAAAGCGGCGTTGGCATTGATCTTGATATACATTGGCACGTTTCTGGTGGCCACCCAGGGAAATTCCCTCGGTGACGTGCAAGCCGCCGCGCAGAATGCTCCCAACGCTCAGGCCCAGGCTCCTTCCACAACGGCGATTGATCCCGTGAAGAAAGCGGATATTTGCTCGTTGCTCGAACTGGCGGGCGCGCGCGATCTCGTGAAGGATTCCATGACTCACGCCGCAGAACAGTACCGCGAGCGCCTTCTCGAGACCGTGCCCAACAATCAGCAGGGGCAAGCTTTTGTCAACGCGGTCATCTCCGATTACGAAAAAAGATTCGATGTGGATGCGGTCAACGAACAACTCGCCTCGATTTACGACAAGCACTACACCGATGATGAGATCAAGGGGCTGCTGCAGTTCTACGGTTCTCCACTCGGGCAGAAGGTTGCCGCCGAATCGCCCAAGATTGGCCGCGAACTTCAGGAAGCCGTGCGCGTAACTTCAGGGAAAGCAGCGAAGGAAGCGTTGCAGGAAGCCAAGCAGGAAAATCCCGGCGTGGGACAGAATGCCAGGCTCATGGCGCAGGGTCGGCGCTTCCCGCAACAGCGCCGCGGGCAGCAACCGCAATCGCAGGACGCAGCCCCGCAGTCCGCGCAACAACAGGATCCTCAATAGTTGAATCTGGCTCGCGCCAGGTCAGGGGCAGGTCTTTAGGGAAACCGCTTCTTGATTTTTATGTCCATGCCGAACGTGCCGTTCTGATCGCGCAAGGCTACCACCGAAATATTCCGCGTGACGTTGTATTCGATCTGAATCACCTGCTGCTGCGTCGAGCTGACGTTCGACACGTAGGTGACCGCCAGATTGGGCGTAACCTGCTGCTCAACCGTCACGCGCGCCGCTACGTTTTGCCCGGAGCCTGTGCTGCCGACGCCGGCGAGTCCCGGATCCACGCGGAATCGCGTGATTCCAAACAGACGTTCCACGCGCCCTCCCAACTGGCTCGAGATCGCTTCCGATAACAGCGCCGTCGCCCCCGCGTTGCCCGCCGGCCCCGTTTGTCCCGTGGCGCCGGCGCGCATGGTAGCTTCCGAACTGGTTTGCCCCATGGCCAAAAGGGTAATGATGTCGTTGCCCGGCAAGGGCGGATCCGAGCGGTAGGAAAGGCTCATCTTACTCGCCTGGCCGGTGAAATTCAGGGTGATTTCATACTGCTGAATCGTAGTGGTGGCCTCGAAGTTGATCACGGGATCCAGGCGAAATGGGTTCGCAAAGTTCAAGTCGCCTCGATTCACTTTGTAGTGGCTGTCCCGGAAGAACAGGTCGCCCGAAAGAACGTGGATGTGTCCCAGCAGAATCGGATGATCCGCTGTCCCTCGCACGCGCAGATTCGATTCCGCTTCCAGATGCGCCCCTGGCCACTCCATGCGTGCATCCGGCGAGGAGCTCCCTTCGACGTCGAGCTGCAAATTCCGAAGGAAGGTCGAGGTCGTGGAGGTGCCCGAGCTTGACGTGAGCGAGCCGACCGATTCGATGCCCTCGCTCAGGTTCACCCGCTGCACCACCACTTTGCCGGAAAGCAACCCGCCGTCTAACGTTCCGGAGAGTCGCAGCGATCCGCCCACCAGCCAGCTCATTCCTTCCGGATAACGGATACGGATGCGATCGGTTTTCGCTGAAATGTCATAGCGCAGCGGTTTCTCCGAATAATTGGCGGCGCCGGAAAGCGTGATCAACCCGCCGCCGGCCTCGCCCGTTACATTGTCGAAGAACAGCCGGTTGGCGTCGAAGACCAGGTCGCCTTTCACATTGCTCAAGCCCGTGGGAAAATCCGCCGAACGCACGGAGGCGTCGATTAGCTTCACCCGGCCAACGATGCGCGGCCGGTCGAGTGTCCCTCCGAACGAAGCGTTCATATCCGCGTGCCCCGCCACACCCACGCCGGGGATGTACGCGCTCAGCAGCCGCAGGTCCACCGACCCGTTGAGTTTCAGCGACACCGTCCGCCGCCCCGTAAATTGCACCGACCCGGTCATCTCCGCGTTGGTATCCGTTCCTTTAAGTGACATGCTCACGATCTTCAAGGAATCACGCGTGGAAGTGAGATGAATAGGGCCCTGATTTTCCAGTTGCACCCCTCCATAATTGATTGCCAGGCGCGAAAAATTTCCGTCCACCGTAAGCGTTTCCGGGTTCCGCAACTCGCCTTTAAACGTGATGTCTCCGTCGGCGACGCCGTGACCCGGAAACTTTTCCACGTGCAGGGAAGAAAGCAGGTACGGATCGAGGTTGATGTTTCGGATGGTAATTTTGCCGTCGAGCGGCAAGGGATCCTCCAGGCCCAGATTGATTCCCCCGCCGATGGCCCCTTCGGTCATCGCCGAACCTAGCTTGAGCTGCATCAGCTTTCCATCGGACTGCAGGTCGCCTTCGAAGCTCCCGATTACTTCCGAACCGACCTGAAAATCCACCACACGGAAACTTCCGTCGGCCACCGGAGCCCGCGCCTGCCCACTGGATTTCAGGCGAAACGAGATTTGTCCATCCACCGGCAAACCAGCCGCTTTGATCCGGCGGAAATTGGCCAGTGGCAGCGATGCTCCCACCAGGTCCGTGGTCAGCGCTCCGTCCGCGAAACGATACGCCACAGCTCCGGTCACGATCCCCGCGCCTCCGGTTTTTTCCGTTCCCGGCGCAAAAAAGCGCAGCTCGGCGTTCGAAAGGCGTACTTCATCCGGCATCACCGTCAGTTGCCCGCGCAGCCGGTTGAACGGCACCGTGTACACGTTCGCATCCGCCAGGTCCAGCAAACCGGTCAGCGCCGGCGCCGCGCGGGTGCCTCTGCCATGGAACTGTCCCGTGAGCAGTCCTTCCACGGAATATTTCCATCCCGCGAGCTTTTCCAATTCCTGCAGCGGCACTTTCTCCAGATCGAGTTCGCTTTCCCATGCGTTGTCCGGGCGGAATTCCCAGTCGGTGAGTTGCAACTGACCCTCGATGCCTGCTTCCATTGCGCCGCGGCGGGCCCGGCCTCGCGAGATCGCCAACTGCGCCGGTGAATAGCTCAAATCGGCGTCCAGCGAATCCAGCAGAAAATTGTCGTAGCGCACGCGCTCGCCTTGCAGGTGTCCCGTAAACGTCGGCCCGCCCGAGGGTCCGGCAATTTTCCCGGACCATTGCACCGAGCCGTCGATCACCGTTTTCGCTGCGGGCGTGCCCGGCTTATCGCCAGCGATGGCGTGAATGAAATCGTCCCAGGCGGCCAGCGATCCGATGTCCAGCCGGGCATCGAGTGAAGTGGTTTTCGGATGCAAAACGCCGTTGAAATTTCCGCGCGAAGTGGGCGTTTCGAAATCGAACAGGTCGATTTGCAGCGTGTCCACACCGTAGCGGTAACGCAGCGCCGCTTCGCTGGTAACTGGCATGTGGCCCGGCAGGACCTGATCCGGCACGTCCCAGTGCATCCGCGCGGAAATATCGAATTCACGGAAATTGTCGTGCCAGGTTTCCACGGTATCCGCGGTAATCACGGAATCCCAGTGCAGGCTGTCGATCGGAAAGCCTGCATGATCGATGGCCGGAGTCACCTCGCCCAGCCGGACGCCCTGGACTTTCGTCTCGGCGCGGAATTTTAGGCCGTCGAACTTCATCGTGACGCGGCCTTTCACGCTACCCCCCATGGCGTACGCCGCGAAATCCGGCAGCACCACGCCGTCGGAATCGAGAATGTAACTCGACCGGCTGGATAAATTGGCGGCGTGAAAATCCTCGAAACCCAGCGCGATGTTGTCTCCCGCAAAGTTCCCTTTCCCGCTGATCTTTCCGGAGTTCAGTGTTCCTTCGCCTCGCAGATCGATTCTTCCCAGCGGCACCTCCGGCGTGCGAAACGCCTCGCGAATGTCCAGCAAGTCCAGCCACCCGCGATACCGGTAAGTCCAATCGGGCGATTCCAGATTTTTCGTTTGCGCCTGCAAATCGAAATGCGAGCGCCCCACATCAACGATGGCCTGTTCCACGGTGAAGCCGTCCGGACTCAGCGAAAATTTCCCCGATACGTTCGCGGGGATGGGAACATCGCGGCGCCGCGCCAACTCAATCGAATCCCAATCCAGTGTTCCGATGTACAGCGGGCGCGCCGGATTCGCGCTTCCCGTGATCGTCAGCCGCAAATCGCCGCCTTCCATTGCCACGAGACGACGCAGATTGTTGTAGAGGAACCACCCGTCGCGGATATCCACTTGCCTCACGTGCAAATCCAGAAGCGTTTGCTGCAGAGGCGCTTTCGACGGTTTTCTCTCGAGCGTTGGCAAGTTGTTGCTGCCGTCCCTCTGGACCAGCACGTGGACGCGCGGCGAGACGAGGAGGAGGTCATCCAGCGAAACGCGGCGGCCCCAGAAGGAGTCGATGCGCAGCCCGAGTCTTGCCTGCTCCGCGCTGAACAGCGGCTCGGTATCCAACGGCTCTTTGCCGTGAATCACTAGGCCGTTGACCGTGGCGTTCAACGAAAACCAGCCAACCGAAACGGTGCGCACTTCCACACGCGCGCCGGTCAATTTCTGCAGCCGATTGATCAGCAAGTGCCGCAGCAGTGGATTGGCCAGGCCGCTGCCCAGCGCAATTACGCCGGCGGCCACCGCGGCGATGGTCCACACACCCAGCATCCACAGGGCGTGTTCCACCCAAAGAATCTTCCGCCAGCGCGACTCCTTCGTCATTGCACCTTCTCGTTCAACAAAATCTCGACGCGCACACGCGTGCGGCTTTCCTTCAGCCAGCGGTCCGCCTGTTCGTTAACCGCCTTTTGGACCAGCGCTTCCTGGATAAAATCCCGTGCGTTGTCGAGTGGTGGCGGCGTTTGTCCCCGCGACTCTGCCCGTGGCACCACGCGCGTCTTGTAAAACTCCTCGATGGCCTTCTCATCGATTTGGATCACCGGGCGGAATCGGCTGTCCAGGTAATTGCTCAAATAGAGCTGCGCGGTCACGAACTTGCGAATCTGCTCATCGCTCATTGCGCTCTGCGCTTTTCGCGCCTCATACTCCTCCGGAGAAGAAAACGATCGCTTCAGCCTTTCGATGCTTCGGTTGATTTCCTCCTCCGATGGCTGGGGAAACCGTGCTACGCTGGCTTCGCTGCGTACAATCCACTGGTCGATCAAGCGGTCCAGAATCTCCGCATCGCTCTGTGGCTTGCCGTCCAGGAACGTCTGATACCGCGCGAGCTGTTGCACGTCACTCATCAGAATGATGTCCGATTCCACCTTTGCGACGATTCGGTCCACCACTTCCTGAGCGGAGGCTCCGCCTGCGGCCGTCGCCAGTGCCAGGAGCATCGCCGCCTCTGCAATCCAGTGGCGCATCAGAAGCTCGAGCCCAGGTTGAAGAAAATCTGGAATCTTTGCAGGTGCGTGCCCTGCTGGCAGAACGCGATACTGCTCTGGCACGGAATCACGAATTCCGCAGGATTCAACTGATAGCCCAAATCGATGCGGATGGGCCCGATCGGCGTGGCATATCGCAAGCCAAAGCCCACCGTGTTCGAAAAGTAGTTCAACTCGTTCGTGCAGTTGGATACGCAGCGCGTTGGGTTGAATGGGCCGGGCGCCTGGCCCGGATACGCGGGCACAAAAACGGGCTTCGGCGGCGACCATCGCAGCGTGATGCGGCTCGCCCGGCTGTAAACGTTGCCGCCGTCGTAGAACAGCGCGCCACCCAGCTTCGTACCGACAATCGGCAACTTCAGCGGAAAGCGGATCTCCTGATTCAGGAGCAACAGGGCCTGTCCGCCGATCGGAAAACCGGTCAGCGCGTCGCGCGGCCCGGCCTGGTTGAGCGCGAATCCCCGCAGGGAAGTGCCGCCTCCGGCAAACAGGCGTTCCGGCAGCGGGATAACCTGCGGAAGTGGCGCCTGCGTTGGCGCGGGGAACGTGAGAGAAACCGTATTCGCGAATGGCTGCAAAATTCCGAGTCGCAGCGAACGCGCGAAATTCCAGTCTTTGCCAATCGGCGTGTACGTGGAATTTTGGAGGAAGTAGCGCATGAAACTCGCGCTCGAGCCGATCGAGGTCGACGCCATGCTCACGTCCGCGCTGGTCGAAGATCCTTTCGTCGCGTCCGCCGGATTGTCGCGCGTGTCGCGGAAATAGGTCGCGCCGAACTGCGAAACCAGCGTCGGCTGGTTGAATAGCGGCACTTCCTCCGCGGGAATATTCAGGTTGCTGACTGTCACTTTGCGAAAAGCGTAGCGAAACAGAAACGACGAGCGCGGCGTGAACTGATCCGTGATCTGCAGGTTTCCTTCATACCGCGTCTGGCCAAAGGTGTTGATATCCTGTGTTTTTTCCACGTACGCCGTCGCTTGGAGGCTCAATTTTGGATCGTTGAACGTGTTCGGCGCCGTGTAAGCCAGCAGCGCGCGGCCTTGAATCGTACTGCCGCGAAGCTTTAGCGCCAGCGAGTCCGCGCGGCCGGTTACATTTTCTTTCGAAATTTCCAGGATGCCCCGCGGTGCCGCTTGAATTTCTCCGCCCGTGGGATCCGTAGTGCTCGCGAGTCGCTGAACTTCGAATCCGCCGCCGTAGGCAAGGGTATAGCGCTTCGCTTCTTCCACCTGCACCACGACGTCTTTCTCCGGATCGCTGCCGTTGGCGTTTTGCGGCTCGATGGTCACGCGATTGAAGATGCCCAGGTTGTAAAGTTTCTGCTGCGAAAGCACCACATCCCCTTCGCGCAGCGGCCCTCCCGGCTTCACTCGCACTTCGCGCCGGATCACCCGCGGCCGTGTGTGCGTATACCCGGTCACGAACACGCGCTTGACCAGGACTTGCGGGCCTTCCTCGATTCGATAGACCAGCTTTACCGGTTCCGCGCGCTCGATCGCATATCTTCGTCTCTCCCCGGTCAGCTTTTCCTTGGCCGTCTTTTCCTTTGCGAGTTCGGCTTTTGTTTCGGGCGAATCGTCCGGCTCCGCCGTGTAGCTAAAGGTGGCGTTCGGAAAACCCTGGTTGTAGTAGAGCGCCAGCACGTTGTCGCGATCGCCGGCAACGTTGATATCCGAATACGGTTGTCCTGGCAGCGAGCCCAGCACTCCCCGGATTTCTTCCTCCGAAATCGCGTGCGCGCCTTCCACCTTCAGACTCGAAACCAGCGTCTGCTTTCCTTCGTCGATGTTGAACCGCGCAATCAGCCCGCCCGTTTTTTCCTTCGTCACCTCATCCACCTGCGCGTCCACTTTCGCCGAAAGGAATCCGTTGGAGATATAGAGATTCCTCATCGACAGCGCATCGCCTTCCATGAGGCGGCGGCTGAATCGCGGCCGCGTGAACCGGCTGGTCGGCGCAATCGTCAGCCGGCTTTTGAGCAGCTCGGTGCTGAAGTACCGGTTGCCGCTGAATTGGATCTGCGTCAGTTCGTGACGCATTCCACGCTGCACGGAATAGGTGATCAGTTCTTCGGTGCCCTTCCAGCCCGATTTTCCTCCCTCCAGCTCGCGGGACGCCACGGCGTAGTCCACTTTTGCATCGAAGTACCCCTCGCGTTCCATGCGTTCGCGGATGTTCTTCTTTCCCTCTTCCAGCAGATCGGTGTCCACCGAACCTTCCTGGTAGACCGGAATCATTCGTTTCAGGTCGCGCTTGGAGAACTTCACCCCGGTTACCGTCACTTGCACGCGCGGCCCTTCGGTAACCTCCACCACCAGCGGCAGCGTGTTGTCCGTTGGATCGTACTCTCCTCGCCGCGCGGAAACTCCCGCGCTCAAATGCCCCGACTTTTCCAGGAATTTCCGGATGCGGTCCAGACCGGATTGTACTTTGCCGATCGTCAGTTCGCTTCCTGGCTTGAGCTTGAACCGTGCCAGGATTTCGGCATCCCGGAATTCCGAATTGTTGATGAAGTGGATGTTTTTGGCGTGCACGCGCGGCCCTGGATCGAGACTCACAACAAGATCGATCTCGCGGGTTTCCGGGTGCGGGCGCTCCTCCACACTGATCTTCGCCCGATAAAACCCTTCTTCCCGCAGCGTGTCTTGCAGGCGATTCACGGCGTCCTTCACGTCCTGTTCGCGGTAGGTTTGTCCCAGGGAAATCTGCATGGCCGCCACGGCGGAGGCTTCCGTTGGTGGAGGCTTCAGTCCGTGAATCAACACCTGACTGAAATAAAAATTCTGGCGGGCAACGAAATCCAGCCGGATGCCTTCGCCTTCGGGATACGCCACGGCGCGCAAGTCAGCGTAATTACCCGTCTGATAGAGGGTGCGAATGCTCGCGGCCACCTGCGCGGCTTCCATGGGCTCGCCGACATGAACAGAGAGTCCTTGTGGCTCGGCCTGGAGCACTTTGCCGTCTTCCCCCACCACGCGAATCGCCACGATCTTTGGAGCTTCTGTCTTGGGATTACCTTGGAAGATTTCCGCCGCCGGGGCGTGCCCGCCCGCCCCTCCCCGCGTCACCGCGAGGAGGAAAATCGCTCGCAAACCCTTGCTACACCGGCATTTCATGCGTTCCATCACTCAGACGAAGGGTAGCACACGCGCGTTGCCTCCCCAGGTCGCTTTGGCGCTATGATGAAGAGGAAAAGACTGCTGCAATGCTGGGATTCTATTTTACGTGACTCCTTCACTCAGCGAGAAATATTCCCGTCAAATGTTGTTTGCGGGTATCGGGCGCGAGGGCCAGGAGCGCCTGCTGGCCTCGAGCGCCGTCCTTGTGGGCTGCGGCGCGATTGGCGCGGCCCTGGCGAACCTCCTGGTGCGCGCCGGCCTCGGCCGCTTGCGCATCCTGGATCGCGACTTCGTCGAGCCCTCCAACCTCCAGCGCCAAATTCTCTTTGACGAATCCGACGCTCGCGAGGCGCTGCCGAAAGCCGTGGCGGCGGAACGCAAGCTGCGCGCCTTGAATTCGGACATCCAAATCGAGGGAATCGTCGCCGACCTGAATCCCCGCAATATCCGCGAGCACCTTCCCGGATTTCCCCTGATCCTCGACGGCACGGATAACTTCGAAACCCGCTTCCTGATCAATGACTTCGCCGTGCAAGCAGCAACGCCCTGGATTTACTCCGCCGCCGTCGCCAGCTATGGTCTCACTATGGTTATCCGACCGGGACAAACCGCGTGCCTTGCTTGCCTGATGAACTCTGCCGGTGCCGCGGGAATCGAAGAGACCTGCGACACCATCGGGGTCCTTGGACCCGTGGTCAATCTCGTCGCGTCGCTCGCTGCCGGCGAAGCCCTCAAGTTTCTATCCGGCAATGAGAATAGCCTGCACAACCGCCTGGTTTCTTGCGACGTCTGGAGCGGCCGCTTCCAAACCATCCATCCAGAACGGAATCCCCGCTGCCGTGTCTGCTCCTTGGGCGAATTCGTCTATCTCGAGGGGCTGGCCCAGCCGCATATCACCATGTGCGGCCGCGATTCGGTCCAGATCCACGAGCGGCGCCGCACCCTCGACCTTCTCGCCCTGCAGCAGCGCCTGGCGCCACTGATTCCCGGCGTCCGCCAGAACGGCTTCCTCCTTCGTTTTCAGGTGCCTCCCTATGAAATGACGGTCTTCAGCGACGGCCGCGCCATCCTGAAAGGCACGAAGGACCCCGCAGTCGCCCGCTCGCTCTACGCCAGATATATCGGTGCTTGAAACGCCTTAGCGGAAGATGCCGCCGCGGCCTGCCGGGGTGCGCATGGAGGCGCGGTCGAGGTTTTCCCGCAGGTTCATTAGCGTCAAAAACGTGCTTAACACCCGGGCTTTCAGGTCATCGGTCAGGTGCAGCCCGCTGGTGGCCACGCGCGCCAGGGACTCGCCGTTGCTGGTGATGAACTTCATGATCTCCCGCTGGCGATCCTGCGGCGTGTTGCCCAGGGCCGTCTCCCGGCGCATTTCCGCGCAACTCGATTCCAGCGACAGCGTGAAGTGGAGGATGCACAGCTTGAGGTCCGCCAGGGCGGCGGGTACGTCGTGCTTGCATCCGGCAATGTGGCAGGTCTCGCTCATGGCCCAAAAAACTTGATTGCTGATTCGTAACATTCTTGGAGCCGAAAATCCAGCAAACATCTGCGTGCTGCGGCGTATGAAGTAGCTGCCCGCCTCCCGCGCGGCCCTGTCCCGCCGGCCAGGTTCTCGCTGTACGGCCTCCTTGCCGCCTCCTCCGGGCAATGCATCCCGCTTTTTGCGAAAAAATGTTTGACAACCGCCGCTTCTGAAATGTATAAATATACAGTCAAATGCATATTTCATGAGCGCCACCAAAACATTCCGCCACGGGCAAATCCTTCGGCTGGTTTCCAGCGAGCGCATCGCCAACCAGGAGGACCTGCGCCGCCGCCTGGCCCAGCAGCGCCTTCGCGTCACGCAAGCCACGCTCTCCCGCGATTTGCAGGAGCTGAAGCTCGTGAAGACGACGGAAGGC
This sequence comes from Acidobacteriota bacterium, assembly GCA_021324935.1. Lineage (GTDB taxonomy): Bacteria > Acidobacteriota > Terriglobia > Acidiferrales > UBA7541 > Acidiferrum. Next base: position 25,198 of record JAJPIE010000023.1, read on the forward strand.
TACAAAACCGGCGCGGCGCTGCCGGAAGAGGCGCCCGCCGCTCCACCGCTCACTCGCGCGCTCAAGGAGTTCCTGTTGGATATTCGCCCGGCCGAGAACCTGCTGGTCCTAAAGACTCCACCAAGCGGCGCGCAGCCCCTGGCCGCTGCCGTCGACGCCGCCAAATTTCCGGAAATTGCCGGCACCATCGCGGGCGACGACACCGTCCTGATCATCACCCCCAACCGCAAAACCCGCGAATCCCTGCAGAAAAAAATCGAAACGCAGGTGAAATGAGAGATCCCCGCAGCATCGCCGTCATTGGTGTCACTGGCTACACGGGCTTTGAGCTGGCCACCCTCCTGCTCCGCCATCCGGGAATCGCCAAGCCGCACTTCTATGTGCGTGAAACACACGGAGCGCACTGTCTTTCACAGTTGTTCCCTCAGTTGCGCAGCTGGGGTGAAGCGCCGTTGAGGCCTCTCTCTGTGGAAGCGATTGCACGGAGCAATGCCGGAACAGCCTTCTTGGCCACGCCGCACGAAGTCTCCACCGAACTCGCGCCGGAGTTCCTGGATGCCGGCCTCCGTGTCATCGATCTGAGCGGCGCTTTCCGATTTGCCTCCGCGGACACATTTTCCGCCTGGTATAAGCTGCCTACCCCACACGCCTCTCGGCTCGGTGATGCCGTCTATGGCCTGCCCGAGCTTTACTCCGAGCGGCTCGGCTCGGCAAAACTCATCGCGAATCCCGGCTGCTACGCCACCAGCGTTATTCTGGCGCTCCACCCTTTGCGGCAGGCGGGGCTGCTCGCGCCCGGGCATACCATTGTCTGCGATTGCAAATCCGGTGCCAGCGGTGCAGGCAAGGAACTTCGCCGCGACCTGCATTTCGTCGAGCTGGAGGGGAATTTCCGCGCCTACAACCTCTTCGGGCACCGGCACACTCCGGAAATTCTCGAGCACACCGGCCTTCCGGAATCCCAGGTGGTTTTCTCAACGCATCTGCTTCCCATTCCACGCGGCATTTTGTCTTCGATTTACGCGACCCTTGCGGAAGCGCATACGCCCCAGGATATCGAAGCCATTTATCGCAAGTTTTTTGCGGGGCGCGCGTTGGTCCGCATCCATCCGGCGGGCACGCTGCCGGAGGTTCAGCACGTCGTAAAAAGCAATTTTTGCGACATTGGTTTCGCGCTGCATGCGGACGGGAAGCGTCTCGTCGTTGTCTCTTGCCTCGACAATCTGGGCAAGGGCGCGGCCGGTCAGGCGGTCCAGAACCTGAATCTCACGCTCGGACTCGAAGAAAGGACGGGGCTGGTATGAGAATCGTCGTCAAATTCGCGGGCGCGCTGCTGGAGGACACGGCCGCGGTCCGCTCGCTCGCGAAGCAGGTCGCAGCGCTGGGCGAGCGCAAGCACGAAATCCTCGTTGTCCATGGTGGCGGCCGCATCTTCACCAATACCCTTAAGCGCATAGGCATAGAGAGCAAGTTTGTCGGCGGCCTGCGCGTCACGGACAAAGAGACGCGCGACGCGGCTGTGATGGTCTTCGCCGGCCTTCTCAACAAGCAGCTTTCCGCGGCGATCACCGCGGAGGGCCAGCCCGCCATCGGCATTTGCGCCGCCGACGCCGCTTGCTTCTCGGCCTCGCCGCTCGTGCATAACGACGTCGAAGGCCGCCTTGGCTACGTCGGCTACCTCACCAGCCTCAACGTCCGCTTTCTCGAATCCCTTTGGAAGTCAAACCTTCTGCCCGTCGCCGCGTGCCTCGGCCTTGGCGCGGACAACGAACTCTACAACATCAATGCCGACCACATGGCCGCCGCCTGCGCCGAATTTATCGAAGCGGATCACCTGATCTACCTCACCGACGTGGCTGGCGTCCTCGATGGCGAAAAGGTCTTGTCCGCCATCTCCTGCGAAGAGGTAGACACCTTGATCCACTCGCGCGTGGTCTCCGGCGGCATGATCCTGAAACTCGAAGCCGCCAAACGCGCATTGCAGGGTGGCGTCCGTGAAGTGCACATCGTCGGCGGCAACTCCGCCGCCACCGCTCTATCGGCAAACCGCTTCGTGCAAAACCCGTCGAAAAGCGGCATTTCCAATCTTCCAGGAACCCGTGTTTTGCGGGAACCCATTTCCGCCGGCCAGTTCGCCAGCGCGGCATTTTAAACGCAAGGAAACTCGGAGAATCACATGACCACAACTCTCACATTGCCCGTCGCTGTCACCAAGGACCTCCTCACCGGCGCCGAATGGAGCCCCGCGGATGCCCGCGACCTGCTCCAGCGCTCCGCGGACATCAAGGCCCGCCCCGCCAAATACGCCTCCACGCTGTGCGGCAAGCACATCGCCCTCATCTTCGAGAAGCCCTCTCTGCGCACCCGCGTCACCTTCGAGGTGGGCATCCAGAGCATGGGCGGCTTCGTGGTTTTTCTCGACCACACCCAGGCGCGGCTCGGCGAGCGCGAGTCGATTCCCGACGTGGCCCGCAACCTCGAGCGCTGGGTGCAGGGCATCGTCGCGCGCGTCTACGAGCAGCGCGTCCTCGACGAAATGGCGGGGAACATTTCGATTCCCGTCATCAATGCCCTCTCCGATAAATTTCACCCCTGCCAGGCGCTCGCCGACTTTTTTACCCTCGAGGAGAAGTTCGGCTCGCTCAAGGGCCTGAAGCTCGCCTACGTCGGCGATGGCAACAACGTCTGCCATTCCCTGGTTTTTCTCGCGGCGCGCCTTGGCGTGCATCTCCGGATCGCCACGCCCGCCAGCTACGCGCCCGCGGAAGACGTCCTCGCCGACGCCAAGCGCGTCGCGAAGGAAACCAAGGCGAAGATCGAGCTCTTCACCAATTCTGTGGAAGCTGTCAGCGGCGTCCAGGCCTTCTACACCGATTCCTGGACCAGCATGGGCTTCGAAGCCGAGGAGAAGCTTCGCCGCCAGGTTTTCAAGTCCTATCAGGTCAACCGCAAATTGATGGGCCAGGCCGGTCCGGACGCGGTCTTCATGCACTGCCTCCCGGCGCACCGCGGTCAGGAAGTGACCGACGAAGTCCTCGACGGCCCGAATTCCGTGGTCTTGCAGCAATCGGAAAACCGCATGTACGTGCAGAAGGCCATTCTGCACGCGCTCTTTACCTGATATCGTGTTTGTTCACTAGAAGCTGTCTCATAAGTGAGGGCATCGGAGGTCGGAGCTTCAGCTCCGACATTGACATTAAGGTCCGGCAACAACAGGGCTTTAGCCTCTGAGGAAATGATTTTCTTTCATTGTTCCTATTTATGAGCTGACTTCCAAGGAGAAAAGAAAGAGTGAATTCGCAATTGCAGAAGCCCAAAAAAGTAGTGCTCGCCTATTCCGGAGGCCTCGATACCTCCATCATCATTCCCTGGCTGCGCGAAAATTACGGCTGCGAGGTTATCGCCATGATTGGCGACGTGGGCCAGCAGGAGGATCTGCAGGCCGCGTACAAAAAAGCCCTGGCTACCGGCGCCACTTCCGCCTATATCGAAGATCTCCGCGAGGAGTTCATCCGTGACTACATCTGGCCCACCCTCCGCGCCGGCGCAGTCTACGAGCACACCTACCTGCTGGGCACTTCCATGGCCCGGCCCGTCATCGCCAAGCGCCAGGCCGAACTTGCCTTGAAACTGGGCGCCGACGGCCTCTCCCATGGCTGCACCGGCAAGGGCAACGACCAGGTTCGCTTCGAACTCGCTTACAAAGCCATCGCGCCCAATCTCCAGATCATCGCGCCGTGGCGCGAATGGGATATCGATTCGCGCGAAGACGCCATCGCCTACGCCGAAAAGCACAACGTGCAGGTCGAGCAAAGCAAAAAGAACATCTACAGCCGCGACCGTAACATCTGGCACCTCAGCCACGAAGGCGGCGAACTCGAAGACCCCGCCAACGCGCCCAGCGAAGCCATGTGGCAGTGGGTCGTCTCGCCAGACAACGCTCCGTCCACTCCGGAGGAAGTCGAGATCGGGTTCGAAACCGGTACGCCGGTTTCGGTCAACGGCAAAAAGCTCGGCCCGATCGATCTGTTGAACACCTTGAACGATATTGCCGCGAAACACGGCATCGGCCGCACCGACCTGGTCGAAAACCGCCTCGTCGGCATGAAATCGCGCGGCGCGTATGAAACCCCAGGCGGCACTCTGCTCGTCACCGCGCATCGCGAACTCGAGCGCCTCACCGTGGATCGCGAAACCGCGCATTTCCAGCAAGCGCTTTCCGTGCGCTATGCCGAACTCGTCTACTACGGCCTGTGGTTCTCTCCGCTTCGCGAAGCCCTCGACGCGTTCTTCAACGTTGCCCAGCAGCGCGTCACCGGTTCCGTCGGCCTGAAACTCTGGAAGGGCACGCTCAATGTCACCAAGCGCCTTTCGCCCTACTCGCTCTATCGCGCCGACCTCGCCAGCTTTACGATGGGGCGCTACAACCCGAAGGACGCCGAAGGCTTCATTAATTTGTTCGCGCTTCCGGTGACGGTGCGACCAAAAGCCAAAGCCGAAGGTAGCAATTCGTAAAGACAGTTGTAAGTCATACGTTGAAAGTCATTAGGAGGTGGGGGCTTCAGCCCCCACGTATCCTGTTTGTCTGAGTCGGGGCTTTAGCCCCTGAAGAAAGCTTTTGAGATTTGACCGCTATCGAGTTCGAAATTTTTTGCTCTTACTAAGAACTAACGGCTAAAACTTCTCTATGTCTCAACGTAAAGACGATCGGCTCTGGGGCGGGCGCTTCCAAAACGCGCCTGACAAACATTTCGACGCGTTCCAGCGTTCCCTCGCGTTCGATCGCCGCCTGCTCCCCTACGAAATCGCCGTGGACCGCGCCTGGGCCAAGGCTTTGCAGGGTGTGGGCATTTTCACCGAAACAGAAGTCCGCCAAACTCTCGCGGCCCTCGACAAAATCGCCGCGCGCGCGACAACCGACAAGGCCTGGATCGATTCGTCAACCGCGGAAGACGTCCACCAATTCGTCGAAAACGCCCTGGTCGAAGAACTCGGCCCCCTCGGCTGGAAACTCCACACCGGCCGCAGCCGCAACGAACTTGTCGCCACCGATTTTCGCCTTTTTGTCATCGATGCCTCCGCGGATATCCGCAAGGCTCTTCTCGCCCTCTTGAACGCATTCCTGCTTCAGGCCAGAGCGAATTTGAAACTTCCCATGGCCGGCATGACCCACATGCAGCACGCTCAGCCGATTCTGCTTTCTCATTTCCTGATGGCGCACGCCGAAGCGTTTTCCCGCGATCTGTCCCGCCTGCAAAACGCCGCCGCAAGCGCCGACGCGTGCCCCATGGGCTCTGGGGCCCTCGCAGGCTGCTCCTTCCCCGTCGACCGTAACGCCATTGCCGGCGATCTCGGTTTTTCGAAAATCACGCCAAACAGCCTTGATGCGGTCAGCGACCGTGACTTCGCCCTCGACTATCTCTTCGCCCTCTCCGGGATCGCCACGCACCTCTCCCGCCTAGCCGAAGATTTCGTCGTGTTCGCCTCGCAGGAATTTTCCTATGTCATTCTTCCGGACGAATATTCCACCGGCAGCAGCCTGATGCCGCAAAAGAAAAATCCCGATTCCTGGGAGCTTCTGCGCGGCAAGACCGGCCGCATCACCGCCACTCTCTTCAGCCTGCTCACCACCATGAAAGGCCTGCCGACGAGTTACCAGCGCGACCTGCAGGAAGATAAGGAAGCCCTCTTCGCGGCGCACGACCAGATGGAAGAGATGCTCTGGGTCGCGCGAGGCGCGCTCTCGGCTGCAAAATTCCGCGCCGATCGCCTCGGCGCTATCGTTTCGAATCCTGCTTTGTTGGCTACCGACGCCGCTGATTATCTGGTTCATCGCGGCGTGCCCTTCCGGCAGGCTCACGATCTGGTGGGGAAACTTCTTCGCGAAGCGGAAAACCAGGGAAAATCCTGGACCCAACTCCCGCTCGCCGACATCCGGAAAATCTCGCCGCTCTTTCGCGAGGATTTCCTGCCGGGCCTTTCCGTCGAAAATGCCATCTCCTCCAAGGCCGTTCCCGGAGGCACTTCGGAATCTTCCGTTCGCGCCGCCATTGCGCAGCTCGAACAAAAACTCAATCAGATGGAGAATCAGCCATGAGCCTGTCGTCTAGCATCTTTACCCTGCACACCGCAACGCATCGCGCGGAGGATCGGAGGTCCCTTCCGTGAGCATGATCCCCGCTTTGCGGACCACGATTCGATGAAACACGCCCTCTCCGAAGCCGCTCTGCCACGCGGATTCCGCTTTTCGGCCACCGCTTGCGGCCTGAAAAAGACCGGCGCGCTGGACCTCGCCCTGCTCTCCAGCGACGTTCCTGCTTCCGCCGCCGCCGTCTTCACCAAAAATCTCGTCGTCGCCGCTCCGGTCACCGTCTCCAAAGCCAACCTGCGCGCCTCGAAAGGCCGCATGCGCGCCGTGATCGTCAACGCCGGCAACGCCAATTGCGCGACCGGTGGAGCGGGCTACGCCGTTTCCGTCAGAACCGTCGAAGAAACCGCGCGCCGCCTGCTTTGCCATCCCAGGGAAGTCTTCGTCTGTTCCACCGGCGTCATCGGCGTGCCCCTTCCCCTTGAAAAGATTCTTCGCGCGCTGCCGGGCATCGTGCAAAATCGCCGCCCCTCGGCGCGCTCGTTCGCGGAACTCTCGCTCGCGATCTGCACCACGGACACGCGCCCCAAAACCGCCTCCGGCAGCTTCAAGATGGCGGGCAAGCGTGTGCATCTGGTCGGCTGCGCCAAGGGCGCCGGCATGATTCATCCGAACATGGCCACCACGCTGGCCTTCGTTGTCACCGATGCCGCCATTTCGCCTTCATTGCTCCAAAAGACGCTCAAAGACGTCACGCATCGCACGTTCAACTCCATCACCATCGACGGCGACACTTCCACCAACGATACTTTGCTGGTTCTTGCCAACGGCGAATCCGGCGCCCCGGCGATCAAACCCAATTCCAGTGCCCATCGCGCCTTCCAGAAGGCGCTCGAGGAAGTTTGCCGCTCCCTTGCTTTGCAGATTGTCGCCGATGGGGAAGGCGCGCAGCGCGTCATCGAAATCGTCGTGCGCGGCGCGAAAAGCGAAGCCGCTGCCCGCCAGATTGGGCAAACCATCGCCACTTCACCCTTGGTGAAGACCGCCTTCGCCGGCGGCGATCCCAACTGGGGCCGCATCTTCGCCGCCGCCGGCCGTTCCGGCGTGAACTTCGATCCCGATCTCGTAGACATACACATGGCGGGCATTCCCGTGCTGCGCCGCGGCCAGCCCCTCGATTTCAACGAGCGCGTCGCCAGCAATCGCCTGCTCGAAAAGCACGTCCAGCTCATCGTGGATCTCCACGCCGGCCGTGCCTCCGCCACCTATTACACCTGCGACTTCACCGCGGAATACGTCCGCATCAACGCCAGCTACCGCACCTAGTGTCGGGTGGGGAGTGCGGCGGCTGAACGCCGCTTTCTGCGCCGAAGCTCGCTTCGGCAACCACTTCATTTCTTCGCAAGATCGCGAACTACATTCAGGATAATCCTAAGCGCACCGGTCTGCTCAACTGGTCCTGGGTCGAAGTCTTTTCCTAGCGCCATTTCGCAGCGCCGGCTTCCAGCAGGCGCTTCTCTTGCCACCACCCGTAGGACGGCCGGCGCATCCCCTCACCCCGCAGTGAACCAGAAGTCGAAGCCCGCAAGCCCGGCGCACGGGCCGGCTGTCACCTCGACCTACTCATTCAAACTTACCAGGAGCCATCCAAGTATCGGCGCGATTCGCAGAACGGAAAAATAAAATGGCCAGGAGGAGAACCGCCCCCCTGGCCGCTTGCCTGTTTGATGAAAGTATCTACCAGCCACCGACGGGACCGGCCAGGTCGCGCATCGGACGAACGTTCTTCCGGTCACAAGTGTTAGCCAGACACCCGAGGTGCCAACTATCCTCGATGGTCGCCAGGATGGAGTAGTGATTAAAAGCGTCATTGGAGCTCCGAGCAAAGCGAAGGGCGTTAGAAATGACCAGCGTCACCACGTGGCCGCCCCCGGGATTTGCGTTGCAACACCCGCTGGTGTCCCCGAATCCATCGGGGCCGGTGCCGGTGTAATCGCTTTCATCCCAAGTAATAAAAATAACGGAATTGCCGGTCCATGCATTGGAAGACATGATGGCGTTGACAGTGCTGAGAAGAAACGTATCGCCCGCAGAAATTAAGGGCTGGACCTGCGAATAATCACACGGATCAGCGGGGGTCGCGCCTCGCCCGTGCATGTCGTGACACTGGTCGGGGCTGATCCAGACATAGTTGGGAACGGTGTTGTTGGCGAGGTCGGTCGCGAGTTGGCTGAAGTCGACTATGTTGGCAACGCGTGCCGGATTGCTCTGCACATCCTTATAGGTGATAAACGGATTATGCTTGCGCTCATAGAGTTGGTTGCCACAAGAGTGATCGAGCGGAGTGGTACAAAGCGAATAGGACTGCATATAAGCTTTCCAGGATTTCCCGCTAGCTTCCAATTGGTCCACCACGTTGGGGACATCTATGGTGGTGTCATTGTCATCGGCCACTCCATTTGTCGACCCGGAAGTAGAGGCGATGTAGTTGGGCTGGCTCGGATGTGTGACACCGTAATAGTTTGTCGCGAGACCTGTGGTGGCGGCGGCGAAGTTGATGAAAGGTGCGTTCGGATTACCAATCAGGGTGTTGTAACCGGTGTTCTCCATCATGATGATGAAAACGTGATCGAAGCCGTGATGGTCACGGTCACTATCATGGGCGGAAAGACCCGTCGGCATGGACGGTACCGCGAGCGTACCTATGACTCCACCTAAGAGTGCCAAACGAGCGGTGCGCCCGAATGACCGGAAGAAATGTTGAATCTTCAAGGAAATCCTCCTTGTCTAGAAATGCGGTTAGTTTTTTGCAGTACGCACTTCGCAGACTGTTCATCGTCCCTGTGGAAGCACGTGAGTGGTGCAATTCTAGTGCTCCAGGAGGCAAAGTCAAGCCACTTCGAAGAGGAACTCAGTATTCCGGAGCGGCGGGCTTGGATGGAGAACTCCTGGTACGCCACGTTCAGTGCAGTCGGGGAAAACCCAGGGAACAGAACGGTTCCAAGAAAGCTATCCAGCATTTCCGAAGCCCAGTTTGCTTGCGCGGGATCAGCAGTGAGGCTTTCTTGGCCGTGTGCAGCCCCACGCATTGAGCACTCTCAGGGATCCGCCGCAGTGAACTCGCTCACCCGGCCTCGCATGGACGGCGCGGGTTGCCCCTGAGGGCATAGCGTGCAAAGACTACAAGGATCGGAGGCAAGCTCAGAGTCGGCCCGCCCCGTCTGGCGTTCGACCTTGGGCTTCGACTGAGCTCCTGGCGGTTCGCGGAAGGGTTCCATCGGAATCGGCGCATACTCGACCTCGATGATCTCGAGATGCTCTGTCTTTGCTGGCGCGCAGCTCAACGTGATCGCCGGGGCTCGCCTTCATCAGCGCATTGGCGAGCGGCGAGCGCCAGCTGATGTAGCCGCGTTCCAGTTCCACTTGGTCGATGCCTACAATCGAAACGACGTGTTCGAGACCGGCGGCGTCCTTGTAGGTCACGGTAGCGCCGAAGAAAACGCGCATGGCGGCTGACCCTTGCCGCGGAGCGCCGGGCTCGACAACCACGGCCGCGTCAATGCGCTTTGTGAGAAAGCGAATTCGCGAGTCGATCTGGCCCAACCGTCGTTTGCCCTATCGGTAGTCGGCGTTTTCGCCGCGGTCCCCGTTACTCGCAGCCCACGCCACCACGTCCGCCACTGCGGGCCGCTCACGACTCAACAGGAACACATGCTCGTCTTTCAGACGCTGCAACCCGGTCGGTGTGATGTAGCTCTTGATCGGCGGCCCCGCTTCCTCGCGCAGCGGTCCTCGGAGCGGCCGCCTTTTGAGCATTCGCCAGTCTGTCATAGGAAACTCCAAGGAAAAAACAATCGTGCCTCTGCGAGGCCCTGTGAAACTGATTCAGGCCTCCCCCGCATTTCTGCTCCCCTGCGCCTTCGCGTCTCTGCACGAGCGGTCCATAGAGCCCTATGCTTTCCACTTCCATCCCGCGAACTGCTCGCGGAGCGCGGTCTTCTTGAACTTGCCCACACTCGTGCGCGGAATTGCGTCCACAAACACGAACGCATCCGGCAACTGCCAGTGCGCGAACGTTTTCTCCAGGAATTCGCGCAACTCCTGTTCGGTCGCCGTGGCCCCTTCGCGCAGCACCACGGCCGCCAGCGGACGCTCCGCCCATTTCGGATGCGGCAACCCGATGACGCATGCTTCCTTCACCGCGGGATGCCCCATCAGGGTATTCTCCAGATCCACCGAGCTGATCCATTCGCCGCCAGATTTCACCAAGTCCTTCGAGCGGTCCACCAGCCGCAGATAAGCATCTTCATCGATTGTCGCGATGTCGCCGGTGCGAAACCACCCATCCGCGCTCCACCGCGCAACCTGGTCCGGCGCATCATAGTAGCTTCCCGCCACCCATGGCCCGCGCACTTCCAATTCTCCCGGAGTCTGTCCATCCCACGGAGCCTCCACTCCATCCTTGATAATCCGTGCCTCCACGAACGGCGCCGGCCAACCCTGTTTCGCTCGAACCTCATACTTCTTCTCTTCTGGCCAATCTTTCATATGCGCCTTCAGCGCTCCGCCCGTGCCGATCGGGGTGGTTTCCGTCATTCCCCACAGATGTCGCAGGAATATTCCTTGTCGATCCAACCGCCGGATCAGCTCCAGCGGCGGCGCCGATCCCCCGCACGAGCCAAGCACAGGCGTCACCAGTTTCCAGCGTCCCGGATTTTTTTCCAATTCTGCCAGCACGCCGGCCCAGACCGTCGGCACGCCACAGGCCATATTCACTTTTTCCTGCTCCATCAAATCCAGCAGATTTTCGCCGTCCAGATGCGGCCCCGGCAGAACCTGCTTCGCGCCCAGCATTGGTGCGGCGTGAGGAATGCCCCACGCATTCGCGTGAAACATCGGCACCATCGGCAGAATCGTGTCCTTGACACCCAGGCCAATGATCTCTCCCAGCCCCACGCTGAATGAATGCAGCACCAGCGCCCGGTGCGAGTAAATCACTCCTTTCGAGCAGCCCGTGGTCCCCGAGGTGTAACACATCGCCGCACCCTGATTCTCATCGATCGCGGGATAGGAAAACTCTTCGCTTCCCTCGGCCAGCAACTCCTCGTAGCTGAGAAAGCCTTCCGGGACGCTGCCGAATTCGAAGGGCACTACAATCACCCGCTCGAAATCAACCTCCGGCGCGAACTTCTCATAAAGCGGAAACAACACATCATCCACCAGGAGAAAACGGTCTTTCGCGTGGTTCACAATTGCGGCTATCTCGTGTGGGTGCAGCCGCAGATTCAGCGTGTGCAGGATTCCCCCGGCGCAGGGCACTCCCCAGAAGGCCTCCAAGTGCCCGGAATGGTTCCACATCAGCGAAGCCACCCGCTCGCCGTCCTGCAAGCCGAGCTTTTTCAGCGCAGACGCCAGCCGCCGTGCCTTTTTGTACAGTTCGCCATACGTCGTCCGCCTAATTGTCCGGTCCGGCTTCCGCGACACCACTTCCACACGGGGAAAGATCTTGCCCGCCCGCTCCAGCATGGTCGGCAAGGTCAGTGGAAAACCCATCATGGTGCCCGGCGTTGGCATCTGCTTTTGTGTGCCCTGTTGTTCGCGCATCCTATCACCATTTGCCGACGCGTGCCCGAGGCTTGGGCCCCAGCCTGGTTCCTGCTTTTCTGGTTGCAAAAGCAGTCAATTTTCGAGAGTATCTCCGGGACCACTGAACCACCCCGCCCGCGGCACGCCCTCCGGTTTGCCCCATAGGCGGACAGGTCTCTCAGTGCGCTCCGCAATCGCGGTTTGGTTCCGGGCAGAAGGAGTGGGCAGGTGAAGAAGCTTTATGTCGGTAATCTCCCGTTTTCCGCAGCTGAAGAACAGTTGCAGGAATGGCTGGGACAGTTGGGCGTGAGCGCCTCCGCGATCAATTTGATTCGCGATCGCTTCACGGGGCAGTCGCGGGGTTTTGCGTTCATCGAAATTGCAAACGATGAAGACGCCGATCGCGCGGTCGCCGCTCTCAATGGGCAGAATTTCGGCGGCCGGAACCTGGTGGTCAACGAAGCGCGTCCGCAGACTGAGCGCGGCGGTGGCGGCGGTGGCCGCGGCGGCTACGGTGGTGGCGGAGGCCGCGGTGGTGATCGGGGTGGGCGGGGCGGTGGTGGGCGGGGCGGCGATCGCGGAGATCGTGGCGACCGCGGCGATCGCGGGAACCGCTGGTAATCGGCGCAACTCTGCATCGAATTCGCTGAGGACTTCGGGCGCGTGCGCGCGCGCCCGAAGTCTTTTTCATTTTTCTGCGGGCGGCTCCGAAATTCACAGCCTCGCGGAATTTTTTCTGGATAACCCGTAACGTTGCGTGTACCATCCCCGCGAATTGGTGAGGGCTGCCTGCTTGCGAATCACCCAGCCCGCTTCTCTGCGCTGCGGCATCGCGCGCGCCTTCGCTCCAGATGCCGAAACCTTTCGCGGGTTGACGTGTTTGATACATCAGGTCAAGAATCACATTCATTTTTCTTGACTTGCGCTATAGGAGAAGGTACTTGCGCTGCCGAATTGCGGCGCGCGGCAGAGGCCGTCAGAAGGGAACCCCGAGCCACTGGAAAGCATCCAATTCAGGACGGCAGATTGCAACGCCCGATGAACACTTGGCACAAACGCGATTGGAAGCAATTTTACGAACTGGCGCGCCGGCCGTGGCAGCGTCACCGTCCGCCGCGGCCCGTGTATCCCTCGGGCTTCAATCGCGTGCAGCCTGCCGCCGGCTTCAGCCTTTCGGAACTCGACGATGCCGGCGTGGATCTGGATCTCGCCGAAAGCCTCGGCCTCCCGGTGGACGCCGGCCGCATCGGAGCTTACGGCCCCAATGTGACTGTCCTCCGCGACTTCGTGCGCTCTTCCCGCCAGCCGCTGTAGTCCTGCTTCCTCTCGTGTAGTAATCTCCCGCATTGCTTAAGGGAGTATCCGAATGAATCGATTGCTCTTCGCCGGCGTGCTATTTTCGCTTGTACTTGCGCCAGCGTATTCACAGACCGCCATCCCCAACTATTCCATCTAGGCGATTCGCTACGCCGATTCGCCCGGCGATTCCGTCGCTGACCTGGTAATGGGCGCGCCGAAGGAGGAGAAGATCGACACTATTTTCGCCGTCTGGCTGATTCGCGGCGGCGGGCGCAACATTCTCTTCGACAGCGGCTTTCATCGCGAGCGCTGGTTCAAGGAATGGCCCATTCAAAATTTCCTGCGTCCCGACGAGGCCGTGAAACTCGCGGGAGTTCAACCGGACGAAGTCACCGACATCGTCATCAGCCACGCCCACTGGGACCATCTGGGGGGCATCGATCTTTTTCCGAAAGCGACGGTGTGGATTCAGGAAGAGGAGTTTCGCTATTACACGGGACCGGCCTGGCAGCCCGGCGGCGATCATGGCGGCATCGATCCCGACGACGTTCAATACCTCGTTCGCCTGAACACCGAGGACCGCTTGCGCCTGGTGAAGGGCGACAACGTGGAGCTCTTTCCCGGTATCCGCGCCTTCACCGGCGGCCACCACACATTTTGTTCTCAATACTTGCTAGTGGAAGGGGAGCCAAAGTTCGTACTGGCCTCGGACAACGCTTACCTTTATCGCAATCTGCTCACGAGAACCGCAAGCGCCACGTTCACCGACGACCTTTGGCCTGCGAACGTCAAAAATCAGGAGCGCATGGCCCAGTTAGCCGGTTCGGTCGACCGCGTCATCCCCGGCCACGACGCCCTGGAATTCCAGAAATATCCCACCCACGGCCGCGTGGCCACGCTGAAACCTCCGAAATAGCTCCATTTGTAAGCCGCGTGCATTCCACGTAAAATAGAGGCTTCCGAAACCTTCCATGGCCTCACCTTTCAACATCATCTCCAACGGCGCGGCCAAAGTGCCGCCTCCGGACGCGCACCCTCGCCCCGACTGGCTCCGCGTTCGGTTCCTCGGCGGCGAGCGCTACCAGGACCTGAAGCGCATCATGCGCACCCTTGAATTGCACACGGTCTGCGAGTCGGCCCGCTGCCCGAACATGGGCGAGTGCTGGGAACACGGCACCGCCACGTTTATGATTCTAGGGGACATTTGCACGCGTGCCTGCGGCTTTTGCGCGGTTCCCTCCGGCAAGCCTGTCGGCCCTCCTGACGAGGAGGAACCTGTGCGTGTGGCCGAAGCCGTGGCATCGATGGGATTGCGATACGCCGTGGTCACCAGCGTGAACCGCGACGACCAGCCCGACGGCGGCGCGCGCATCTTCGCCCGCACCATTCAGGAAATTCGCAAGCGTGTCCCTGGCTGCAAGGTGGAAGTGTTAATCCCTGATTTTCGCGGCGATTGGAATGCGCTCGACCAAGTCCTCGCCGTGAAGCCCGACATTCTGAATCACAACACGGAAACGGTTCCGCGCCTTTACCGCCAGGTGCGCAAGGGCGCGCTCTACGAGCGCTCGCTCGAACTCCTGCGCCGCGCCAAGGCCACACACGCCGACGTGCCCACGAAAACGGGATTGATGTTAGGCCTGGGTGAGGAAAAAGAAGAAGTACTCGCGACCATGCAGGATTTAGCCGCGCAGGGAACCGACATTCTAACGCTGGGCCAATACCTGCAACCTACCAAGGAACACTTGCCGGTGATCCGCTTCGTCCATCCCGACGAATTCGCCGAATACAAGCACGTCGGCGAAAAAATGGGTTTCAAACACGTGGAATCGGGCCCGCTGGTTCGCTCTTCCTACCACGCCTTTAACCAAGCAGAATCCGCCGTCCGTTAATCAAGCCGCCTTGAGAAGCTCGCGATTCGTTCTTATTTTGATTCGACGATGGACCAATCGGTGAAGGGCACGGCTCTTCCGCCCCGGATAATCGTGGGAATGACGTGGTCAAAGCCCTTGTGGGATTTGGCGGAATAGTTGAGCTTGAGTTGCGGTCCAAGGCCCATATCCACATCGTGCAGCGACTCAATGGCCGCAATGAGCCCTTCGCGCGTCAGATCCTTGCCCGCTTTCTTCAAACCTTCCACCATCACCATCGCGTCCACAAACCCTTCCAGGCTCACGAAGCTCGGCCGCACCGCCGGCATGTATTTCTGCATGGTGCGCCGGTAAAGCGCCACGGTTTTCAGGTCCGTCAGGTAGTAGGGCGGCACCACCTGCGTGACAACGGTATCCTCGGCATCGGCTCCCGCGGCCTGAATCAGATCGTCCGTTCCGACAAAGGAAACCGTAACGAACAGCGGCTTCCACCCTTGGGCGTGGGCTTGTTTCAGGATGGGCGCCACCGTGTTCGACGGCCCAACCACGATCACCGCTTGCGGGTCCGACGCTTTCACCTTTTCGATGGCCCCGGAAACCTGCGTGGTCTGGCGGGTGTAGGCAGCTGTGGCGATGGAAACAGCGTTTTCTTTTTCGAGCGCGTTTTGCACGCCGAGGAGCACCGCTCCGCCAAACGCATCGTCCGGGTAGATCACCCCGATTTTCTTGAAATGCAGCGTCTTGACCAGCCCGCCGATCTGTTCCTGGGTTTCGTCCCCATAGGAAGCGCGCACATTGATCACCCAATGCCGCAGCGGAGTATAGAGCGTCTGTGCACCAGTGAAGAGCCCGATGAGCGGAATTTTGTTGCTTTCCGCCAGCGGCACATATTTCACGGCGGTGGGCGTGCCAACAAAAAATCCCATGGCGAACACTTTTTGGGCAATCAGTTTGTCCCAGCAGGCCTGCGTCCTCGCCGGATCGTAGCCGTCATCCTGCGAAATCAGATGCAGCTTGCGGCCATTCACCCCGCCCTCGTCGTTTACGGAACTAAAATACGCCTCGGCTCCCGCCAGGGTCTCGCGCCCGAGAAAGCTTGAAGGGCCCTCCAACGCGGCGCAGGATCCAATCACAATCTCTTTTTCGGTAACCCCGGCAACCGTCTGGCTGCTGGCTGCGATGGGCGCCAGCAATCCCGCCACTGCCAACAACAGAGCCCGTGTAAAGCGCCGGTATGCCTTCACGGCTTCCTCCTCAATGGTCTTGCAGACCGGGCAAATTCCTTTTTCCCACTCTACGCCCGTAGAGCCAGCCTTCAACAGGAATTCGGCAGCGTGCGGCCAATCCGGCAGGTGCTGTTTTGAAACGTAACTCGGAGTGGGCACACCCCTGCGCCATTGCTGGCGCTTGTTCCGGGGTCAGTTCAGGAAAGAACTTACTTCGCGGCGGCGGCGGCTTTCTTGGTGGCTTTCACGGCGGCGGATGCTTTGCGGCGGCGCTTGGTTTTTGGCGGGGTAGCGGGCGCTTCGCCGATGAGTTCCGCAGTAAAAATGCTGGTGACGAACAGCTTCGGCCCATGGTCGTCGAAATCGATGGCGGTGCGTTCCGGATCCGAGGCGGTTACAATCCCCAGGCCGTAAATCTCGTGCTTGACGGTTTGCCCTTCCTGCATTACTTGCACAACTTCCTCCTTAGACCGCTCGCTGAGTTTGTACTTCATCGACTGCTGCTGGAAGAGGAGAGGTTTCGAACCCCTCGGAAACCTCTCCGAATCTACAGGCTAGAGGCTTGTGACGTTCTCTGCCTGAAGGCCCTTCGGGCCCTTCTTTACCTCGAATTCCACCGCCTGGCCTTCATTCAGGGACTTGTAGCCGTCCATTTGAATGGCGGAGAAGTGCACGAAAACATCTTCTCCGGTCTGGCGCTGGATGAACCCGTAGCCCTTCGAAGCATTGAACCACTTCACTGTTCCTTGTTCCTTCACTTCAAAACCTCGATGTTGAAATTGCTTTGCCTCTCTTGGTCGCGGCGTCTGGTTTCCCAAGCTCCGAGACAGCCTCTAGCCCGACAAAAAAAGGCTGCGATTTGTTGTCGCAGCCCTTGAACGAGTCAAAAGGTAATACAAGAGCAACAAACGCTATACCTAACACTATCACAAGAAAGGGGTTATTGTCCAGAGGGGCGGGTATCAGGGGGCCACCGCTCTCATGATATAACTTTCAGATTTTAGGTGGGTTAGCTGCGATTCAAGCGCGAAACATGCGAGCCCTTATTCGGCTACTCTTCCAGCGATTCCGGCTCGATGGTGGCCTGCCCCTGCCCGCTCGTCTTCTTTTCCCAATATTTTTTCACCCAAGCTTCCCAGCTTTTCCCGGCAGCGGTATCCCGGCCGGTAAAAACCAGCGCGGAAATATCCTCATAGGCGATTTTTATACGTTGATTAGAATCTTTTGGTAAAAGTCGCACAAATGAAGTGCTTAGCGTCTGCCCAATGATCCGGTCGAAGATATATCCTTCGAGCTTGGCGCCGTCTTTGCTCGTGATGGTGACATCTCCGCGGTAATCGAAGGCCTTTTCCAAGGCTTCCCGCAGGTCATCTTCGCTGGCCAACTCTGGAACCCAGCCTTGCAATCCTTCATGGACAATTCCCGGAGCCACTTCTAACTGATCGGGATGGAGCGTGCGCTCGGGCCGGTCGGCGTGTCTTGGGCCGGTCACGCGCGGGTCTCCTCAAGGTTGTTCGGGGTTTCAATCTGGACGAGCGGGTTGTAGGAATGCACGGGGGTGACCGGCTCGTTCAAGAGTGCGTCGGCGTCGGCATCCGCATATTTGTCAAATAAGGTCGCTTTGGCAGTTGCGAGCAGGCCGCTGAGGCCACTGAAGGTGTGATCGACGGCGGTGGCCTCATATCCGCTGTGGACCATACAATTCGCGCATTCCGGATTTCCAGATTCCGTGCCGTAATTGGCCCACTTGGTCTCCGCCATGAGTTCCGCAAATGTATCCGCATAACCGTCTTGCAGCAAATAGCAGGGTTTCTGCCAGCCAAAAATCGAGTAGGTCGGCATACCCCACGGGGTGCACTTGAAATCGCGCTTTCCCATCAGGAACTCGAGGAACAGCGGCGACTGGTTGAATTGCCAATGGCCCTTTCGGTTCGACAAGATCGCCCGGAACAACCGCCGCGTCCGAGCGCGTCCCAGGAAATGCTTCTGGTCCGGCGCCTTGTCATAGGAGTAGCCGGGGGAAAGCATCATGCCTTCCACGCCCAATTCCATCATTTCATCGAAAAACGCCCGCACGCTCTTGGGATCGGCACCGTCAAAGAGCGTGGTGTTGGTGGTCACGCGAAAGCCGCCCTGCAACGCGGCCTTAATTCCTTCCATGGCAAGGTCGTACCCGCCTTCGCGGCATACAGAAAAGTCGTGATGTTCTTTTTGCCCGTCCACATGCACGGAGAACGTCAGATATTTGCTTGGCTTAAACAGATGCAGCTTTTCTTTCAGCAGCAGGGCATTGGTACACAGGTAGATGTACTTCTTTCGGGCCACAAGGCCTTCAACGATCTTTTCGATCTGCGAATGCATCAGCGGCTCGCCGCCTGGGATCGACACCATGGGCGCCCCGCACTCATCCACGGCCTTGAAGCATTCTTCCGGGGAAAGCTCCCGCTTCAGCACGTGCGCCGGGTATTGAATTTTTCCGCAGCCCGCGCATGCCAGGTTGCAGCGGTAGAGCGGCTCCAGCATCAGGACCAGTGGATACTGCTTCCGCCCCTGCATCTTCTGTTTAAGGACGTAGCTAGCTACCGTCCACATTTGCGATATTGGTACGGGCATTCCTTCCCCTGAAGGCTTTCTAGACTTGTATTCCGATGCGGGAACCCCAGCCCCCGAAGTATATATTTTACCTGAGAAGCCAGCGCCTCGTAACCCTTAGATTTTATCTTCCTTTGCCCAGGGCCTCTCATCTGATGCGGGGAAAGGTGCTTCCGTGGCACCCGGGGTGCCATTCGGCAACCACAATGGCCAAGCCCACGGCCGGACTTCGTATCAGTTTTCACCTTTGCCGCGGAGGCTGCTGCATTCCGCATGCGCTGGCGCTCCGTGGCCTGGTCGAACAGCTTGAGCCGCTCATCCACACTCAACGTGCGTTCCGCCGCGCGGCCTCGCATTGCTGGCACGACGCGAATCACCTCTCCAACTGGGACCTATTGGAGTTCATCGCCGGGGCGGATTCCATCCTCGTCGGCGATGACTTTAGGAACGGTTAACGGGAGCTTGCTGGTGACCTTGACCATATCCTTACTCTTGCAAGGATTATATCCTTACCGCAATCCCGCTGAGAGCGGGCAGGTTATCGGACAGCGAGCGCGTGTCCGCCAGGAGTGACTGTCCATGGATCGAGCATCGGCGATTCCATGGTTTTTCGCTCTCTTCTCCGATGTGGCAGAATGGAAGGTCTATAGACAACACCCATGGCCAACCGTACAACGTTAGTCCCGGACAAAAGCAGGAAACCCGCAAGGAAATCCGTCAACTCCAACGGCGCCGCTCACGCCGAGCGTGAGCGCACTTTCTACTTGTTCCGCCGCTGGGGATTCTACGAAGCCAATCTTGATCCCCTGGGCTACTTCCAGCCCATGGAATGCGCCGACCTCAAAGGCCTCTCCGGCCAATATGCCGAGGAAGCCCGCCGTATATATTGCGGCACCATCGGCGTGGAATTTCTACACATCCCAGAACCCGAGCGCCGCCGCTGGATCGCCGAGCGGATGGAAGGGCCGGAATTTGAGGTCCATCAGGAAAAAATTCTGGAGCGGCTGATCCGCGCCGACCTTTTCGAACAAGTTCTGCAGAGCCGGTATCTCGGGAGCAAGCGATTTTCTCTGGAAGGCAACACCTCGCTCATCCCTCTGCTCGATTCCATTCTGGATTCCGCAGGCGAGCTTGGCGGCGTCGACTCGGTGATAGCCATGAGCCATCGCGGGCGTCTTAACGTGATGACGCACATTGCCTGCAAACCGGCTCACGAAGTGGTGGCGGGATTCGAAGACGTCGATCCGCGAAGCGTGCTGGGGGCCGGCGACGTGAAATATCACGTTGGCGCCACCGGCACATACACCACCTCCGCCGGCAAAAAACTCAACGTCCACCTGGTCTCCAATCCCAGCCACCTGGAAGCCGTTGACCCCGTCGCCATGGGGCGCGCGCGCGCGAAAATCACGCGTCACGGCGTAAACGGCGCTCAGATCGATCGCTCAAAACAGACGCTCAACAAGGTCTGGGCCATCGTCATGCACGGCGACGCCGCCTTTGCCGGCCAGGGCATCTGGGCCGAAACCCTGAACCTAGCCGACCTCGCCGCCTACTCCGTTGGCGGCAGCATCCACATCATCGTCAACAACCTGATCGGCTTCACCACGCGGCCCACGCAGGAGCATTCCTCGCGTTACGCCTCCAGCATTGCCCGCCGCCAGAGCGTCCCCATCTTCCACGTCAACGCGGAAGACCCCGATGCCGTGGTGCGCATTGGGCGCTTCGCCGCCGAATACCGCGCGGAGTTCAACTCCGACGTGGTCATCGACCTGATCGGCTATCGCCGCCACGGCCACAGCGAAGTGGACGACCCCACGATCACGCAGCCGCGCCTCTACGAGCGCATCAAGAACCACCAGCCTCTTTGGAAGATTTATGCGGAACAAACCGGGATTGCAGCGGATTCGCTTGCGGACTCCATCAAAAAGGAATACGAAGCAGAACAGTTCAAGGCCGGCAAGCTCACCAAGATTCCTCATCTGCGCAAGCTGCCCGAATACTGGTCGCCCTACAATTACGGCAAGTACGATCCGAAATATGAAGTCGACACCGGCTTGCCCTCCGAAACGCTGGGCAGGATTGCCCAAGGCCTGGTCCGCACGCCGGCCGGCTTCCACGTTCATCCAAAAATCGTCAAGCTGCTGGAGCAACGCGCGGAAATGGGCCAGGGCAAGCGTGCCATCGATTACGGCTTCGCCGAACTGCTGGCCTACGGGTCACTCGTTTTGGAAGGAAATCCGGTCCGGCTCACCGGGCAGGATTCGCAGCGGGGCACGTTCAACCAGCGGCACGCCGTGCTCGTTGACAACCAGACCGAGCAGGAGTATCTGCCGCTGGCGCATCTGGCGCCGGATCAGGCCTTCTGCGAGATTCACAACTCGTCGCTCTCCGAGGCCGCCTGCATGGGCTTCGAATACGGCTTCTCCCGCGACTATCCCGAAGGCCTCGTCCTGTGGGAAGCGCAGTTCGGCGACTTCGTGAACGGCGCGCAGATCATCATCGATCAGTTCATCAGCGCCAGCGAAGACAAGTGGGGCCTGCCGACGGGCCTGGTTCTGCTCTTGCCCCACGGCTACGAAGGCCAGGGCCCGGAACACTCCAGCGCGCGCATCGAGCGCTTCATGCAGCTGGCCGCCGAAGGCAACATGAACATCTGCCAGCCTTCCACTGCCGCGCAATATTTCCACCTGCTGCGCCGCCAGGCGCGCCGCTTGTGGCGCAAGCCGCTGGTGGTTTTCACGCCCAAGAGCATGTTGCGGCATCCCGACGCCGCCTCACCACTGGCCGATTTCTCCCGTGCGCGCTTCCAGACGCTCGTTACCGACGCAGAAGTCACCGACGCCCAAACCATCTTGATCGCCAGCGGCAAAGTCGGCCACGAGCTGCGCGCCGAGCGCAGCCGCCGCAAGGACACCTCGACGGCGATCTTCTTCCTCGATCAGCTTTATCCGATGCCGAAGGCCGAAATTGCCGCCGCCATCGAAGCGCATCCAAACGCCCGCGAAATCGTCTGGGTGCAGGAAGAGCCTGCCAACATGGGCGCTCTTTTCTACGTTCTCCCGCGCCTGGAGCACATCGCGCAGGCCCGCAATCTTCGCGTGCGCAGCGTGAAGCGCTCCGCGAGCGCCAGCCCGGCCACCGGTTCCGCCAAGGCCCACGAACTGGAGCAAAAAACGCTGCTCACTCTGGCGTTTTCCACCGGGGCAGCCTCCTAACCATCCGCCAACATTCGAAAGTAAGTTTGAATGGTCAGACTGTTGAATTCCGGAAAGGCGAGCAAGCGGAAGAAATCGGCAAATCGCTTTTCGCCCCGCCCGTGAAAGGTTTGCATTGACTTCCACCCTGGGCGGGCACAGAATTTGCCTTCAATGGCCGCCGGTGGTACCCCAGACCAATCCAGCTTTCCAGCCGACGCCAGAACTCTCCAGCCTGCCTTGAGAAAGAAAGGAGAAGACACGATGAGCGCCGCTTCGCAACCTGCTCTGGACATGGAAAAGCTAAATGAATTTATTGGACGCTTTGTGGGCGACCTTGGAGCTGCGGTGCACGCAGGGATGGTGGTCATTGGGGAAAAGCTGGGGCTGTATAAGGTACTTGCAAGCGGCCCGCAATCCTCTGCAGAACTCGCGGAAAAAACGCAAACCGATGAACGATATGTGCGTGAGTGGCTGGCCTCACAAGCGGCTGGTGGCTATATTACGTTTGACGCGAGCAGCAACAAATTCAGTCTGAGCGCCGAACAGGCATTTGCACTGGCCAAAGAAGACAGTCCCGCGTATCTGCCCGGTGCGTTCGAACTTGCCTTGGGTTCACTCGCCGCCGTGCCACGCATCGCCGAAGCCTTCCGCACGGGCGCGGGGATGGGCTGGCACGAGCACGATGACGGCGTTTTCCATGGCTGCGAAAAATTCTTTCGTCCCGGGTATGCGGCCAACCTCGTCAGTTCCTGGATTCCCTCGCTTCAGGAGGTGCAGCAAAAATTGGATGCGGGCGCGAGAGTCGCGGACGTAGGCTGCGGTAAAGGTGCCTCCACCATTCTGATGGCCAAAGCCTTTCCCAAGTCCGAGTTCTATGGATTCGATTATCACGACAAATCCATCGAAGCCGCCAGGGAAACGGCGAAACGCGAAAACCTCACGGACCGCGTCACTTTTGGCGTTTCCAAGGCGAAGGAATTTCCTGGAAAGGACTACGATTTCGTCGCCGTCTTTGACTGCCTCCACGATATGGGAGATCCCGTCGGCGCCGCCGCTCATGTCCGCCAAGCCTTGCGCAACGACGGGACTTGGATGATCGTGGAACCCTTCGCAAACAATGAATTGAAAGACAACCTCAACCCGGTCGGGCGCGTTTACTACTCCTTTTCCACCCTTCTTTGCACGCCCTGCTCCCGTTCACAGGAAGTGGGGCTTTGCCTTGGTGCACAGGCAGGAGAATCTCGCATCCGCCAGGTTGTGACTTCAGCAGGCTTCGGTCGTTTTCGCCGCGCGACCGAGACCCCCTTTAACATCGTCTACGAAGCGCGCCCCTGAGCCGCAGCCAGCGCAGCCGAGGCCCGTGAACCGGTCATTCCTCCGGCTTGAACTCCGTCAGCAAATGGTCGATGCGTTCGCTCGCCTCGGCAATGCTCTGCAGGCGTCGCAGGCGGTCCTCCGACATGGCGGACATGGCGAACTCGCCGAAGACCTCCCGGATGTGCGCATTCAGTCCCGCCACCGCGACGATCCGCCGCTTCGCGTTGTCAAAATTCTCCCCTTCGTGGCTCGCGGAAAAAAAAGAATACCGTGAGCGCTCCAAGGACCCCGATGGCAATGTCATTCAGCAGCATCTCGGAATCAGTGGTGCCGAAACATCTCAAAACGAAGTTCATCCCATAATTGCTTGCGCAGAGTACAACCCCGGCGGCGAAAGCATGCTTCAGGTGAGTCACTCGCCACGTCCGGAGGCTCAGGTTCCTGGTAACAGCGGTGGGTGCGATCATTTGGCTGGCTATATAAGAATGGTCATTCATGCGGGAATCCCTTGGGTCTTCGAAACTAACAAGGTTCGATTAAAGTAATCTGTGACGTCTGCACAATATGGGCAAATTCCCCCCGGCTGCGTTGACTTACCCCGGCCCCCGGCCTAAGATGCCGTGGCGCGATACGCCACCAACAGGCGACTCCCTTT
Source organism: Acidobacteriota bacterium (assembly GCA_021324935.1). Lineage (GTDB taxonomy): Bacteria > Acidobacteriota > Terriglobia > Acidiferrales > UBA7541 > Acidiferrum. Next base: position 49,026 of record JAJPIE010000023.1, read on the forward strand.
TTCACCCGAGGAAGCAACGGATGAGTGACTGGCAATTTGCTCAGGAAAATCCCGCGGAACAGCTCGCCCTGCTCCATTTCTTCTCCATCATGAAACGCCAACCGGGCGGCGATATCGCGTTCCGTATCACCGTCAAGGAATTTGCCGCTCCACCGCCGGGCCAGCGGCTTCGCTTCTTCGCCGAAGCCGACAAGGCCGTTAACCAGAAAACCGCCGCCTTTGTTCCGTGTGGGTGGGGCAACACCGTTTTCAACGCCCTGGTGGACTGTGTGCGGCTGATTCGCCAGTTTCCGTATGAAGGCGAAGAGCCGCCCGTATCCTCGTAGCCTTTGCAAACACATCCAGGTTCAGCGTAACTTTTCTGGGAACGGAGCCAACACTTTGATCCTCGAAATTTCCAAAGGCGAATTGCAGGACGGCATCACCCTGCTTACCCTTCGCGGCAGCATCCACACCGGGCCGGACTGCCGCCGCATCGAGCAGGAAGTGGAAGAGCTCCTGAAGAACCAGCAAACTCGCGCCATCCTGGACTTCGCCGGGATCACTCACATTGATAGCGCCGCCATAGGCGTCATTGTCCGCTGCTATTCCCGCCTGAAAAGCGCCGGCGGAGCCCTGCGCCTGGCCGGCTGCACGGGCATGGTCGAATCCAGCCTCAAGATTACGAAGGTCGACAAGGTGCTTGAAATTTTCCCCAACGCGGCCGCCGCGGCGGAAAATTTCCCCGCGGCCAGGCCGCGAAGCTGACCGCGACGCCGCTTAGGTCGGGGCAAAGTGGGTTTCGCAGTCCGCAATCCTTCCATTCCCAGTGAAAATTAATTCTGATTGCGCCCGCCTGCCGCCTTTGCTACGCTCCCGCCAACCATTCTTCAGGAGGGTTTCTCCATGGCATTTTGTAAAGCGTGTGGTCAGGATCTTGGCACGGCTGCGTTCTGTCCGAAGTGCGGCGCGAACCAAGGCGCAGCGATGACTCCCGCCGCTGCGCCGGCTTCCGCTCCCGCCGCGGCCGGCACCGAGGGTCTGGCGGAAAACGTCGCTGGACTGCTGTGCTACGCGCTCGGCTGGGTCACCGGAATTATCTTTCTTCTGATCGACAAGCGCCCGTGGGTCAAGTTTCACGCCGCACAGTCCATTGCCGTCTTCGGCGGGCTCACCATCATCCGCATCGGGATCATCTTCATGAGCAGTTTCGTCGGCTGGGGCGTTTTCGCCCTTATCGGCCTGATCGGCTTTGTCCTCTGGATTTTCCTGATGGTCAAGGCCTATCAGCACGAGACCATTCGCATCCCGGTCGCCGCGGACATCGCCGACAACCTCGCCGGTAACAAGTAAATTTCCCTCAAGCGCTCAGGCGTGCGCGTAAAAATAACCGTCTTCGCGGAACAGCCGCACCGGCACGCGAAACAACCCGGATAAGCGATTCTCCGTCAGCACGGATTGCTTTGCTCCGTCCGCGACGATTTGTCCGCCTTGCAGCAGCACCACACGCTCGATCTCCGGAATAATTTCCGATACATGGTGAGTCACCAGCAGGATTCCCAATCCGGCCTGCGCCAGCTCCCGCATCGTCTCCCGCAATTCCACCTGGCCCGCGATATCCAGCGCGTTGCCAGGTTCATCGAAAAGCAGCGTCCGCGGGGCGTGCGCCAGCGCCCGCGCAATCAGCGTCCGCTTGGCCTCTCCCGACGACATTTTCGACACCGGCCTCTTCGCCAGATGCACAATGCGCAACCGGGCCAGCGCCGCCTCCGCGCGCTCCCGGTGTTCGGCCAACGGCCGGTGATTGGGAAAAATCCGCGTGCTGCTGAAAAATCCAGAGAGCACTACGTCCAACCCAGTCGCGTCCGTCGTGCACGCGGCCAATAAATCAGGCGACACGATCCCCAGCAGCGAACGCAGCTCAAAGATGTTCCAGCGCTCTTTCCCCAGGATCCGAATGCCGGAATCCTCCCTTGCGACCGGATAACACTCCCGAGTAAGCGTCTTGATCAGAGTGGATTTGCCGCTGCCGTTCGGCCCCAGGATGCAGAGATGCTCACCCTGTTCGATGCGCACCGAAACCCCGTGCAGCGCCAGGTTTTCTCCGCGCACTACCGTCACGTTTCGCAACTCCACCAGGGGGACCGTCATGTCCGCAGGAGCGGTCCTTTTGCCGCTTGGGGAACGATTATAAGGAAACTGGCGGATAAAAATAGAAAGGAGGCGAAAACAGGAAATTTCCGCCTCCCGGGGTGGGTGTTGCCGACAAAACCCTATGGGGGGAAACAGCAGCGCCTGCTCTGCCAAGCAGGCCTGCATCTCACTCGCGGTTCGCGACTGCCATCGCGAAAGAGACTCGCCACCAAAGGGCTTGTCTTTGCCGTTTTTCTAACATCGGCGGTTGTGGGTGTCAATCGAAAAAGGCCGCTGCTTGCCAGCAATCTTGCCGATACTTCGGATTCTGCGTCACTCGCGGGCATCCAGCATTTCCCGGATCTGGCTTGCCAGCGACGTGGGGCTGTACGGCTTTTGCAGGTAGTGCGAGCCCGGCACATTCGCCACCGCGTTGTTCGCATTTTCGGTAAATCCGCTGGTAAACAGTATTGGCAGGTTCGGGTTGCGTCGCAGCAACTCCGCCGCGGTCGCCGCTCCTCCCATCTGCGGCATCACCACGTCCAGCACGGCCAGCGCCGGGGGTTCGAGTTGCGCCAGATGAAGCGCTTGCTTTCCGTCCGCAGCGGCCAGGATGTGGTAGCCAAGGCGGCTGAGGGATTGGCGCACCAGTTCGCGGATCGAGTCGTGATCCTCCGCCAGCAGAATCGTCTCCACTCCCTGCAAGCGCTTCGCGGACTGCGGGGTTTGCGCATCGCGAGTCGAATCCGCGAGGGAATTCTCCAGCGCAGGCAAGTAGACATGAAACAGCGTGCCTTGTCCCGGCTCGCTGTAGACGTGAATAAATCCGCCGTGTTGCCGCACGATTCCATACACCGTGGCCAGGCCCATCCCGGAGCCCTTGCCTCGTTCCTTGGTGGTGAAGAATGGCTCGAAAATGCGCTCCCGCACCTCCGGGCTCATCCCCGTTCCCGTATCCGAGATCGATAGCACGACATACGATCCCGCGGTCACACCGGGATAAAAGTGGCAAAAGGAATCGTCCAGCAGAATCATTTCCGTCTTGATCCGCAGCCGCCCGCCATCCGGCATGGCATCGCGCGAATTCAGGCAGATGTTCATCAACACTTGCTCGAGCTGCGCTGGATCGGCCTTTACGGGTTGCAAGGATGCAAGGTCCACCTTGATCTCGATATCCTTGCCGATCACTTTGTCGAGGAGGCTCATGAGGTTTTTAATCACCTCATTGATCTGCACGGGCCGCGGCTGCACCGTCTCCCGCCTTGCGAAGGTGAGCAATTCACGCGTCAGGGTCGCCGCGCGGTCGGCTTGCTGGCGGATGTGCGCGAAATACTCGGCAAGTTGCGGGTGCTCGCGGCTTTGGTCGTAGCCGATCTCCGCCCAGCCCAGGACCGCGCCCAGCACGTTGTTGAAGTCGTGCGCGATCCCCCCCGCCAGCTGCCCGATCGTTTCGAACTTCTGCGCTTGCTGAAGCTGGCGCTCGAGCGCGCGCATCTCCGTCACGTCCTCGACGAATCCTTCGATTTCGCCTCCGGAAAAAAGCCGCAGGTGCAGCCGCACGGAAACGAAACCCCCATCGCGACGCCGCCATTCGCTCTCCGCATTCCGCACCATGCCGTGCTCGCGGCATTCGCTGAGGATCTGCACGAAGGCTTCCGGATAGCGGAAAACATCTTTCGAGAGGTTAAGGGTCTGCAATTCCGCAAAGTTGGAACATGCCAGAATGTGCTGCAAGGTTTCGTTCGCCGACTCAAACACGCCGTCCACATGGGCCTGAAACGTCCCATAGATCCCATTCTCCATCAACTGCCGCACGCGCTTTCCGGCTTGTTCCAATTCGGAGCGCAGCCGCGCATTCTCTTCCTGGATCTTCTTGCCGGCCAGCATGCGCTTCATCGCCAACGGCAGCCGGCCCCATTGGCCGGCCAAAATATAGTCGCTCGCGCCCAACCTTCTGCATTCCAGCTCGGCCTCATCTTCGGAACCTACCGCCAGCAAGAGCAGCGGCGTTTCGCACTTGCCGGATTTCAGGAGCGCGGACGTTTCCTGCGCTTCCAGTTCCGTCAATTTTCCGTGTACCAGCACCACATCGAATGCACCCGCACCTAGGGCATTTTTCAAAGCTTCCGCATTTGTGGTTATGACGGGATGAATCTGAAATCCACAATCCCGCAGAAAGTTCAGGATGTGCTCAGTGGACGAACCGTCCGGCTGGTACATAAGAATTCGCGCTTCGCATACCGGCAATTCGACGTTGTGGTTTAGTACGGCGGCGGGTCCCATCAGGCACCCCCATGGCAGGCCGCCGCGATTTGCGCAACTGTGCCGAAGTTCTGAACCTGGAACAATCGCTGACACACGGCACACACCTTTCAAGGATGGTTCGACGCAGGAGTAGCAGAATGAAGCGTACGTGGGGAATCTGATCACACTACGTCGGGAAGGGAGGTCAGTATTGGTTATAGAATTGATAATGTCAAGCAATATTACTATTTTCTAAGAATCGGCCGGGTTCTGCGCCCCTCCCCGTCCCAAAACGAACGCCACCAGCCCGGCGAGTAGCCCGCCCATAATCACGATGCCCTCCCACACAAGACCCGCAGCCAACACGAGGTGCGGTGCTGCTCCAAATGGGGACAGCAGCCCAACCAATGCCGCCTCCCTGACGCCGATCCCACCTTGCGTCAGCGGTAGCACCGCCGCTAATTTCGCCAGCGGCCACGCGAAAAACCAGTCCCGCAACGGCAGCCACAATCCGCAAGCCTGCGCCAGCCACGCCGTCAGCAGCAGAAACGTCGTTTGAATCCCCGTCCCCAGGATCCACGCAAATCCCAGAATGTGCGGCACTCCGGAAACCGAGCGCACCGCATGCCTCACCCTGGCCAGTTGTCTTCGAAATCGCACCGAGCGGCCGCCAAGCAACGGCCGAAATAACGCCAGCGAGCACAAAAACAAAATTGCCAAACCGATGCCAACGTACATCATTGTTCTTTGCGCTTCCTGCTGTACAAGCGAGGGCAACGCTCCAGGCAGTAACGCAATTCCAACCAGCACGAGGCCCGCTTGCGCCGTCATATCCACGAGCCGGTCCGCCACATTTCCAGCCAATACGCCTGCGGGATTCGGGCTGCGTCGCAATCCGACCGCGAGCCGCACCACGTCGCCACCAATGATCGACGGCAGAAACAGCGTGCCGAAAAGCCCTCCCGTGTAGCATTGCGCGCTGGTCCGGTAATCCAGCCGCCCGCCCGCAGCATTCACCACCATGCGCCACTTGGCGATGCCCACGGCATGCGCGCAAAGATAGCCACCCAAAATCATTAGAAAGGTCGTTGCAGGAACCCGGCGGATCGCTTCTTTCAGCAGATGCCAGGGCAGGAAATGCAGCAGAATGCCAATCACCGCGGCGGCGGCGAGCCAACGCAGCGTAATCAGCAGCCGCCCGCGATTGCGATTTTCAGTTTTGGGGATTCGCAGCATTCAGAGCCGGCAGCTTAGCCGCCGAAGATTTCGTTAATTTTTGCCGCCAATTGGAAATCCAGATTGCTGATGCCCTGCACGCTATGCGTGTTCAGGTCGATGACCACTTTGTTCCACACGTTGAACCATTCCGGGTGATGGTTCATGCTCTCCGCCACGAGCGCCACTTGCGTCATTTTTCCAAAAGCCGCCGCAAAATCCTTGCACTGAAACTCCCGGTGCAGTTTGGCGTTTACCACGCTCCAGCCCTTTGCGCTCTGCAAGTGCTGCTGAATCTCCGCATCGCTCAATTTTTGCGCAGGCATGGCCTCACCTCCCCAAACCTTTCTCCGGCAGGCTCCATTATGCGTGCACATGCACGGTGCGGCAACCACGCCCGGCGTCCCCCGCCGGCAATTGAACGAACGCCCGATTTTCAGTACGCTGGATGGCTCAATAGCAGCAATTTTCCGCCCTGTGCAGACATTCTCAGCCCTGCGGAATGGAGACCGTCGTGAAAAAGCAAGTGCGTGCGATTCAGTATGGAATCGGGCCCATTGGCGCCTCGATTCTCAAGCTTATGCGGGAAAAAGAAGCCATCGAAATTATCGGCGCCATCGATACCGATCCCGCGAAGATCGGCAAGGACCTGGGCGAAGTCGTCGGCGCTCCCGACGCGCCCTGGGGGATCAAGGTTTCCGGCGACGCGGCAGGCACCCTGGAACAATCCGCCGACGTGGTCATGCACACCACCTCTTCTTCCTTGCCCAAGGTCATGGATCAGTTGATCGCGGCCATGGAAGTCGGCTCCTGCGTAGTCTCCACCTGCGAAGAGCTTTCCTATCCCTTCCGCACCCATCCGGAACTCGCCGCGCAGTTAGACAAGTGCGCGAAGGACAACGGGGTCGCGCTGGTCGGCACGGGCGTCAATCCCGGGTTTGTCATGGATAAGCTGGTCATCACTCTTGCCGCGGTTTCCCAGCGCATCGATCACGCCAAAGCGCTGCGCGTCGTCGACGCTTCCAAGCGCCGTCTTCCTCTCCAGAAAAAAATCGGCGCCGGCCTTTCCGTCGAGGAATTCCGCGGCAAGGTCAAGGAAGGCACGATCAAGCACGTCGGGCTTCCCGAATCCGTCGCCATGGTGGCCGATTCACTCGGCTTGCGTGTCGACCAGATTACCGAAACCATCGATCCCAAGGTTGCCACCGAGCGCGTGCAGACCGAATTTCTCACCGTGGAACCCGGCCAGGCGGCCGGGGTCCACCAGATTGCGCGCGGCCTATCGGATGGCAAGGAACTCATCTACATGGAGCTTCAGATGTATGTCGGCGCGAAGGATCCTGCCGACACCGTTGAACTCACCGGGCATCCCACCATCAGCCTGGTGATTCCCGGCGGCTCCCATGGCGACATCGCCACCGCTTCGGTAGCGGTCAACTCCATTCCGTCAATTCTGGAAGCGCCTTCGGGGCTTCGCACTTCTCGGGATCTGCCCATCGGCTTCTTTCCGCCCAAAGGCTATAGGTAGTCACAGAGCCGTCCAATGCTCTTCACAGGGGTCGCTGGAGTTGTAATCCCGAGAATCGCCAATTCTTTGCGCGGAAAGGATCTCGACGCAAAGTCCTTAATTCGTTCCAAGTGTCAGCACAAGCCGTGGCGCTTCGCCCGCGTCACTTCTTCCAGAACTTCATCACTGCCGAATAGTCCAGGTCCTGTTGGGCTTCGCCTTTCACGTAGCTGTAAACTTCCCGCGCCGCCGCGGTCGTTGGCAGGGCCACGCCCAGTTGATTCCCCAAATCCAGCAACAATCCCAAATCCTTGTGCATCAGCCGCAGCGGAAAACTTGGTTTGTACTCGCTCTTGGCCATCAGCGGCGCCTTTACGTCCAGCACGCCGGAGCGGGCCATGCTCGCCTGCAGTACTTCAATCAGGCTCTGCTCGCTCAACCCCGCCTTGCTCACGATCGCCAGCGCCTCCGCCATCGCCCCCACCTGCAACGCCAGAATTCCATTCATGGCCAGCTTGATCGTTTGCCCAGCACCATTCGGCCCCAGGTAGAACCACTTTTTCCCCATCACGCTCAAGACTGGTTCAACCGCCCGCAGCGTCTCGGCCTCCCCTCCAATCATGAAGACCAGGTTGCCTTCTCGCGCTCCCCAATCTCCCCCGGTCACCGGCGCGTCCAGGAATCGCACGTTACGCTCGGTGCAGGCCGCCGCAACCTTGCGCGCCAGCGCCGGGGAAATCGTGCTGGAGTCCACATAGATGCTTCCCGGCTGCAATCCCCCCAGCGCCCCATCCTGTTGCCCTTCGTGGCCCCAGAGAATCTCTTGGAGCGCCGGAGGATCACTCACGATCGTGAACAGAATTTCCGACGCAGCGGCTGCTTCACGTGGCGTTTTCGCAAGTTTCGCTCCCGCCGCCACCAGGTCCGATGCGCGTGACGCGGTGCGGTTCCACACCGTCACGCTGTGCCCTGCCTTCAGCAGGTTCAAGCTCATCGGCCGCCCCATCAGTCCAAGGCCGATAAATCCAATTTTCCGGGAAGCGGATCCGTTGCTCACCACAAGCCTCCTGACATTGATTCCTGGACGGACAGCCTCCGTGCCCGCATCCAGCGCACAGAAATTGTAGCCGATTCGCGGAGTCGCGTCGTTTGTCAGCGAGGGTTTATGCCGTTTTTGGACGTTGCGGCATGGAAATCAGAGAAACGCCCGTGGTTGGCAACAATCCGGAACCCGCCGCTGCCGCCCCTGCCTGTGGATTCTCGGATGGAGCCGCCCCAGTGGTTTGTATCGTCGCTTGGTCCGCCGGCTCTGCTTCCTTTTTCTGGGCCTCTTCGATGCGGTAAATAAACTGGTAAGGAATTTCCCAGCGAAAGTAGCTTCGTTTGCCTTTCTGCTCCAGGTGGTGTTCCAGGAAAATCGAGCGCCCGGAGTCCGCCGCGAACGTTCCGGAAGCAGGCAGCAAAGTATCGCCGACACGATACTGCACCGTGACTTTCCGGCCCAGAAAGTGCCCAAATGACGCCATTCCGAAAAGTCTGCGCAGGGGTCACCAGAGGGTCAATAGTACTACCAGTCTGGAACTTAAGTACCGTTGCGGCTACACGATTTGGAACGGTACCATCCTGGACGAGGGCACAGGTTCACTCGTTCGCCGGGCGAATACCCAGCGAAATGAGATGACATTTGCCCGTTAGTAGTTTTGCACAGGATCGTAGTGTGCCCTACTTGACACTATCCTGATTCAGGATAGAGTGTCTCCGTTCGTTTTTCCGCTCTCGGAGGCACTAAATGTCACGTAAACTGGGTGTGCTAGTCCTTGCAATGGGTATACTTGTCGGTGCAATGGGCTTGAAGACCATCGTCAGCGCAAACGCGAAGACGACGGTCATGATGGCGAACGGCTGCTCGCCGGTTCCGCCGCCGATCAAGGATCCGCCGAAGAACTAAGTCTGGCCGACCCGAACTGGAACAGTTGATTCCCAAGTCAGGCCAGGCAAAACGAGGCCAATGCCTGACGGAGTTGCACTCGCAATCTGGATCTTGGGGATCGTCGCGGATGTGTGCCTGATCGTAACGTCGCTGGTTCGGGGCTCTTTTCTTAAGTACTTCTTTTTGAATCTTTACGTGATTCTGTCCCTGTCTGCAGATCTCATGAGGCAGTATGTGCTGCGCGCATGGGGGCTGGACTCGCGGCAGTATCACTATGTCTACTACTACACGGATTGTTTGCTGACGATTGCGCTGTTCGTTGCCGTCATTAGCCTTGCATCGCGTGTGTTTGCGGAACTGAAACTGGATCGAGTCGTTCGGGTAGTAGCGGTACTATTGCTTCTGGGTACCGCGGGTTTTTCCTACGCAGTTGTTGCCCAATCCACGCAGCGCCTGAGCACTTCGTTCACTTCGGAGCTCTCCCAGAATCTCTATTTTGTCGGCTTGGTGCTGACATACCTGCTGTGGGGCGCGGTCCTGAAGCTGCATGAAACTCGCACCCGGTTAGTGCAAATGGTCCTATCGCTGGGCCTGTATTTCAGCGCCTATGCGGGCAGCTATGCGCTGGTGAATTTGGCGTCCAAGTATGAGGTAGTGCTCTATCTTGGCCCGCTACTGGGCTGCTTTCTGCCGATATCCTGGTCCTTGACGATGCTGCGACATTCGGAGGATTCCCGCCTCACGCCCGCGCGCCTTGTGGCGGTGCAGCGATGATGGCGGCGTTTATTCTCGCGTTTTCCCTGCTGACGCTACTGATGTTTTTCGTTTCGTACTGCCGTTCGCTGACCGCCGCGTCGATGCATGAATCGCTGACCGAAGAGGTTCTGGACGTAACCGGGATTCGCGAAAAGGCCTATGGCCGCGACTACGCCCGGGTTGTGCAGCTTCTGCGGCTCTGCCCGGACCGCAACGATGACCGTTCCGGGTTGCAGGTAGTGGGAGCCTATTACTCCTTTTTGAATTTTCTCGATCAGACAATGTCGAAGCTGAGTCCAGCCGTACATACGTGGGCCGAAGAGGAGCGCGCGAGTTGCGCTCATTTCGCGGCCGTAGCCTTGGGGCGCCGCATCGCGCTGAATCGCGAAATGATGGCGCAGCAGGCCGAACTTTAGGGCCTACCTACTATCTCTTTCGCTGCATTCCGCGATTTCTCACTTTCGCGCGTACGCCGCACCTGTTAAGGTTTTAGTCTCTGCTCCTCACCGGAGTGGGAGCGTCCGCAGCGCAAAACGCACCGGTGAATAAAATCTGCTTGCAGTGCGGCGCCGTGCTCGCTTCCGGAGCGCGCGCCTGCCACTTTTGTGACCATCTGGAAATCTCCGTGGGCGAATCTTCCGACGCGACGGCGGGAAATCTCGCTCTTCGCCCGGCTTCCGAGGAAGAATGGCGCGGAGAGCTAAATCAACGTCTCCAGGCCTATCGAGCCCGGCGTCGTAAATCCACTCCAAACGAAGCGCAAACGGAGCTCCCGTTTGAGCCGAAGCCGCCACGGGCCGCCGTGGCGATTCAGGGCGACAAGACCGAGATCGCGGCTCCCGACCAAAAGGACGATTTCGCTTTCACGATCGCGATCGGCCGACCGTCGCGTCCAGCCGAGCCCGAGGATCCGCGGCTGCTGATCGATGTCTCGCTGCCGGCACTTTCCGAAGAACAAGAGGCAACCGAGCCTGGTGCCGATGTCTCTCCGTCACAACTGTATCCGGTTGCTTCGCTGCACGAGCGGCGCCGCAGCGCGATGATTGACGCAGCGTGCCTGGCCTTCGCCTATGGGGGTTTTCTCGCGTTGTTTGGTTCGCTGGGAGGCGCATTCACCCTCAGCAAGCTCAGCGCGGTTGTGTGCTTTTCAACCTTCGCCTTCGTCTACGTTCAATACTTCTGCCTGTTCACCATTTTTGGAGGAACCACGCCGGGAATGATGGTTCGCGGTCTTCAGGTGGCCAGCTTCACTGGGGAGGCTCCTACCGCGCGGCAGCTCTTTTGGCGCGCCACAGGCTACCTAATTTCAGCAGGCACGTTTTTTCTGGGATTCTTCTGGGCGGTCTGGGACGAGGACGGCATGACGTGGCACGACCGGATTTCGCGAACTTATCTGGCGGTTCCTGAAGCGTTCGCGGAAGCGGAAATCCCGCACGCCACCCCCGCGAGCTAAAGCGCCTTGCAGAATAAATTTTCCAGTTGCTGGAATTTACTTTTTGATGACCTTCTCGTCGGAGGCGATCTTTCCGTCGCGAATGAAAATCACGCGATGAGCGTGCTGCGCGATGTCCATTTCATGAGTTACCAGAATGATGGTGTTTCCCTGGCCGTGAAGATTTTCAAACAGCGTCATGATCTCCTCGCCGGTTTTTGAATCGAGGTTGCCGGTCGGTTCGTCGGCAAGCACGATCGAAGGATGATTCACCAGGGCCCGCGCTATGGCCACGCGCTGCCTTTGTCCGCCGGAAAGCTCGTTCGGCTTGTGGTTCATTCGCGGGGTCAGGTCTACCCGCTCCAGGGCTTCCTTTGCGCGCACGATGCGTTCTTCAGCCGGAGTGCCGTTATAGATCAAGGGTAACTCGACGTTGTGGAGCGCCGTGGCGCGCGGCAAGAGATTGAATGTCTGGAAGACGAAGCCGATTTCCTTGTTCCGAATGTAGGCCAGTTCATCATCATCCAGTTCGCTGACCAGTCGTCCGGCAAGCCAGTAGCGGCCGGAACTTGGCGAGTCCAGGCAGCCAATCAGATTCATCAACGTGGATTTGCCGGACCCGGAAGGTCCCATGATCGCAACATACTCGCCTTTGCGGATCTCCAGGTCCACGCCTCGCAACGCATGCACTTCCTCTGTGCCCATTTGGTAGACCTTGGCGAGCGCCTCGGTGCGGATGACGACGCCCTGATCCACCAAATCCTGGCGGTAGGCTTCCGAACTGGTCATTTCTGCTGGCATCCGGGTCTCCCTGGTCTGCAAATTGTTTATGGATTTTCTTCCATCTTTTTCGGCGCGGAATTATCCACCTTGATGGAGGCTTCGGGTTTGAGCGTGCGCAACGCTTTGTAGCTGCCGATGACAATTTCGTCACCCGGTTGCAAGCCCTTGGTAATCTCGATGTCGGTCACCCCGGAAATTCCCGTGTCCACGGGCCGGAAAATGGCCTTCTTGCCGTTGATCACAAATACGCCTTGAATCTCGTCTTTCTTTGGGTCGCCCGCATCGGCAGGAGGGGGCGCGGCGAGGGTCACGTTTCCTTCTTTTCCCTTGTTCTTAGCAGCTTCCTCGAGATCTTTTCGCGATCTCACCGCAAGCGCCTGAATCGGAATCGCGATCACACCTTTTTTTTCGGCGGTCCTGATCTTTGCTGTAGTTGAAAGACCTGGCCGCAGATTGTCCGGTGGGTTCTCCAGGGTCACGACAACCTTGAAATCCTTCGCTTCCTGATTGCTGCTGGTCGTCTGTGTGGTCGCCAGGCCGGAGGTTCGCAATACCGCCTGAGAACCAATTTCGGTGACTTTGCCTTTGAAAACTTTTCCAGGAATTGCGTCGATGGTCACATCGGCGTCTTGGCCGATGCGCACGTTCACGATGTCGGTTTCGTCCACCTTCACTTCCGAAGTGACCACGGACATATCCGAAAGAGTCATTAGAAAGCTGCCGTTGGCGTTCTGGATTCCAGGCACAACGTATTCGCCAAGGCGAACCGGCAGATAACTGACGATTCCGTTGATGGGCGAAACGTAGGTGGTTTTTTGCAGGATGTCTTTCGTGCGCACCAGCACAGCCTTGCTCTGCTCGAGCTGCGACTTCACCTGGTCGAGCTGGGCCTTCTGCGCCTGCACGCGCGCCCGGCTGGACTCCGCAGCGGCAGCAGCGGCATCGTAGGCGGTCTTTCTTTGATCGTAATCCTGTTTGGGGATCAACCCGTCCTTGAACAGGCCCTGCCCGCGGTCGTAATCGAGCTTGGCTTTCTCCAGATTGGCTTCCTGCTGGATCAGGTCCTCCTGGGCCGCTTTGTAACTCGCGCCAGCGGCCTGCACGCCGGATTCATTCGAATTGATCGCAGCGGCTTGCGCCTGCACATCGGCGTTGGCCTGCACGTTTTCCTGAAGCAGGAGCCGTTCACCCTTTTGGATGTGGTCTCCCTCCTTCACCAGGATATTGGTGATGCGGCCAAATCCTTGTGCGGTAATGTTCGTGTACGTGGTGGGCTTGATTTCGCCCGACGCCGTGACTTGGGAAACCAGGCTATCTACCTTGGTCACCTTCGCAGTCTGGACGGTGACCACGCCTTTATTCGCCTGGTTGATGCTGAATACCACGATACCGGCAAGCGCGGCTGCCACACCCACTCCAATGCCGACTTTTTGCCACGTCTTCATGCTGGGCCTCTCACGATTCCGCCGCGAACCACTCACACGGGGGGTAACTGCCAATTCGATGAATTCGCCTTCGCCTGTCAGTAATACGCCTCAAGTGCCCCAAATGTTTCGTTGGCAGCTCCAATCTCGGTGGGTGTTCCGGGGAGATCGGGCTGGGGGCATTGAAGCGAACTTAACAATTGGCTTCGAAGTATCTGCGCTTGCTTATTCTAGGCTGAACTTCAGGTAAAGAAAAGACTTGCGTCCTGCCCTTTGCCCGAGGCTGGCCCCGACCCACTTTTCTATTAGACGCGCCATCGGCCTGTTTGGTCAGCCGAGTTGCGACTGCAAAAACTGGAGCAGGAAACCTCCCTGGGGGGTCCAGAGACCTCGGAATTCCTCCAATTTCGCCGGTCGGCGTATAATTTGCGGGCAGCTTCCAACTGGCATGATTCTGCTTAATCGAACGGACGGCGAAGGGTTTTTCAGCGTACTCTCTCCGCACATGGCAGGCCCACCATGCGCATGATCGGCTCGCTGCCTACCTTCCGGTTCTCGCAGAACCCGCTTCTCGCTCTGGCTGGTCTTGCTGCGGTTATTTGGTTGGCGTATGAGGCTGCGGAGATGGTGTTGGCTGGGGCCCTCACCAACCTGATCTTGATCGGCCTCATGATCGCCGGCAGCGCCGTCGTCGTCGCGATTTTGAACGATTGGAAGCGGGGACTGTATCTATTTTTGCCCTGGATTTTATTTGAAGACCTGATTCGCAAATACCTTGGCAATAACATGGCCATCTTTTTTGCCAAGGATCTCCTGGTTTTGGTTACCTATCTTTCTTACTTCATTTCCAGCCGTGGGAAGCCTGCAAAACCCTTTCGCCCTCCGTTTCTCATTCCTTTGCTCGTTTTAGTCTGGTTTGGATTGATCCAGGTGTTCAATCCAGCTTCCACAAGCATCTTTTATGGGCTACTGGGAATGAAAATCTATTTCCTGTATGTGCCGCTCATGTACCTGGGCTATGCGCTGATTGAGAAGGACGAAGATCTTTGGAAACTCCTGACCTTTAACACCGTACTGGTCACTTGCGTGGCAGGATTGGGGATTGCCCAGGCGATCATCGGTCCCACATTCCTCAATCCGCCAACCCTGCAAGAAGATATTCGGGAATTAGCGACACTGTACCGTGCGTCTCCGATTAGCGGGCAGATCGCTTACCGTCCGACCTCTGTGTTCGTAAGCACGGGCCGCTTTTCAAACTTTATTATCGTTTCCTGGGCGCTGATCTTGGGATTTGGCAGCTACCTGCTTTTGCGTTCGCGGCGCAGCCGCCTGATTGCGTTTCTAGCCGTGGGAGTTGTGGGTATGGCGTCGATCATGAGCACGTCGCGAAGCGTCTTTCTCTGGACAGCAAGCACCACCCTGATCGTGGTGGCCGGAATCCTGTGGGGCGCCCCGTGGCGTCAGGGGCAAGTCCGCCGGGTTTTGCGCGCCATTCAGCGCATCATGCTGGTCGGTGGGATGGCTCTGCTCCTCATGGTTACCTTTTTCCCGGAACAAATCGGATCGAGATTTGCCATTTATTCAGAGACACTCTCGCCGGAAAGTCCGGCCAGCGAACTAATGCTTCGAGCGCGCGATTATCCGTTCAAGAATTTCCTGCTGGCGTTCCAGTATGAGCAGTGGGTAACGGGCTACGGCATCGGCACCAGCTCGCTTGGCACCCAATACGTAAGCCGCATTTTTCACGCGGCTCCGATGGGAGTGATGGTGGAAAGCGGCTATGGCCAGATCCTTCTGGAGCTTGGATTATTCGGGCTGTTTCTTTGGATTGGGTTGAGCGTCGCGATTATCGTCGCTGCCTGGAAAGTTGTCCGGAGTCTCCGGGAGACGCCCTGGTTCCCCATTGGGTTTTCGATCTTTTGGTACGCTGCTCTGCTTCTGATTCCCATGAGCTATATTGGATTTGTGGCCTACCAGGATTACGTCATGAATGCCTACCTTTGGCTTATGCTCGGCGTGCTATTTCGTTTGCCGGGTATTGCGCGGGAAACTGCATTGGCGAAGGTCGTTGCAACCACCTCCGCCGCTTCCGGGCAGGGCTAATTTGCGAATCGCGGTTGTGTCTCCCTTCTTGGACCGGCGCCACGGTGCAGAACGCTGCGTAGTGGAACAGATCGAGCACTTCTGCCGAAAAGCGGATACGGAAGTTCACATTTATTCACAAGCGGTCCGGGATCTGGAGACGGTTCCCTATTCCCGCAAGGCTCAACCTGGCGGGCCTTCGGCCAAACCTGTTTGGCATCACCTTCCATCGCTCCCGGGACCTCATCTATTCAATTTTCTATGGTGGTTCATCAGCAATACCCTGCTGCGCTGGTATCACCGGAAGTTTCGCTCCCTTTCCTACGAAGTCGTCTATTCACCGGGGATCAATTGCTTCGATGCCGACGCCATCGTCGTCCACGTCGTTTTTCATGAATTTTTCCGGCATGTTCGTGAATCCTTACGCCTCCGTGGGGCTCCGCTCCGGAGCTGGCCGGCCACCGTTCACCGGATACTCTACTACCGCCTGCTCATGTTTCTCGAAACACGGATCTATCCGAATCGAAGGATCCGTCTGGCGGCGGTGTCCGAACTGACGGCTCGAGAACTGCGTGCGACGGCGAGACGCGACGACGTGTCAGTCATTCCCAACGCCGTCGACGCCGCGAAATTTAATCCTGAAGCCCGCCTTCGCCGCCGACAGCAAACCAGAGCCGTTTTTTGTTTTGAAGAATCCGATTTTGTACTCCTTCTGATCGGCAACGGATGGAAAAACAAAGGGCTGGAGGTGCTATTGCAAGCTCTGGCCAGGCTTCGCCAATCTTCGCTGAAGTTGCTCGTGGCGGGACGCGACGACCGGGCCCCATTCCAGGCCCAAATGTGCGCGTTGCAAATCGAATCTCAAGTTGTTTTTGCCGAACCTTCCGCCGAAGTGATGCAATTTTACGCCGCTGCGGATGCATACGCCGGCCCTTCTCTTCACGACTCATTCGCTTTGCCGCCTTTGGAGGCAATGGCGTGTGGCCTTCCGGTGATTACCAGCGCGCAAAACGGAGGCTCGCAAATCATTACCGATGGGGTGGACGGCTACGTGTTGAACGATCCGCTGGATGCGGCGAAATTGGCCAAACAGATTCAAGCGATTTCCCAGCAGCCGGATTTGTGCCGCGACATCGGCTTGAAAGCCGCATATACGGCAAGATCTTATACGTGGGAGAACAATGCGGAGCGCACCTGGTCATTTTTGATGGAGGTTTTCAATAAATAACGGAGGTCAACCGGCGAGACGGAGCGTAAAAGGATCAAAGCAGATCCGTGACTGGAACTAACGGTTCATCGATTTGCGACGGGCGAGCCTTGCAACTGGAGTTGGCTTCATCCGCTCCTCAATTCCAGCGGTGTGTTGTTGATCGCCCAAAGGAAGGAGCTGCGGTAATCGCCTGACTTTTGGCCATTGCCAGTACTGCCCTGCGGGTCGCCCCCAGCGTAAATTCCAGCGTTTCTTTCGGAATGCTGGTGACGAAGGGTTCGACCAGCCAGCCCAGCCCCGTTGGAATGTCGCGTGTCAGCGTGACCGCTTCATTCTGTACGTACACGCCGCCATCACGCTCTTCCATCCTCCACCAGGTCTCCATTTGCCACAGAAATCCGTTGTCAGCGATCGGTGACTTCTCCCGCTCTTCCGGTGTCCCGGAGTTTTCCACCTCTCGAATCCGAATGGCGGTGCTGCGGCTATGGGCCCTGGTTGATGAATCGCGGTAGTAGGTGATGTCCTGTTCCGTATTCAGGACCACCGTCACGATCTTATGTCTGCGAAACCTCATGAATACGCGAAAGTGATCGCCATCCCGCGACTCAATTCTGGCACTCTCCACGTCTGGAGAGTAATACTTCGCGTGATTGTTGTAGTCCTGCAAAAGTTCCAACACTTGATCGAGCTTTACCACGGGAATGAACACAATCCCCCGCCAGTCGTGAATCATCCCTCCCGGAACTTGTGAGCTGGTTCCATCGTTGATTTGCGTGACCCGCTGCATTACCACTTCGCCCTGCTTCAGCTTTGCATAAGCGGCAGTTTTTGCGTCCGCTGGAAGATCGTCTACCCAGAGGAAATCGCCGCCCTTCAAGCTTGTTTGATTTCGTTGGTCTACACTGGCGACGTAGTCGCGAAAGCCGCGCAAAGTCCTCTCCCGAAGTTCGGGGATGGCGGCGAACAGCCTCTCAGCCCCGCCCAAGCACAGCAGCGTGGTCAGCGCGGCGAATGCCCATGCAACTCGCCTGTCCGCTGCAGGCGCCATCCGTCCGGTTTTCCCTCGATTCACGAATTCTCCGCCTGCGAAAGACACAGTCTTCAAAGATGTTGCAGCTTCCTTCCAGCAATGGATGCACGGCGCGTGCCGTTAGTGTTTGCCTGAATGGGGAAAAATCGAGGGCGGGCGGCGCAGAAATTCATGGTGGGTTGGGTAGCTCGCACACGGCCCCTTGCGGAGCCGCTGTCCCCGCGCGGCCCCCAACCCATCGTGGCATCAGATTAGAATCGGACCATTGCGGGAACAATGGCCCGATGGCCCCACAAAGCGAGGTACGCGGGTCTTAGTACTCTGGATGGTGACTGGCCGGGGTCGTTTGTCGATGTAAGTTATACAAATAACAGTCTTTAGCGGTGAGCTAATTTGCAGTTCCAATAACTTTCTGGTTATCAACTGCATGCGAGGGAATCTCGCAAGCGCTCAAAACCGTTATACTGGCCAGCGTCACTTTCACAGCAGACCGTTGACGGAAAGAACCGGATGCGATCGCACGCCATCGGCAAAGAAACCGAACTTCCTCGTGCCACTGCATCCACGATTTCCTCGGCTTGGATGCCAGGCAAGCTGTCCGCCGCGTCTTCCGCCTCCTTGGACCTGATGCGGGCTGTCGCCGCTTGCGCCGTGATGTTCGGGCACCTGCGCACACTATTCTTCGTCGACTTTCAGCACCTAGCGTCAAAATCATGGCCATTTGAAGTTCTTTATTTCCTCACCGGATTTGGCCACCAGGCCGTCATGGTGTTCTTTGTCTTGAGCGGATTCCTGATCTCCACCTCCGTGATCCGAAATCACATACTCGGCGAATGGTCCTGGCGTGAGTACGCCATCAATCGCGCTACGCGGCTCTATGTCGTGCTCATTCCGGGCTTGCTGCTGGGGCTGCTTTGGGACACGCTCGGAAGCCGGCTTTCGGCGGCGAACGGCCTCTACTCGCACGCCCTACTGGATCTCGGCTACGCCGTGCCCCTCCAGAACCTCACGATCGCCAATTTCTTCGGCAATCTTTTTTTTCTGCAAACCATCCTATGCCATACATTTGGCTCGAATGGCCCCCTGTGGAGCTTATCCAATGAATTCTGGTATTACGTTTTGTTTCCCGTCGCACTCGGCGCCGGGCTTGCCTGGGCGAGTCGCCGGTACCCAACTGCCCTCCTCCTGACCGGTCTCGCCATCGGCGTCTGTTTCTTCATGGGATTCGCCTTACTGGCGGGTTTTTTGATCTGGCTTGCGGGATGCACTCTCGTTCTGTTCTTTTCCAGGACTCGGTTGCGGTCGCAGACAGGAATCATCCTGATCTTCTGGTTCTCTGTTTCACTTCTTGGCGCAGCTCTGTTTGCCGCCCGCAGGTCCTGGCTGGCAGCCACTGCCAGTGATTTGGCCGTCGGCTTGGCTTTTGCATTCTTCCTGTTTGCGGTGCTGCAAATGAATGCCGGTGAAAATTCCCGGCTATATCCGGCAGTCGCCCACAAATTCGCCGGATTTTCCTACAGCCTGTATATTCTGCATTTTCCATTTCTGCTCTTCTTGCGGGCGCGCCTGGTTCCACCGGATCGTTGGCAGCCCACGGCCGCACATCTTCTCCAAGTAGCGATGGTGGCTGCTATCTGCTTGGTTTACGCCTGGTCCATCTCGCTATTCACAGAGGCAAAGACAAGCGCCGCGAGAAAATGGGTTCGCCATATTTTTGCTTAGCCGGAGTCGCGCTTTTTTTGAAGAGACGCAGATTGAAAGAATTGCCCGGCCCGCAGTTGGAGCTTTGTGTCGGTGTTAATTTTTCTTTTTTGCGGGCATGACGCCCGAGAGGGCGGTCTTGCCGTTGAGCAATTGTAGGGTGATTTCTTTCGTCTGGCCTTTGCGCATGGGAATGTTTCGCTCCCAATCCGAATAGGAGCCATTCGACGAAGCGCGCAGATCGTAACTTTCCTGTTTCAATCCGGTTATGAAGAAGTGTCCCCCGGTATCCGTATGCACGGCGCGAGGTTTCATTCCGCTGGAAGTTTCACACATCACACTCGCCCCCGCCACCGGTTTTCCATCGGCTCCCAAGACTTTTCCTGTGATGGTTGCTCCGTTTTTTTGCGCCTTTTGAGCGTGTGCCTGCGCGGCGATCAGCCATAGCGATCCGGCGAACAATGCCAGCCATCGAGTAGTTTTGATCATCCGCACACTCCCATCCCGGTAGCTTCAGTTTAGAGCGTAATCGGGTGCAAGCAGGCGATGCTTCGGCGGTTGTGCCGCACTTCATACCTGCCAACGGGGACAGTACCAGCAAACGGGGAGGACCAGGGTGAAGGCGGAGTGCGCGGATGTGGCTACGGCAGGCTCAAGTCGATCGCGTAAACATCCACGTCCCCGTGGTCCACGGTCACGTAGACGGATCCATCGGGGCTCAGGCCGGTGAAAATGCAACGCATCGCGCCGGAGCTCAGCAAATCGCCGAAGCGCGTGACCTGCTCCGGTTCACGGGTCGCCATCGGCACGCGAAAGACGGATTCCTCCACTTCATCCGTGTCCTGGTAGTAGAGCGCGTCCCCGCCCGGCGACCAGCGCAAGGTGGAGGGAAAATTGGCCTCCGCCAATTCCGACCACTTCAGGGTTTTGCAGTCATACAACCAGATCTGCTTTTTCTTCGGACTCAAGGCGGCGATATATCTTCCATCCGCCGACCAGCGCGGCTCGATCAGCCCTTCGGAGCCCGGTATCGAACTCAGGTGACCGCTTTCCAAGTCCAAAATTCGGATATTGGATTCGCCGCCAACGGCTGTGTCTTCCACGTCCACCACGATTTGCCGTCCGTCGGTTCGCCAGTCTCCGGAAACAGATGCCCAGCGGTTTGCCGTGGGCAACACGGGCTTTGGAGATCCGCCTTGCGCGGAGACGACGTAAAGCCGCGGCTGCTTGTCCAACAAGAATCCAGTGAACAGTATATCCTTTTGATTGGGCGACCAGTGCGGCGCAAACGCTCCCGTTGCGCCGGCGGTGAGTTGCACGCGATTGGTTCCGTCAATGCGGCTTTTCCACAATGTCCCGTCCTCGCGGGCCGCATAGACCACCCATTGCCCGTCGAGGGAAAAATCCATATCCGTGGCGCCGGATTCGGAAAGCATTGCGGTCTTCTTCAGCGTCTTTGGATCGATGCGCAACAACTGGTATTCGTTGTGAGAGCCAATGGCGAAAACCCGCGAACCATTTGGCGCCGCCGCCGGATGGTCGAAGGCGATTGGGCCTTTGGTTAGCTGCATGGGTTGCTTTTCGCTCCGGCTGAACCAGTTGTACCGCTCGTCCAAGAGCCAGAGATTCGCTTGCGTGTCCACGGCGAGACTGGCTCGCAAATCGCGGCCCGTCGAAAACGCAAAATACTTTCCTCCGCGGAGCCAAGTGCCGCTTCCCTCGTGGGGGCCTCCTTCCTCGCCGGGCAGCACGCGCCGGATGTCCCGCCCGTCCGTTCCAATTTCCCACAGAGAATCTGTGCCTTCCACAAGGTCAGGCTGCGTGAAACGCAAGCGCTTTCCGTCCGGGGACCATGCCAGAGAATGCGGCGCCAGTTTGAAACGCGCCACTTCGGAGATGTGATTTCCATCTGGATCGGCAATTTGAATGGTTTCGTCGCGTACAAATGCGATGAAGTTTCCCGAAGGAGACCACACCGCTTCTTTTGCCATCACGTCACCAACGCGCCGCGGGGCGCCGCCCTGTACCGGCCAGAGCCAGAGGGGTGTTTCCTCTCCCTCGTGGGTCAATTCGCCAATCAGAAATTGCGAGTGGTCTGGCGACAGATCAAAGATTCTTGTGTTGTCAAACGGAGTTGGAGTTCGTTGGACGTTTCCACCTTGCACGGAGGTTTGCATTAGATTCCAGCCGGTTACGTCTCTAACGACAAAGTAAATCCGGCTTCCGTCCGTCACCAGTTTGCCCCATGGATCCACCTGCCCTACATGCGTCAATTGCCGCACGGCCAGCACCTTGGGTTCGGAACGCGGCCAAAGGAGAAACGACAGAACCGCCGCAAGTCCTGCAAGCATCGCGAGCACTTGCCGCCAGCCTGGCCCGGACTTTTGTTTAATTGCTTCCCGCACCTTGATTTGGGCTGCGGTTGCGGGCCGGTCCGCGTCGAGTGGCAGCTCCAGCGCCTCGCGGTCTTCTTCGCTCTCCACACGGATCGCTGTTATCAACGGAGGCGTGTCGAGATTGGTCACCTCGACTGGCGCAATGAATCGGTAGCCCTTTCGCGGAACAGTTTCAATGAATACGGGATTCTCCGCGTTGTCATTTAGAGCGGCGCGCAGCTTCATGAGGGCGGTATTCAGACTTCCGTCGAACTCAACGAACGTCCCTTCGGGCCATATTTTTTTCCTCAATTCTTCTCGGGAGACGACTTCTCCAGCGGTCTCCAGCAGAAGCGTCAATATCCGGAAGGGCTGTTCCTGGAGCCTGACGGGAGATCCATGGCGGCTGAGGGTCCCTTGTTCAAGGTCCACTTCGAATAAACCGAAGCGAAACAGGCGGCGCTCTTGTTGAGGAGTAATAGCCAAAGCTGGCTCGTCTGCCTTCGAGCGCTTGGATTTTACAACAAAGCAGAGTTGATAGAAAGCTATATCTTTCAGGAAATTCAAGAGTTAATGGTTCATAAATGGACCAGTGCCAGTTCGTTTGACGTTTGGCACACTTTTTCCCATCCTTTTCACCTAGCAATAGCCGTCGTTCTTGGTCCCACATGCCGGGAATGGCGGTCCCACAGAGGAGGGTCGCTCCACCATAGCGAACTAACCCCATACTCTGAACCAATGGGAATGTCCGCGTCTCGTGTCCTCCGTCAAGAAATACCTGGACACGGACGCGGGTATCCCAAGCTTGCCGCGTTAATCAATAGAAAACACAAAAGTTAAAGGGATTCTGTGAACCGGTAATATTCTGTGGCAAACTGCACCCCCAGCCACCGGAATGGCTCGTTTGGCATATAGGTGGGCAAGCGATTTAGGTAGGGAAGCCACTGCCATTCCGACTCTTTGGCACCCACCAGATCGGCAAGAATTCTTCCAAACACAGAGGTCAGGTTCACTCCATGCCCAGAGAAACCGATCGCATAATAAACGTTGCCGTGCTTTCCGATTTGCCCTACCGAAGGGGTCTGGTCCAGCGACATGTCTACCGCGCCGCTCCAGCAGACTTCCAGGGGTTCACTCTCTAACATTGGGTAGATTCGCCGCAATTCTCTCCGCAATCCCTGGTAGCGCGTCTCAGCTCGCGAAGGATCTTCCACCCCTTTATTGAATTCGTAGTCGGCGAGCCCTCCGCCAACGTGAATCCGCCGGTCTTTTGTCTGGCCCAGATAAAACACTTCGGTCCGGCTGTCGTTGAACGGAATTCTTTTCCCCCAGCCCGTTGCCGCCAGCTTTGCATCGCTCAACGGCGCGGTGATGCCCACATAATCGAAAAAAGGAGCGACCGCCCGGCGGAGATAATTGAGTTTCGAGGTGAAGGCATTCGTGGCAAGAATCACCGCTTTTGCGAGAACCCTTCTACCATCTGCGGTCGTCAATCTTAACTGTTCGCCTTCCTCGACGTGGGCAATCACCGTGCCTTCAAAAATCTGCGCTCCAGCCAATTGCGCGGCGCGCTTGAAAAGCGCCACGAGCTTGCCGGGATGAAGCTGTCCGCTGCCAGGATCGAAAAGCGCTCCTTCATAAGCGGTTGTACCGATTGCTTGTGAAACCTTCGCCTGATCCCAGTATTCGAACGGCAACCCATACGGCCGGATCTTGGCGATAAACTCCGTTCCCTTTTCCTTGTCCGACTTGGTGTTGAATACCTGCAACGCGCCGTTTTGTTCAATATCGGCGTCAATTCCGGTTTCCGCGGATAGCGCTTGCAATCTTTGGATATTGTCCAGAGTCAATGCGTAAATCCGCTGGTCCAATTCCGGTTCGCCGCTCCACTGCAGAAAGCGGTCTTCGGTCATATTGAGCATCATCGCGCCATTTCGCGCGGAGGCGCCGTTGCCGCAGCGATGGGCCTCCAAAACCGCAACGCTCCGGTTCGGCTCTGTTTTCCTCAGATAATAAGCGGCGGATAACCCGGTAAATCCTCCGCCGATAATCGCTACGTCCACATCGAGATCCTTCTCCAACGGGGCATTGGGCGGGGGCAGCTCGCGTGCCCAGAAGCTCCGGTTCGGTCCGAAAACCATTTTTTCCGGCAATACGTGCGGCGCAGCGACATTTAGACCCAATGCTCCGGCAATTCCCGCTGCCCCCGCCCTGGTTGCTTTCTTCAGGAAATTTCGCCTACTTTTTTCGTTGGACGTGCGATCGTCCATGGGAGGGGTCCTCTAGCGGCTGAAAGTAGGCCTCAATGTATCACTTAAACATCTTTTTTCATGAGAGGTCTTTCATCCCACGGATGGGCCAACTCTTCCGCCGATTTTCGCTGAAGGCCGCTTGAATTCTGTGATTATTGGAGCCAATTCGAGTTACCATCAATCTCCTGGATCCACTTCCGCTCCTGGTTGCCCAAGGCCCGATTCCGAGTCTTCTTACCCCGGTTTTTTTGCGTGAATCCTGCGCTGGTTGAAAAACGAAATTGTGGGAAACGTGCCGCCGGAAACTGCCGTCTGCGAGTTCGATTGCCGCAAGCAGGAATGCCGCTACGGTGAATGGGCTACTTGCGATCGGCGCCTAACGCGGGCGGCCGGTGAATTGATGCCGGGTCCGCGCAATGAGCCGAAACCCTAGCGTGCCTCACCCGTGTAAGAATCTTCTCATTGGAAAAACCATAGATTTTTCGAAATTATTTTGCCGTGTTCCCTAAAGCTTCTTCTCTAACAGCCGATTGGATACAGGAGGTGACGAATGGCCATTTCGGCAATTCATCCAGGTGCTTCTGTTTCGCAAGTCCACCAGCAATCTTCCGCTCAGGCTGCCGCTGCGCAATCCGCCAGCACTTCAGCGCTACCGCAGGATCACGTAACGCTGAGTTCAGCTGCCTTGGCCAAGGCCAAGAGTGGCGATGCGGACCGCGACGGCGATTCCAAGTAGCCATTGCGGATTTTTCGGAACAGGCAGCGGAATGTCCCCCCCTGCCTCCAGTTTTCCCGCCGAACAATGCAAATCGGAGATTCGCCGGCCTAGCGAAGTTCCCCCGGATCAATTCCCTCTTTTCTCGCCTGGTTTGCCAGATCTTCGATCTGCGCCTGCAACTGTTTCTTGCGCTCTTCCTGCTGCCTTACTTGCGCTTCCGATGGGACCATGTTGTAGCCCTGACTCGGACTGATTCCCCCGGCGGCGCTGGTGTTTTCGGCCTTGAAACCCTTGAGTTGCGCGATTTTCGAATCGGGTTTTGTGATTTGCGAATTCAATTGGTCGATCTGATCGCGATATTCGCGCACGCGCTCGCCGTGCGGATCGGAGTTTTCATCTTCGGAGTCTTCGTTGTCTTCCGTTCTTCGCTTTCCCTGGCTCTTTCCTCCCACCACGGGTACGCTTCCCTTCAGAGATCCCAGGTCATTGTTGGTCCACACTTTTTTTGCTTTCGGCGTGGAGTCCGTCTTCCTGGCAGGCGCCGAAGCAGTCTTCTCCAGGACTGTAGCTTTATTGCCGGCGGCATTGCCGTTGGAGTCCTGGGTTTGTGCAGACAAGGAAGCCCCGAAAAGGGCAAGAGTTGGCAGAAGTAGAATTCGCAGCGCTCTCGTGCGCACACCTCAGTCATTTCATATCGCCGGACTCGATCCCGATCTTTCGCGCCGATTCATACAAATCGTCAATCTGCGTTTGCAACTGCTTTTTCTTGTCCTGCAGTTTTGCCACTTGCTGATTCACGGGTGTTCGGTTGTAGCCGCGGCTCAAATCGCTACCCCCTTCGGACGCGGGCTTCCCTTCGACAAAGTCCTGGAATTGCTGCAGCTTCTGATTGACATCGTTCAGCTGGGCTTGCAACTTTTGCAGATTGGCGCGGTATTTGGCAATCGTCGCGGGATCCGGAGGTTTCGTCATGGTGTACCTCTGATTCCGCGGGTCCCCAATCACGGAGACGCTTCCCGTGGACTTAATATCGTCGTTCGTCCAAACCTTTTTCGGTTTATCGGTGGAGGAAGGTTTTGTTGGCTGGCTCGCAGCGGGCGTCGAGGAGGTTTGCGTGTTGGTCGAAACTGGGTCCTGGGCGTGGGCGATGTACCCGGCAAGCCAGAGCAGGCAAAAGGCGCGGGCGAAAACGGGCCAAAGAGTGTGTCGGACCATGAGCATCTCCCGATCCGGCAGGGTGGACTTAGTACTGCTTAACCCATTCTATCGAGGGAAGTTTCACCGGTTGCCGGGTTCGTTTTGCAATTTGCTCAGTTCGTCACGCACCAACTTCAGGGCTTCTTTGGGAGGTCCGACCCGCCGGTAGTCGGAGTAAAACGATCGCTCGTGGATGGAAAACGGAATCAGGAACTTGCGTCCGTCAAAATCGTATTGCTGGTAGGTCGGCAGCCACACGCCGGAAGCAATTTCATAGCGCTCCTGCATGAAATAGCTGCCTCTGTAGATCTTGGCAAGAAAAAGCGCCAGCGAAATGTCTTCGGTCACGTGGCCTTCGATCTTTGCCAATTCCAAGGACTCTTTGTCGATCCACAGGGTGCCCCGCACCTTCGTGAGGAGCATTTCATTGCGCGTCGTAGGCTTGTAGGCGGGGTTGGGGATCATTTCATATTTGATCAGCGCGCGGTCACCTCGTCTCTCTTCCCCGATTCGTGTGAAGAAAAATGCATTCCGGGTCGCATCAATCAAGTCGTTGCGTTCTTTTTGCCGCCTCGCCAGCTTGTTGTAGGCTTCTTTCTGCGGCATCCCGTCCTGTGCGGCCCAAATCAATGCGGTCTCGAGTCTCTGCAGCGCCTCGCGGTAGCTTTGCGGGTTCCCCGGCTTGCCATCGGCGGCCAGCGGAATCTTGTCCGTTCCCGTCCCGGCAGGGAAGACGCGCCACACCTTCACTTCGCTTGGGTTTGGATCACTTGCCGTTTTCCGAATCTCCACACGCTCGACGCGCTCGAAAACGTTCAGGTCGGCTTCCAGGCGCTTCTGGTTTGAAATCACCCGGTCGAAGACCGAGGCGCTCTCCGCCTTGGGGTCAACCCCAGAGTCATCCGCCGGCGCGGATTGGCCCAAGCACACTGTAGCGCAAAGCAGCAAACCGCAGAAGCCGAGCACCCAGCGGGGGACAGCCCACGCGCCATTGCCAGACGCGAAAAATGGTAAATAACCTGTTTTAAATCTGCCGCTTAACGGGTTTATGGCACGGGCCATCCACATTCATCAGCCACCGATCCCTCTTGCATTTCTCTCCACCCATCCACCGCGCAAGAGGTTAAACTTGTTTTTAGCAGAGTATAGCGAGCCGGTCTGAAAGCAAATACACCTTCCAAACGTCTAACTAAGGAACGATTTGGCAGGCTCAATCGTCTTACTCATCACAGGAGTCCCGTTTGGGCGCTACCCCCCTCGATCGGCTCACCACCACGCCCCCCTTGGCGGGCAGTGTGCCGATTTCCGCCTCTCGGTTGGAGCGGCTGAGAAAGAATTGGGTTACTTTCACCGAGACCCTGCGGCTCGCTCTCGACGCCCTGCGCGCCCACAAACTCCGCAGCTTCCTCACCTTGCTCGGCGTCATCCTCGCGGTCACCACCCTTGTCTTCGTGATGAGCGTTATCGCCGGCCTCAATCTTTACGTTGCCGATCGCGTCGCCAACCTGGGCGCGAATGTTTTTATCGTGGACCGTTTCGGGATCATCACCAGCCGCGACGAATTCATCAAAGCACAGAAGCGTCCCCTGATTTCCATGGATGACTACGAGCGGCTGCGCCAGACATTGAAACTTGCCACCGCCGTTGCCGCCGAGGAAGACCGCAACATACAGACGCGATCCGGCGACGTCATCATGGAAAACACGGATATCATGGGGACAACTCCCAACTTCGCCGATGTCCGTAATCTTAATATCGCTTCGGGCCGGTTTATCACTCCCGCGGACGACGAGCACCGCTCCGAGGTCGCTTTCATTGGTTCCGATCTGGCCGACAAGTTTTTCCCCAACGTCGATCCACTAGGAAAAACGATCCGCGCCGGCACGCATACCTACCAGGTGATCGGCGTGGCCGAGGCCATTGGCAGCGCGTTCGGCCAGTCGCAAGACAACTACATGATCATTCCCATCCACACCTTCCTGAAGGGCTGGCACCGGCCCATCGATTGGGCCACTATTTTCATCCAGTCGCCCAATGCCGAAATGATGAGCGCCAGCGAGGACGAGGCGCGCATGTACTTGCGTGCCTGGCGGCATCTCGATTACAACGCGCCCGACAACTTTGCAATTCTCGGCTCCGATTCCATCATGGCCCTGTGGCACCAGCTTACCGGGAACCTGGCTTTTGTGGCCATGGCCCTGGTCAGCGTCTTTCTCGTCGTCGGGGGGATCGTGATCATGAACATCATGCTCGCCAGCGTCACCGAGCGGACCCGCGAAATCGGCCTCCGCCGCTCTCTTGGCGCCCGAAAATCGCACATCCTTCTGCAGTTTCTGATGGAATCCGCGGTGCTTGCTGCTGTTGGGGGATTGATCGGCATCCTCACCGCGTATCTCGCCGTCTATCTGGTGAAGACGGCTTTCTCGTTCCCGATGGAAACGCCCATTTCCGCGGTGATTCTCTCCCTGATTCTGGCCACCAGCGTGGGGCTTTTCTTCGGCATCTTCCCGGCTATGCGCGCCGCAAAACTCGATCCCATCGAAGCTCTACGAGCGGAAGGCTAGGCGACCGTCATGCCCCAGCAACACGGTGAAAATCTTAAACAGGCCATGGACGCGCTCCGGACGCACAAGCTTCGCAGCGCGCTCACGATTTTTGGCGTCGTTCTTGGCGTCAGCGTCATCATGCTGGTAGCCGCGCTCATCACCGGCTTTGATCACCAGGTTCAGGAAAACGTGAAGCAATTCGGCGCCGACACCGCCTTCATCACCAAGTGGGATCAAGGGCGCCACGGCGGCCCTCCGCCTCTCGAAGAGATTCAACGCAAACCGCTCACTCTCGACGACGCCCGCGCCATTCAGGAGAGTTGTCCCGCGGTTAAGAACGTCACTACCTTCATCGAGACGGACTGGGATGCCGCGCATACTGTCCGCACCAAGGCCGGCGAAGTCACCGGCATCGATTTCCGCGGCGTGCAGGCCAATTTCGGGGTTGTATATGCCAACGCTGCAACGCTTGCCGGCCGCTTTATCAGCGAAGGCGACGATTTGCATAAAGAAAAAGTCGTGATGCTCGGCGAAAACGTGGCGCCCGTTCTCTTTCCCGAAGGCAATCCGGTCGGCAAAGACGTGATGATCGATGGCTCCGACTTTCAGGTTATTGGCGTGGTGGAAAAACCGAAAGGTGGCTTCGGCGTGGGAGATGAAGATCGCCGCGTCCTGATTCCTTTCAGCACTTTCAAGAAGACTTACCCTTCCGCCAACGAAATCAGCATGCGCATGCAGGCCTATCCCAACATGCTCGATCAGGCCGTGGACCAAGCCACGGAAGTTCTTCGCCGCCGCCGAAACGTTCCCTTCAACGGAAAGGACAACTTCTCCATCGCGACCGCCGACCAGGAAATCGAAACCTTCCACAGCATCGTCGGGAAGGTGGCTCTCGCCACCGTGATTCTCAGCGCGATTGGGCTGCTCATCGGCGGCGTGGGGGTGATGAACATAATGCTCGTCAGCGTCACCGAGCGCACTCGAGAAATCGGCGTGCGCAAAGCCATCGGCGCAAAAAGCGGCGACATCACGTGGCAATTCCTGCTCGAAGCCATGACACTCACAGGAGCCGGTGGCCTGGTCGCGCTTATTCTCGTCAACGGTCTGGTCATCCTGGTGCGAGTCGTTCTGAAATGGCCCGGCAGCGTGCCCATCTGGGCCGCAGTGCTTGGCATTCTCGTCAGCGTCAGCATTGGACTTATCTTCGGCGTCTGGCCGGCCATGAAAGCCGCGAAGCTCGATCCTGTCGAAGCCCTCCGCTACGAATAAATTTCACGATTTAGTTCTTCGTTTACAGTTGTAGCGAGGATTTTGCGAATGGTTTCAGAGGTATTAGTTTCGCGATGTGTTTCGTTTGACCTCTTCCCATCCAGCGATTTACGGCGCACTCCAGCGACAACATCAAACATAGAATGAAAATTCCGAGTGTGCGTGTTTCCCAGAGTTCGCTCTGGCTGAACCCGTGAGCTCCCCCCGCGATCACCATTAGGGGGCGAATCGCGGAAAGCGGCCCCAACAGAAAAACGCTCGACGCGCTTCGAATATCCGTGGAAGGAATCGCGCGCAAGGCGAGACTCGCCAGGACCAGCGCCGCATACGGCAGAAAAATCCGCAGCATCCGCCCGGCTGAAACTTCCAGGTCGAGTCGCAGCGCGCCACTGTGGGCGGAGACCAGCGCCACAAACAGCAGCGCGCTCAGGGCGAGCGTGCTCCCCACCTGCGCGCCCACCAATCTCGAACGGTCGCGCGCGTGTAATACCAGCCCTTGCCAATCCGGGCGTTCTCCCCATGGCTGTCCGCAGGCCGCACAGCACGCCATCCAGCAGAGCGAGTAAGTAGAGAAGCAGCAGCGTCATTGCAGCTCACCCAGCCTTCCCGCGCGGCGTCCAAGTTGCTCGCGGAACTCCGCCATCAGTGGCCTTCGAATTCCCGCCAGCGTGTGAAACACGCGCGGCGCGGAAGTATTCCAAATGCGCGCCCCATAAACTCCTGTGGCGAATCCCGGCGCTCCCTTTCGCGCGGCTTCCACCAACGTTTCCACCGTGTGCGCCCTTGCGGCCGAAAGCACGCCGTCATGCCTGGCAATTGCCGTGCGCATCCGCAAGCGATGAAAAAACCAGGAGCCCACTGGCGCCAGCAGCCAGGGCTGAAAGTCGAAGTGAAAAAATGCCAGCGTCTGCTCGTACTGGTGGCGCCGCAGAAAGTCTTCCAACTCGGCTCCGCGAAAGTGGTGCGCTACCCCGGTTGACACCACAATGTTGCCCACGAGCTGCGGGGAAAACGCGTCCCCATGGAAAAATTTGCAGTCCAGGCGCTCCGCTTCCGCAAGCCGCGGGGCTTCCCGGATCCGTGTCGCATTCAGATCCACCCCGGCGAACTCCAGTCCCTGTTCTTTCGCGCGGATGCTCGCGGCCAGCCATCGCGGCGTATCCCCGACCCCGCAGCCCAAATCCACGATGCGGATTTTTTGCAGGAATCCGTTCTTCCGCAGGGCCATCACCGCCGCCCGCAACACTTCCCAGACGCGATGCGCGTAATAGAATTCTTCCGCCAGCCGCTGCATTTCCCAGTGCAGGGCGAGGATCGTCCGGTCGACTGCTGTATGCACCAGCACGCCATCCCAGTCCGGGAGTTGCTCCACGGCGTGGATCGCTTGCTGGTTCTGAAAGCTGTGAATAATCTCCAGCACCTCCTGCTTGTAAACAGGTTCCCGCTGGAGCGTGCGCGGGTTGTGCCGCACAATCAGGTCAGTGATTTCCGGTTGCTCCGGATTCCAGGAAGCTGGCACAACCCCGAGCGTAATGCACCGCGAACACAGGGGAATGCGATCGCCAGCGCCACGCGCTGAAACGAGCAACGCCCCAGGGGATCAGCAGGTTGTCGAGGAAGGGAGTTTCCGCGCTACGCGGATCGCAGGAACCGCGCCGCGCGGTTCCGCAGCGATTGCTCTGCTGCGGGCGCCGGCGTCTGCTCGGCCGCCTTGCGCCGCGCCAGCGGATACAACTTCTCCGCCAGCACATCCGCGGCCTGAAACCGCTGCTTCGGGTCCTTCGCCAAGCACGCTGAAAGCACGTCGTCCACCGCCGTCGGGATCGAAGGGTTCAGCCGCGTCACGGGCAGCGGAATGGAGGACAGCACGTGATTGCAGACTTTTTGTAGTGACTCACCCGCAAAGGGAGAAATTCCCGTCAGCATTTCGTACAGAACCACGCCCAGCGAAAAAATGTCCGAGCGCAAATCCTGGGGGCGCCCCATGATCTGCTCCGGGCACCAATACGCCGGCGTTCCCAGCAGGGAAGTGTCGCCTGTATCGTGGCTTGCCAGCCGCGCCATGCCAAAGTCCGTAAGCTTTGTTCGCGATTCCGTGGTGATCAGAATATTCGCCGGCTTGATGTCGCCGTGAATGATGCTGCGTTTATGCGCTGCGTGCAGCGCCGCGGCCACTTGCGCGGCCCAATTGCAGGCGGTGGGGAACGGCACGCTGCCGGTGGTCAGGATTTTCTCCAGCGATTGCCCCTCCACCAGCTCCATCACCAAGTATGGCGTGGATGTGGATTCCTCAATTCCCATATCGTGAAGCGTGATGACAAATGGATGGGAAAGTTTTCCCACCACGCGGGCTTCGCGCAGAAATCGCGAACGCGCTTCGCCGCGCGCCAGCTCCGGTGAGAGCAATTTGATGGCAACGGGACGGTCAATCAGCGGATCAAATCCGCGCACCACGCGGCTGTGAGCGCCTGTTCCCAGCGTTTCGAGAATTTGGTAGCGTCCGACTTGCACGCGTTTTTCCCTCCGCGACACTTCCGCTGCTCAACGAGGTTACGCGGCGGGTCAAGTTGAGAGAATGACGCGAGGGTTCTGATTTCAAAGTACTTTGGTACTGGGAGGGGCGGTCCGCACCGATTTGGCACTCCATTTTTGCGGAAAGGCCACCACTAGATATAGATGTTCACGAAAATTGTTTACCAGATTTTGCGATTTTCTCTTGACAGCGTTGTCGCTCCGTTTGATACTGCGAATCCAGATTCGGGGGACGTGGAAGCGCCAGACGGACCGAGTCGGGGATTGCCTTGGTCCGGCTTTGACCCACGCTCCAGCCCGGTATCACCGCAAAAAACGAGCGCGAAGTAACTGCTCCGCGCAAGTCTTATGCAAGCGCGGACTCCGTTGTTCGGCCGTGTCCGATTCACCGGCATGGGCTGCGCATTCGTTTTTTTCGGTGTCATCGGGAAGACACTTTCCACGTCAGCCACGAATCCAGTCGCGTTTGCCGGAAGGAAACGCGCCCTCTGGCAAACAGGGGAGTAAAATAAGGGGTTCCCCGCTCAGACCACGGGAACCTGATGCGGGGAGGAAACAGGATGGCAACGGTGAAGCCAGCATTGAATGGCAAAGCAGAGGATGGTTCGAAGGTGGTGAGTTCCGCCGGCGTCTCCACCGGCCTGGTTTTTGAACGATACTTCACCGATGGAAAGATCTCTCCGTTTGACAAGCTCGAATGGGAAAAGCGCACCG
Organism: Acidobacteriota bacterium; assembly: GCA_021324935.1. GTDB lineage: Bacteria > Acidobacteriota > Terriglobia > Acidiferrales > UBA7541 > Acidiferrum. The sequence goes on from JAJPIE010000023.1 coordinate 82,055, forward strand.
CCGTGATCGGCAACGAAAAAGGCGTCACGATTTTCAAGCAGGAGAACGTAGAGGTTCCAAAAAGTTGGTCGCAAACCGCCACCAACATCGTCGCCAGCAAATATTTCCACGGGAAACACGGCACGCCCGAGCGTGAAACCTCGGTCCGCCAGCTAATCGGACGCGTGGTCGAGACCATTGTCCGTTGGGGCGAAGAAGGCGGCTACTTCGCCGATACCGCTTCGCGCGACACCTTCCGCGACGAACTTACCCACCTGCTCGTGGAGCAGAAAATGGCTTTCAATTCTCCGGTGTGGTTCAACGTCGGCTGCCAGCCCAAGCCCCAATGCTCCGCCTGCTTCATCAATTCGGTGCAGGACAACATGGAATCCATCATGAGCCTCACCAAGACCGAGGGCATGCTCTTCAAGTGGGGTTCCGGCACCGGCACCAACTTCTCCACGCTGCGCGGCAGCAGGGAAACACTTTCCGGCGGCGGCATCGCCTCCGGCCCGGTCAGCTTCATGAAGGGCTTCGACGCCTTCGCCGGCGTCATCAAGAGCGGCGGCAAGACACGCCGCGCTGCCAAGATGGTGATCCTCAACATCGACCACCCGGACATCGTCGAATTTATCGAATGCAAGGTGAAGGAAGAGAAGAAGGCCCACACGCTCATCGAGCAGGGCTACGACTCCTCGATCGATGGCGAAGCCTACAGCTCCATTTTCTTCCAGAATGCCAACCATTCCGTCCGCGTCACCGACGAATTTATGCAGGCGGTTGTGGAAAACCGTGATTGGTGGACCAAGAACGTCACCGACGGCCAGCCCAACGAAAAGCTCAGCGCCCGCGATCTTCTCCACAAAATCGCTGATTCCACCTGGCACTGCGGCGACCCAGGGATGCAGTACGACACCACCATCAATCGCTGGCACACCTGCAAGAACACGGCGCGCATCAACGCCAGCAATCCTTGCAGCGAGTACATGTTTCTCGACGACACGGCCTGCAACCTGGCTTCGTTGAACCTGATGAAGTATCTCGGTTCGAACGGCCAGTTTGACGTCGAAGCCTTCACCAAGGCGGTCGATGTCACCATCACGGCGCAGGAGATTCTGGTGGACAGGGCCAGCTATCCCACGCCGAGAATCGCCGAGAATTCGCACAATTTCCGGCCGCTCGGACTTGGCTACGCGAATCTCGGCGCACTGCTAATGTCCATGGCCCTGCCCTATGACTCCGACGAAGGCCGCGACGTTGCCGCCGCCGTCACCGCGCTCATGAGCGGCGAAGCCTACGCGCAATCCTCGCGGATCGCCGAAAAAATGGGCGCGTTCCCCGGCTATGCGGTCAACCGGGAACCCATGCTCGACGTTATTCGCATGCACCGCAACGCCATGCGCGGCATCAAGCCGGAAAATGTCCAGGCCGATCTCTTCATGGGCGCGCAGGGCGCCTGGGATTCCGCTCTGCAGCACGGCGAAAAGTATGGCTTCAAGAACTCCCAGGTCACCGTTCTCGCTCCCACCGGCACCATCGGCTTCATGATGGATTGCGACACCACCGGGATCGAGCCCGACCTGGCGCTGGTGAAGTACAAGAAGCTCGTCGGCGGCGGCGTCATCAAGATCGTCAACAACACTGTGCCGCAGGCGCTGATGAAGCTTGGCTACACGCCCGAGCAGACCAGCGAAATCGTCAGCTACATCGACAAGAACGGGAAGCTCGACGGCGCTCCCTTCGTGAAGCCAGAGCACATTCCCGTCTTCGATTGCTCGCTCGCCACTGCCGGCGGGCGCTCGATTGCCTGGCAGGGCCACGTCAAGATGATGGCCGCCGCCCAGCCCTTCCTTTCCGGCGCCATCAGCAAGACGATTAACATGCCGGAGCAGTCGACGATCGAAGACATCATGAACGCCTATGTCGAGTCCTGGAAGCTCGGGCTCAAGGCCGTGGCCATCTATCGCGACAACTCCAAGTGGTCGCAGCCGCTCAACGTCGCCAAGAAAGAAGAGAAGAAAGCCGAAGCGCCAGTTACCGAGCCCGTGCAGCGCGAGCTGTTTGCCAGGGCGCAGCGTGAAAAGATGCCGTACGAGCGTTCCTCCGTCACCCACAAGTTCAGTGTAGGCGGGCACGAGGGCTACATCACCGTCGGCATGTACCAGGATGGACGACCTGGCGAAGTGTTCATCAAGATGGCCAAGGAAGGCTCCACTCTCTCGGGGGTGATGGACGGCCTGGCGCTAACCATCTCGCTCGGATTGCAGTACGGTGTCCCCTTGAAGGTGTTCGTCGACAAGCTGTTGAACACGCGCTTCGAACCTTCCGGGATCACCGCGAACCCCAACATTCGTTTCGTTTCTTCCGTGCTGGACTATATCGCGCGCTGGCTCGGCGGACGCTTCATCTCCGCGGACTATCTGAAGCTGACGAATGGCAACGCGCAGACCGAAATGTCCGCTGTTGCTCCCGTGATAGCTCCTCCGCCTGTTCTGGCGGCACCTGTTGCCGCCGACCCGGGTGCCGACACGCCGCGCGACGCCCACGAAAGCGCTCCAACCTGCTCCGAATGCGGCATGCTTATGGTGCCCAACGGGGCTTGCTTCAAATGCGAAAACTGCGGGAGTACCAGCGGATGCAGTTGATGCCGGGAAAAGGACAGGAGAACCCGCGATGAGCGCACTCCCGACCGGCACGGCGGTCGCAACCAGGCAGGTAAGAGAAGCCCTGAAGGCCCGTGGCTTTTTGCACATCGTGCGCCACGGCTCCGGCCTCAATGCCTTCTACATCGTTTCCTACCACCACATCGCGCGCACGGGAATCCGGCCGAAGCCCATGCTTGCCGAGGGCGCACAGGCCTTGATCGACCTGCTTGAAAAAGTCGGCGTGGATTTTCGCCTGCGCGAAGTCCGCGGGGCCCTCGAAGATATCCTGCGCCTTGGCTCCGCGAACATTCCCGACCTCTGGCTCAGCGACGAGGAACTCCTCGAAAAGGGCCTTGCCGAATCCTGAACTTGCACGGCAATCAGGTGCGGCTTTTTGGACCTTGTTTCTGAGCTTCGTTCAGCCCCCAATCCGAAGTCCGGATGCGAGCAGCTTCCGGCCTTTTTCATTTTTCTATTCAAACGGTATTTTTCGTGGTGACGGTGGACGTTCGTGGGATGAAGTTAGCTGTTGGCGAGCATAGAGTACGGTCGTACGCTTAAGCCATGCGATACTCTGCGGCACATAAAGCGCAAAACCACGAGAAGATCCTCTCTGTGGCCGCACGATCCTTCCGGGAGCACGGCGGGGACACCAGCGGCATCGGCACCGTGATGAAAAAGGCAGGCCTCAGCAAAGGGGGCTTCTACCGGCATTTTAAGAGCAAGGACGATTTGTTCGTCGCAGCGGTGGCGCGAGCACTGGACGAGACGGCCACAGGCGCGGTGGAAGCCGCCCAATCCGCGCCCGAAGGCCAGGCTTTGCGGGCCGTCATCGAGCGCTATCTAAGCGTGGCCCACGCGAATTCCACGGGGTCCGGTTGTGTGCTTGCCGCCCTCGCGCCGGAACTCGCCCGAAAACCGTTGTCCGTACGGAAACGGGTGGAGGCGCTGCTAGACGCCTATCGCGGTCGGCTTATGCCATTCGTCCCTGGCGAGACACGAGAAGAAAAACTGGCAAAGTTCAGCGTTTTGTTTCCGAGCATGGCAGGGGTGTTGACGAGGGCGCGGATGATTTCTGCGCCAGAAGAGCGGGAGCGGCTGCTGACGGAGGCGCGGAAGTTCTTTATCCAGGCCTTCGTTGGGCAATAAAAATTCTCGCGCAATAGAGTACGGTCGTACGCTATTGGGCGAAGCGGGTGGGACGAACCAAACTGAGCCGAAAGGATAACCGATGAAAGTTATCATCCCATTTCTCATGGCAGTGCTTCCCGTTGCTTCTCTCACAAACACCGGCCGGGGGCGATTCCGGCGTGCCCAGCGTGGCTATACCAAAAACAACCGCGGTGCTGGTCATGCAGACTCCCAAGAAGGGTGTCACTCCTGCGCAGCTCATGGACGTCATCCCGGCCGAAATTCGGGCGACGGTCAAGCTCTATTTCGACGGGAAAATCCGCGAGTGGTACTCGCGCGGTGATGGCAAAGGAGTCGTTTTCCTGGTCGACGCGAAGACCGAGGAAGAGGCGCGAGCGATCATGGAAACGCTGCCGCTCGGCAAGGCGAATTGGATGGATGACGAGTACATTCCCGTCGGACCTTTGATGCCGCTAAAGGCACTGATGGCCCAAGCGGCGCAGCAGTGACAATGCCGCCTCCATGGCTGGAAACTTGAAGCGATGAAATTCGTCGTGCAACAACAAATGATCTGGTTTTTCATGAGCATCGCTTTTAGCCTCATCGCCTGGGGCATCGTCAGCGCGCGATATATCTGGCCGGGACTTTGCGCTCGGTCACGCGTGGAAGCCTTGCGCCCTTTGCTCGTCCTGCACAGTTTCCGCTTCGTCGGGCTCGCCATGCTAGTCCCAGGCTTCGTGTCGCCGGACCTGCCTTCTTCCTTCGCGCATCGCGCGGCCTACGGGGACATCCTTGCGGCGATACTCGCGCTGCTTTCGCTCGTGTTACTTCCCAGTGCGGCAGGCATTGCCACCACATGGGTTTTCAGCCTCTGGGGCTTCGCTGACCTCCTGAACGCTTTTTACCAGGCCAACCGCGCCGGACTGCTCGCCGGGCAGTTAGGAGCCGCATACTTCCTTTCGACTCTGGTTGTGCCACTGTTGTTTATTACGCACGTACTTGCTTTCCGGATTCTGCTGCAACAGCAGCCGCAACCCACGATGCAACCGACTGAGCACCCAGCCTCGCTCCCCGGCTAATCATCAAGAGTTGTGCTTGGACTACTTTGATCGGCGAACTCTGTAGTTGGGGAAACTCTTGTCAATCCCAACACACAAAGGGCCGGAGGCAGGCGCCTCCGGCCCTTTGCTGCAGGCGGGTCTCTCTCGTAGAGAGCGGAGAAACGCGCCGCTGGCATGCCGCTAGCGGGGACGCATGGGTGGTCGCGGCGCTGCAACTCTTGGACGAAACCGCAATCTCGGCATTAAGGGCGGCGGCACATGCCGCAACGCTTCGCCACACAGCGGGCAGTGGCCGGAGCCAACCGCCTCCGCCCTCATCCAATTGCCCTTCACTTCACAATGTGGATTGACACACTGAACCGTGGAGCCCGGCATGATGGTCATTCTGAACTCCCCCAGCAGCCGCTTACTCACTCTTTTCCGGCGAGCTCCTTGAGCGGCAAGAGATTCAACGAATCGACCGAGCGGACGCCTGAATTCTTTCTCGTTGCGACTGTGGTGTCAATGGGAAATCACCCCAATACCTAGTGGTTTCTCACCAATTCTGTGGAAAACGGAACGTTTTTTGCAGAGACATACTGATGCGGAATTCCGGTGGCACAGATTGGGAATGTCGCTTTAGAGCTTCGGAAATGCCTTAGGGTTGTGGCTGCTGCTGTTCCGGTTGCGGCTGGGGTTGCTGCTGAGACTGATCCTGGGGTTGCGCGGCGCTTTCGGCCGGCTTTTGTTCCTGACCCGAGGCAGAGGAGGCAGTTGCCGGCAACTTGGCTTTGAGTTGCGCCAGCTCCTCCTGCTTCTGCGCAACATCCGCCTTCATCGCATCGAGTTTCGCTTTGCCTGCGTCGTCCTGGGAAAAGTCCGGGCGCGAATAGAAATCGTCATTTGCGAGCGCAAGCGCCCGCTGTGCCAGGTCCACTTCCTCCTGCTTCGCAGCAATCTGTTCCTTCAAGGCTTTCAGATCCGCATCGCTGGGGCCCGCTTCTTCCGGTGCTTCGCCGCCCGCGGGGGCCTGGGACGATTCCGCGGCTTGCCGTGCCCCGTCGGAAGCGGCTCCCGTGGTCACTTCCATCGTTGCCGGAACTGCCGGCGCGTTCGTGCCGGTCGGCGCCGCCGGTGTAGCCGGACCCGCGGGTTGGGGCGGCTCGAGCGTATCGTTCGTGATTACGGTTGCGGGTTTCGCAGCTTCTTTTTTCTGTTCGCGCGCTCGCCTTGCCGCCTCGGCAACGGATTCCTGCTGCTGATTCTGCGCTTTCGCCCGGGGCACGCCCGCCAGAAATGCGCCAAGAAAGATTACGGAGACGCACGCCGTTTTCGCCTTCCCCATACTCCGCCTCCTGCCTCGATTGGGCCGCTAAACCGCAGGATACGCCCATGGTCTCCCCGGCACAATTTCCCTGTCGAGCCCTGCCGCCAATCTGCAAATCCTAAAGCCCCCGCGTTTGCCGAGCGCCGCTATACTCTTCCCATGCGGCAAGCCTTACAAATGAGCGCTGGGTTCCGAGGGCTCTGCTTGTTCGCAGGCCTTTGCCTGTTCATTGGCAACAGTGGCGCCTCATTTACTTCCCAGAAAACCTCTCCCCCATCGCCATCTCAATCGACCACAAGTTCTGCGCCCGCGCGATCCCCCACGTCCAACTATCGCCTCTCGCCGGAAAAATACAAAAAGGCTGTGGCTTATTCTCGCGCCGGCTACCGGCTGTATTTTCTTTCTGTTTTCTGGAACCTTGCGGTTCTGCTCATTCTTTTAAGGTCCCACGCCATAGCCCGAATTCGCGACTTCGCCGAATCCCATGCGAAGTATCGCTTCCTGCAGGCCGTCACGTTCGTCCCGCTGGTGTTTGGCCTGCTTGCGCTCTCGGAGTTGCCCATTCGTATCTACTAGCATCATCTCTCCCTGGCCTTTCAACAATCCGTGCAACCCTGGGACTCCTGGTTCTGGGATTGGAGCAAAGCGCAGCTCCTCACGATCGCATTCGCGGTCGTCATCATCTTCTGCCTCTTCGGACTGATTCGCCGCAAGCCCCGTGCCTGGTGGTTCTACGCCTGGCTCGGTGCTATCCCGCTTGCCACCTTCCTCGTCTTCCTGACCCCGCTGTATATCGACCCGCTTTTCAACAAATTCACTCCGCTCGAAAATCAATATCCGCAACTTGTGCAGTCCATCGGCAAGCTTGCCCAGCATGCCGGCATACCGATTCCTCCCGATCGCATGTTCTTGATGCAAGCCAGCGCGAAAACCAATGCGATCAACGCTTACGTCACCGGCCTGGGAGCTTCCAAACGCATCGTCATCTGGGACACCTCCATCCGCAAAACCTCGCCGGACGAGCTTCTCTACATCGTCAGCCACGAAATGGGACACTACGTACGCGGCCACGTCGTGAAGGGCTTCGCATTTTTCCTGGGGATGCTTTTTCTAGCGCTGTATCTGGCTTATCGCCTGCTGCAGATGGCAATCGCTCGCTGGGGCAGCGTGTGGAGAGTTCGCGGCCAGGCCGATTGGGCGGCGCTGGGTATCTTGCTTGTGATCTTCAGTTTGATGGATTTCTTCGGCGAGCCCATCGGCAACGCCTTTAGCCGCCACGTCGAGCACGCCGCCGACGGCTACGGCCTCGAACTCATCCAGGGCATCATTCCCAATGCCAACGAAGTCGCCGCTCATTCATTCCAGGTTCTCGGGGAAGAAGACCTCGAGGATCCCAACCCGCCCAAGTTCATCGTTTTCTGGCTCTACTCCCATCCGCCGCTCAACGATCGTCTGCGCTTCGCACACGATTTCCAGCCCGCGCAGCAGCATCCGGCAACTTCGCCGGATGCTAGCCCCACAGCCGCTCCGCACTAGCGCGCTTGTTTCTTCCTTCGCAAAAACGCCGCCACTTTGTGCCGATTTCCGCACACCGCCATCGAACACCACCGCCTCTGGCGAGTCCGCGATTCGTCGTAAAAAAACAGCCGGCATTCGGGACTTGCGCAGCGCTTCACCGGCGCCGCTGCTCCCTCAACAATCAATTCCGCCGCCGAACGCGCGACCGCGGCCAGCAGCCATTCCAGACCGCTCTCCCGCGCAATAAATTCCAGGCGCCAGCCCCCCTCCAGGGCCACCAACTCGTCGTGCCCTTCGGTCACACGCAGAATCTCATTGATCGGCGTGACCCACCCTTTCGGGAATTCTCCGCGTCCCGCCATGGCGCCAAAAATCGCCCGCAAGCACTCGCGAAGGCGTCGCACCTTCAGGAGGACGGCGTCCACCGCCCCTGGCTCGCTCCGCGCTAGCGTATCCAGTTTGAGCCCTCGTTCGCGGCTCACCACGCGCGAGTCCACCAGAAATTCCACAAACTCCTGCCAAGAGACGTCGTGCGCTTCCGGAATCAAGTTGGCAAAATCCAGGGACAGCCGGCCGGCGATCAGCGTGCTTCTGAAGGAATTTCCGGGCAAAGTCCCTCCTATAAGCCGAGAACTCCTAACCGACAAAGCGTTTTAAGCTGGTTATAATCCCTCTGTGTTTCCACGTGCAACCTTTTTCTGCGAAAAGCCGTATATACCTGCAGCCCCGCCTGGTTTCGCATACCGCTCGGCCAGGCCTTCTTTCCTGTAGGCGTAACGTCATACTTGCTCGCAAGGAGCCATTGTGGACAATCTCAGCTCAACCCAAGGCGCGGACCTCGCTGGACAACTCTCGGCCGAGGTGCATCATCCGCCGCACCGAAACGTGGTCTTCTTCAATGAAAATGGATTGCGTGCCGGGTGGCGTCTTCTCGTTTACATTATCCTGGTAGTCCTGTTCAGCGGTGCAATCAATGTGATTGCGCGGCGCATTCATCCGCCAACTCACACATTCCCCACGCCGCCACAAATGATGTTGCAGGAATTTCTTGGCTTTGCCGTTTTGTTCGGATGCGCCCTGATAATGTCGCGTATCGAGAGGCGCTCCCCCGGAGTCTATGGCCTGCCCGCCGCGGGCCTTTTCGGGAGGAATTTCTGGCTCGGCATGCTATTTGGACTTTTGGAAATCTCCCTCCTGATCGGCCTCATTGCCGCCTTCGGCGGCTATTCCTTTGGCAATCTGGCATTGCCTCCCGCAGGAATCCTGAAATGGGGTCTCATTCACCTGGTTCTATTCACTTTCGTGGGTCTCTTCGAAGAATTCATGTTTCGTGGTTATGTTCAGTACACGCTGGGCGATGGGATTGGTTTTTGGGCCTCTGGAATTCTCCTGTCGGTTGGATTCGGCGCAGCGCATCTTGGGAATCCCGGCGAAGGCCTTGTCGGTGCAGCCAGCGTCGTCATCATCGGCTTGCTCTTTGTGTTCACGCTGTCTCGCACGGGCAATCTATGGTATGCCGTCGGCCTCCACGCCAGCTTCGATTGGGGCGAAACATTCCTTTTCTCTGTCCCCAACAGCGGCACCGTGATGCAAGGTCATCTTTCCAATGCCCTGCTCCACGGTCCAAAGTGGCTCACCGGCGCGAGCGTTGGCCCTGAGGGAAGTGCCTTTTGCTTCCTCACCATGGCCCTGCAATTCCTCGTCGTTATGTGGCTCTTCCCCAAGCGGGAAAAGTCCCCGGATTCGCCCGCGGTGTTGGCCGAACGCGCCGCCTGAAGCGGGCGCTCCACGCGTTTCTTTCACGCACGAAGTTCCGCGAAATCTCCTTGCAAATGTGATAGTCATGTTAAAATGACCATAGTCGGGAGGGTCTGTCCATGAAACGAATGGCTGCTGGCGCTTTTAAGGCGCGGTGCCTGGCTGTCATGAAGCAGGTGCACGCGACCGGCCAACCGGTCGTCGTCACGAAACGCGGCGCCCCCATCGTCAAGGTGGTTCCCATTCGGCGCACGAAACAGGATGACATCTTCGGTTTCCTAAGGGGCGAACTCAAAATCCTGGGGGACATCGAGTCTCCCATTCCCGATTGGGAGGCTGAGCGCGATTGATTCTTCTCGACACCCATGTGCTTGCCTGGCTGGCTTCCGATCCCGGCAAACTGTCAAGGCCGGCGGCTTCCGCCATCCGCCGGGCATACCGGGTCGAGGGGGTCGCCATCTCCGCCATGTCTCTTTGGGAGCTAGGCTGGTTGGTTACACATGGGCGGGTGCAAATGCCCGGGACGCCGGAAAGTATTCTTGAAAAGGCCTCTTCCCGGACCGCAGTTCTCCCGGTTAGCTCCAAAATTGCGGCCCTCGCCAATCAGTTTCCCATGGACTTTCCCAGCGATCCTTGCGACCGTCTTATCGGCGCCACGGCTCTGGCGGAGGGCATGACCCTGATCACGAAAGACGAGCGAATCCGCGCCTGCAAGTTGCTTCGGACCGTCTGGTAGTGCCCAATTCGTTCGCGGTTTCGGCGCTACTGCTTCAGCAATTCGGAAACAAACACCAGATGCACGCCTCGCGCTTCCGCCTTCGGTAGCATTTCCCGCAGAGCCTCCAGCGTTTCCTTGTGGGGATGCCCGATGGCGATCGCCCTGCCTTTTTCCTGCGCCCCTTGAATCGCGAGTTCCAGTTGCTTGCGAATCGCCCCCACGTCCTCCACATCATCCAGGAACGGCACGTTGCGGAAGCCGCATCGGAGTCCCGCCCGCTGCGCCGCCTCAAACGCCACCGTTGCCGCGGTCGTCCGGCTATCGATGAAATAGAGTGATCTCTGTTTCAGCAGCGGCATCAACTCAGTCATCAACCTGGCATCCGCCGTTGCTTGCGATCCTTCGTGATTGTTCACGCCTGATGCCGCCGGCACATTCGCAAGCATCGCGCCCAGTTCTTGTGCAACCTCAGCCTGTGTCATTTCACCGTGCAGTTGTCGGGGTTCCGGTAATTCGTTTCCCACGGCCTGCATCGGCATGTGCAGCATTACCTCGAACCCGTGTTGCTTGGCCTCCTCGGCAATTTCGGTTGAATGTGCGTGAAACGGCAGCACGGAAACCGTCAGGCGTTCGCGGAGCGCAAAAATAGCCTCAGCTGCCTGCGGGTCGCTGCCCAGATCATCCAGAATGATCGCCATTTTGGGGCCTCCATTGGAGTGCCCCGGCGCCCGGCTTGGTGGTTGTTCTTTTTTTCGGAGGACGGATTTTTTCAGAGAATGAAATTTCGAGGTGAGATTGTCGCAGCCTGCCGCCAAAATCAGCAGCGCCCCAACGCAAAAACCAAGGAAAAGGAGCAGATTTCGTGCTGTCCTGGTTTGATTGCTGCCCACGCGGGACTTAAGCGGCCTTCTTTTCGGGAGTCTTCAGGATTTGCAGGGCCTTTTGCAGGACCGGGTCATCCGCAGAGAGCGGCCGCGGTCCGGGCGCCGGTTCCTTTTGAGGACCTGTGGTCTCCACATCTTCGCCGTCATCGCCGTCGCCGGCAGAGGCCACGCGAACAACATCGGTTGGCGCAACGCCTTCTTCGAGAATCGACTTTCCGTCGGCGTTGAAATAGTTGCCCACGGTCAAAATAATGGCGGCTCCGTCATCCAGCGAGATCAACTTCTGCTCGGAAGCCAGGCCAAACGTGCGATCGCCCACCAGGCTGCCACGCTTCGTATTTGCAACTGCCGCTGCCAGCACTTCCGCGGCCCCGGTCGTGGTTCCGTCCATCAGCACCGAAACCGGCCCCTTCCAAATCACTTTGCTGGGGTCAGCCGAAAAGGTCTGTTCCGGAAGCGTCTGGCCCTGCAGCCTAGTCAGCGTGCCGGAAAGCACAAACAGCTTCGCAATCTCAATGGCTTCGGATACCGGCCCGCGACCGCAACCGCGGACATCCAGAATCACGCGGCTCACGCCCTGCTTTTCCGCTTCCAGCAGTTTGGCCTTCACTTCATCCTTGCGGCCGGCGTCCAGGGTCGGAAAACGAATCGCCAGCGTCTCGCTGTCCACTTTCTGTGTGACCAGATTTGGCTCCGGGATCCTTTCGCGCACCATGTCCAATTCTTCCGGATCCGTCTTTCCGCGGCGGATGACGCCTACCTTGACGCTTGTTCCCGGCTGACCGGCCATCAGATTCTTCGCTTGTCCCACGGACATTTCCCGGGTCGTAAATCCCGCAACCGACTCCAGAATATCGCCGCTGTGCAAGCCAACTTTATCGGCAGGGCTGTCCGGCAGGACCGAAGTCACGATGATGTAGCCGAATCGCTTGCTCAAATTCAGTCCCGTCTCGCCAGGGCCGGGATTCGCGGTTTTTTGCTTGTATTCGGTGTATTCGCGCGGGGTCAAGTAGCTCGATTCGGAATCCAGCGATTCCAGCAAGCCGTGCAGGGAACCCACGGTCACCAGGTGCATATTCGGCTCGTCGACATAGTCGTTCTGGATCTTCTGCAGCACTTCGCTGTACACCACCAGCGACTTATAGGCATTCCCGTCGCTCGTCGTGCGCCCGAGCACGTGCCCGATGCCCACCCAGCCCACGATCAGAACGGAAATTCCCAGGATTCCCAAGCGCGTCAAACGATTCATCCGGCACCGTCCTTGCCCGAAGCAATTTCGCAATTATACCACTCCCGATAGGACGCACCGAACCCGGACTTGGATTCCTGTTCGCCGAGCGTCAACGCCCCTTACGAGACGCGATACAGCCACGTGATTCCATGAATTTGTTGTATGTTTGCCACACGGAACAAAATCTTGCCATCCGTAGTGCTTGTAAGTTACTGATAAAAAAAGACAAGTTTTATTTTGTTTGGCTTCCAATGTGCTTCTCTGCTTAAATCTACATTTATGTTCCAATGCACCATCCACCGTGCGGTTAATACAGAGGGCATTGGTCTCCATACGGGTGTTCATACGCATCTCCGCTTCCTTCCGGCACCGCCGGATACCGGCATAGTCTTCCGCCGCGTGGACCTGGACAACTTTGCCATCGAAGCGCACGGTCAGAACGTCGCGCGCGTCAGCTATGCCACCAGCTTGATGAAGCAAAGCGTTCTTCTCTCCACCACCGAACACCTTTTAGCGGCCACCTACTCCTGCGGCATTGACAATGTGTTCATCGATATCGATAACATCGAAATTCCAATCCTCGACGGCTCCGCCGAGCCTTTCATGCAGTTGCTCGATCAGGCCGGCATTCGCCGCCTCCGCCGCAAGCGCCGCTTCCTCAAAGTCCTCAAGCCCGTCGAAGTGGTCGAAGACGGCAGGCGCATCGGGATCTATCCCGCCGATGAATTTCGCGTGCGCTGTTACGTCGATTTCCCGCATCCCCTTGTCGGTCAGCAGGAAGTTGAAATGGTTGTCAATCCGGAAAATTTCCGCCAGATACTTTCCCGCGCGCGAACATTCTGCTTTGAATCGGATATTGAGCCTCTTCGCGCCATGGGGCTGATTCGCGGCGGCTCGCTGGAGAACGCCATCGTTCTCACCAAAGATGGTGTCATGAATGGCCCCCTGCGTTATTTCGATGAGTTTGGCCGTCACAAGGCGCTAGATCTGATCGGCGACCTCGCCCTCGTTGGCCTTCCTCTGCTCGGCCGAGTCGAAGCCCGCAAAGCCGGCCACTCGCTGCACACGCAACTGGTCAGCCGCCTGCTCGCCGACCGTGCCGCCTGGGAAATCACAACGAGCGATCCGCAGGCTCACGAGAACAGCCCTGCCACCCCGGAAACCGCCACCGCCGCCGACTGATCCCTACGGAAGGTCCTACCCCGCCGCATTGTCAAAACTCCTCTCCCCATGGACAATGCTTTCACCATGTCCAACAGAGACCTCGTTGTCCTCATTCTCGCCGCGGGCAAGGGCACCCGCCTGAAGTCCAGCCTTGCGAAGGTTCTCCATCACGCCGGCGGCCGCCCGATCGTGAACCATGTGGTCCGCGCCTGCCTGCCGTTGCACGCCAAAAAGATCATCGCCGTCGTTGGCCATCAGGCGGAACAAGTTTCTGCGGCCGTGGCACATCTTGGCGTCGAAACGGTTCTCCAGCAGCCGCAAAGCGGCACTGGGCACGCATTGCTGGTCTCCAAGCGAGCCATTGGCAGCGCCAAATATGTCCTCGTCCTTCCCGGCGACGCGCCGCTTATCCGGACCGAAACACTGCGCGCGCTGATCCAGAAGCACAAATCCGGCAACGCCGCGGCCACCATTCTCACAGCGGTTCTGGCCGATCCTTCCGGCTATGGCCGCATCCTGCGCAAATCCGGTGACACGGTCGCTGCCATCGTCGAGGAATCGCAGCTCACGGCCGAGCAGCGCGAACTGAACGAAATCAATTCCAGCATCTACTGTTTCACCTGCGCCAAACTCTGGCCCGCGCTGGCCCAGGTGAAGCCCGATAACAAGCATCGCGAGCTCTATCTCACCGACGCCATCTCCATCCTCAACTCCAAGGGCGAAACCGTGCTCGCCGAAATCGCCGCCGATCCTCGGGAAGCGCTTGGCTGCAACACCCGCGCCGATCTTGCGGGTGTCGATCGCACTTTCCGCGAATGGAAACGGGAGCAGCTCATGCGCGACGGAGTCACCATCCAGCTTCCCGAAACCGTCGTCGTCGATCCCGATGTCACCATCGGCGAAGACACCATCCTCGAGCCCTGTGTCCAACTCCTCGGTAAAACAAAAATTGGCACGCGCTGCATCATCCGTACCGGCAGTGTCCTCCACGACATGATGCTCGCCGACGATATCGTCGTCGAAGCCCACTGCGTTTTCACGCAAAGCCGCATCGAATCCGAAGTCGTTATCGGTCCGTTCGCCCGCCTCCGCCCCGAGTCGCATCTTTTGAAAGGCTCCAAGGTCGGCAACTTCGTCGAACTCAAGAAGAGCACCCTCGGCGAGGGCAGCAAGGCGCCGCATCTTTCCTATATCGGGGACACGAAAATCGGCAGCAAGTCCAATATTGGCGCCGGCACCATCACCTGCAATTACGACGGGTTCGCGAAGCATCCCACCCATATCGGCAACCGCGTCTTCGTCGGCAGCGATTCCGTCCTGGTTGCGCCCGTCAAGCTTGGCGACGGCGCCTACATTGCCGCAGGCTCGGTCATCACAGAGAACGTTCCGCCGGATGCGCTGGGCATCGGCCGCGGCCGCCAGGCCAACAAACCCGGCTGGGCCTCCAAGAAGCGCCGCGAGCTCGGCGGCCACAACCACCACGCTCCGAAAAAATCCATGCGCAAAAAACGCCGCTAACCCGAGTCACAAGTGGCGACTGCTTCCAGCAGGCAAGCGTGTATCTGCAAAAGGGGCAACTTCGGCACCCTCGCCGCCCCTTCGAAGCTCAGGGTAAACAAGATGGCGGCGCTACCATGCGGCGCATACAACTATTTCTGCGACGATCTCCCCACAAGTTTTCCCTGCGTGTTCTGCGCCTCTGCGTTAGGTTCTCTTCTTCTATGCTAAAATAAAAATTCCCTGAAATTACCCGGAGGTGTTCCATGAAATTCGGAGTCGTAGTCTTTCCGGGATCCAACTGCGATCACGACGCCTTCCACGCCATCGGCCACGTCCTGCAAAAACCCGTCGAATTCATCTGGCATCAATCGGAAAATCTTCACGATTGCGACGCCATCATCCTGCCCGGCGGCTTCTCCTACGGCGACTATCTTCGCACCGGCGCCATCGCGCGCTTTTCTCCGGTGATGAGCTCCGTCGCCAAGTTCGCCAGGTCCGGCGGCCTTGTGCTCGGCATCTGCAACGGCTTCCAGATTCTTCTCGAAGCGGGTTTGCTTCCCGGAGCCATGATGCGCAACTCCGGCCTGCGCTTCATCTGCCGCCACGTGCACATCCGCGTCGAAGAAACGAATTCGCCCTTCACCAACGCCGCGAAAAAGGGCCAGATTCTCCGTATCCCGATTGCCCATAGCGACGGCAACTACAATTGCGAAGAAGCCACGATCGCCGATCTCGAGAAAAATCACCAAGTTTTGTTCCGCTACACAACTCCTGACGGCAAGGATGACGCCGCGGGCAATCCCAACGGCTCCATGGCAAATATCGCCGGCATCTGCAATCGCGAACGCAACGTCGCCGGCCTGATGCCGCATCCCGAACGCGCCGTGGAAGCCGCGCTCGACTCCGAGGACGGACTGGTCATCTTTCGCTCCATGGTCGAAGCCCTGGTCGGCGCCGCCAAGGCCACCGCGTGAGACTTCATTGCCAGACCTGTCTAGCGATTTGTTTGCCAACTGTTGGGTGTCGAGTGGCACTAGCGATTGCCGCGGCTGTCATTCTGTTTCTCAGCATTCTTACTTTGTATCTGGGGGCCCTTGAGCAAGGACCTTATTACATGGACGTTCAAGACAACCCTAAGAACCAATCCCTCCAGAAGCCACTCAATCGAGAAGGCCGCACGTTTGATGCACTGCATGAGCGCTTCATTGACTCGCGAAAACCGTGCTCGGATTTTCGGCCGCCGCACTTACAGTATTCTCCGCCTATGTCGGTTACACGTCTGGGAGTCAGCACCCCAGTCTCTACTCGGTCCAATTGGTACTTGCGTTTCCTATCGTTTGGGAAATATTTTCAGTTCTCTACTTGGTGCTTTTCATGGCATTACTCACCATTTGGTACGAAGCTTATCTGCATGATCCAAAGAGCTACTCTCGTACCAGATATGCCATTGTGCTCAGCTGCGGATTTTCGGGACTTGCGTGCTTCGTGCTCGGATTTCTCGCACTAGGATATTCTGTGCTGTTTGGTCGATTTAGCTGACAGTTATTGAGACACCTTGAACAAAATGGCCACCGCACCCACCGAAATCAAAGTCACTCCCGAAATCGCCGCCGAACACGGCGTCACGCGCGAGGAATACGCCCGTATCCAGCAAATCCTCGGCCGCGACCCCAACATCACCGAGCTCGGCATCTTCTCCGTGATGTGGAGCGAGCACTGCTCCTATAAATCCAGCAAGGTCCATCTCAAGCGCCTGCCCACGCGCGGCAAACTCGTCGTCCAGGGCCCTGGCGAAAATGCTGGCGTCGTGGACATCGGCGACGGCCTTGTCGCCGCCTTCAAAATCGAATCGCACAATCATCCCAGCTACGTGGAACCCTTCCAGGGAGCCACCACCGGCGTTGGCGGCATCCTCCGCGACATCTTCACCATGGGCGCCAGGCCGATCGCGGTGCTCGACTCATTGCGCTTCGGGGAAATTCGTAGTGGCGAGTGGCCCCTCGCTTCCGCTCGGGGTGAACGAGTGGCACCGCGGGAAGACTCGGGGCAAGCGAGTGGCGAGAAAAAACCGGAAGCTACGCCGGAGCACGCGGCGAATCGTCGAATCTTGGATGGCGTTATTCGGGGGATTGCTCACTACGGAAATTGCTTTGGAGTGCCGACGGTCGGCGGTGAAGTCGTCTTCGAGCCCTGCTATTCGCAGAATCCACTGGTCAACGCACTGGCCCTCGGGATCGCCCGCAAGGAAGATATCTTCCTCGCCAAAGCCAAGGGCGTCGGCAATCCGGTCATTTATGTGGGGGCAAAAACCGGACGCGACGGCATTCACGGTGCTTCGCTTCTCGCCTCCGCCGAATTCACCGAAGAGTACCAGCAGAAGCGCCCCAACGTGCAGGTCGGCGATCCCTTCGTCGAAAAGCTTCTTCTAGAAGCTTGCCTCGAAGCCATGAAGACTGGCGCGATCGTTGCCATTCAGGACATGGGCGCCGCCGGCCTCACCTGCTCCACCGTGGAGATGGCTTCGCGCGGCGGCACCGGCATCGAAATCGATCTCGCCAAGGTGCCGCAGCGCGAATCCGGCATGACGCCCTACGAAATCATGCTCAGCGAATCGCAGGAGCGCATGCTCCTGGTCGCCGAAAAGGGCCGCGAGCGCGAAGTCCTCAACGTTTTCAAAAAGTGGGGTCTCGACGCCGTCGTGGTCGGCACAGTCACCGACGGCGGCATGGCCACGGTCAAGAACCATGGCCAGATCGCGGCGCAAATTCCCGCGCATCCGCTTGCTGAAGAGGGCCCCGTTTACAATCGCCCCATCGCCGCTCCCGCCCGGCGCGTCGAATCCGAAAAAGACTGGTTCCGCTTCGCGCCAGAAAAAACCGGCCTCACCGGCAATTTCAAAAAGTTGCTCGCTTCGCCTACCATCGCCTCGAAGCACTGGATCACCGAGCAATACGACACGAGCGTTCGCACCAACACGCTCGCCGGGCCCGGCGCCAGCGATGCCGCGGTCGTGCGTATCAAGGAATCCGA
Organism: Acidobacteriota bacterium; assembly: GCA_021324935.1. GTDB lineage: Bacteria > Acidobacteriota > Terriglobia > Acidiferrales > UBA7541 > Acidiferrum. The sequence continues at coordinate 99,980 of JAJPIE010000023.1, forward strand.
AAAAAATCGCGTGATGCGCGCTCTCGCGCTCTCCACCGACTGCAACGGCCGCTGGTGCTATCTGAACCCCAAACTCGGCGCGATGCATGCCGTCGCCGAAGCCGCGCGCAACGTCGCCGCTTCCGGCGCGCGTCCCATCGCCGCCACAAACTGCCTGAATTTTGGCAGCCCGGAAAAGCCCGAGGTGATGTGGCAGTTCTCCCAAGCCATTGATGGTCTCGGCGAAGCCTGCACGGCCCTCGGCACACCCATCACCGGCGGCAACGTCAGCTTCTACAACGAAACCCTCGGCAAATCGATCTATCCGACGCCGGTGATCGGAATCCTAGGCATTCTCGACGACGATTCCAAACTCTTGAAAATCGCGTTCCGCAATGATGGCGACGCAATCCTTCTCCTCGATGGCAGCGGTTCCTCCGAAGGTCATTCTGAGCGAAGCGCTGACTCTCCTCTTCGGCGCGCAGTCGAGGAACCGGGGCAAAGCGCTTCCGTTTCACTCACTCCCTCTACTTCTTCGCTCGTCACTCGCCACTCGCCACTCGCCACTTCTGAAATCGCGCGCGAATTTTCATCGTCGGAATATTCCAAGGTCGTTGCGGGCATTGTCGCCGGAGAGCCTCCTGCCATTGACCTCGCTGCCGAAAAGCGACTCCAGGATTGCCTCGTCGCCCTCGCCGCTGCGAGCACCGTAAACTCCGCCCACGACCTCAGCGACGGCGGGCTTGCGGTAGCCCTAGCAGAATCCTGCTTCGCCTCGTTGAGCAATCAACAATCAAACTGTCATTCCGAGCGGAGTCCGCGCGGCGAGGAACCCGCTTTTTCCTTGGGTGCAGTGGTGAATCTCACCGGCACCGACCCCGCTGAATTCTCCCTCTTCCACGAACGCGGCGCTCGCGCCCTCGTGTCTGTCTCCCCCGGCAACCTTGCCGCCGCCCTCTCGACGGCTCGACAATACGGCGTCACCGCCCAGCAGATTGGCAAAGTCACCCGTGACAACTCCTTCCGCATCGAATATAACGGGCATGTCGCGGTGGGCTCCGACGTTCCGACGCTCCGAGACACGTGGGCCAACTCGCTGGAACGGATTTTGTCTGGAGCCGAAATTGAAGTCTAGGGTTCGATCGATCGCTTTGGGTTCCTTCTTTGCCCTGCTCTCGGCTTGTGGCGGATGGCTTGTATGTTTTTCGGTCGATTTTGGCAATGGCATGGCGGAGTTTTTCCGGCTGCTTGGATTGAAAGCAAAGAACCCATCAATGTCGATTGATGATTGGTTCTTGATTGCGTTGAGTCTGACGTGCGCGGTAGCCGCCATCGCATTTTTTACTCGCCACGCTTGGGCAAGCGCCCCTGCCGTCGTGGCGCTCATCTCAATAGCCCTGTGGGCTATTGAGATGATTGTCGTTCCTGAAAACGGATCGATACACCTAAGCTGGCGTTTCGATCCCGTTGCGGACATGGTTATGCTGGCCACCGCGATTGCAGGCTTGCTGGCTGTGCTTTGGAATCGATCCAAAGTCGCAACAAATTGATTTAGGATGGTTCAGTGACCAACTGCGTTCCCATTTTCGACGACCACTTCCACGATGAATGCGGTGTCTTCGGCGTTTTCGGCCATCCCGAAGCTGCCAACCTCGCCTATCTCGGCCTCTACGCCTTGCAGCATCGCGGCCAGGAATCCGCCGGCATTGTCTCCAGCGACTCCACCGACCTCTACCCCCATAAAGCCATGGGCGAAGTCGAAGAAATATTCACGCCCGCCGTGCTGGCGAAACTTCCCGGCTCCATCGCCATCGGCCACACGCGTTATTCCACCGCCGGCGATAAAGCCCTGCTCAACGCGCAGCCTATCATGATCGATTGCAACAAGGGCAAAATCGCCGTCGCGCACAACGGCAATCTCACCAATGCCGCCGAATGGCGCCGACGCCTCGAGCATCGCGGTTCCATCTTCCAGACCAACAGCGACACCGAAGTCATCGTCCACCTGATCGCCCGCTCACAGGCCCGAAACTTCTCGGCCGCACTTGGCGACGCGCTCAATCAGCTCGAAGGCGCTTACTCGCTCCTCGTCCTCACTCCCGATGAACTTTATGCCGTCCGCGATCCCCGCGGCTTCCGTCCGCTGGTACTCGGCAGGGCCTCTTCTGCCGACGGCGGCGAGGCCTGGGTGGCCGCATCCGAAACCTGCGCTTTCGATCTCCTCAACGCGCAATACGTCCGCGAAGTCGAACCTGGCGAAATGGTGCGCATCTCGAAATCCGGCATCGAATCCATCCGCTTCGCAGCGGAAAAGCCACAACAATACTGCATCTTCGAGCACGTTTACTTTTCCCGCCCCGACAGCATCATCTTCGGCCGCTCTGTCAATCTCTCCCGCGAAATGCTTGGCCGCACGCTGGCCAAGGAGCACCCGGTCGAAGCCGATATGGTAGTTCCCATCCCGGACTCCGGCGTTCCGGCTGCCATCGGGTACTCGCTCGAGTCCAAAATTCCGTTACGCATGGGCCTGATTCGCAACCACTATATCGGCCGCACCTTCATCGAGCCGTCGCAGGCCATCCGCAATTTCGGCGTGAAGCTCAAACTCAATCCTGTCCGCAACCTGATTGCCGGCCAGCGCGTTGTTCTGGTCGACGATTCCATTGTCCGGGGCACTACCAGCCGCAAGCTCGTGCGCATGATGCGGGAAGCCGGCGCCACCGAAGTTCACATGCGCATCAGTTGCCCTCCGACGATTTCCCCGTGCTACTATGGGGTGGACACGCCAACCAAAGAAGAGTTGATCGCCTCTTCCAACACGCCCGAACAAATCTGTAAATATCTCGGCGCCGATTCTCTCGGTTATCTTTCCCTTGCAGGTCTAAAGCAAGCCGTCAACGATACCGAAGGCCGATTCTGCACCTCTTGCTACACGGGCATTTACCCCACTGACCTCGTGCAACTCGAAGTCCGTGAAACTGCTTCCAATGGAATGGGGCCGATCGAAGCTATTACCGTCGAGCGGGAGTCGTAGCGGCCACCTGCGGCTGGCCAGCATTCCAAACGAAATCATCCAACAAAGTCCAATAAGCTCTACAATAGATAGGAGAAATCGTCCCCAAGGTGAATCGTGAAAGCTGACGCAGTCAAAACAAAATCGAAAAACACGGCGCCGCAAGCCGAACTTTCCATGAGCGCGAAGATCAAAAGCGAGATTATCGCCTGGTTCTGGGTGATTCTTGCCTTCATGCTCATCAACGGCACCCTGGGCCAGGCCCGCGTCATTCCCTCGGGCTCGATGGAAAACACTCTGCTCATCGGCGATCACCTGATCATGAGTCGCGTTGGCTACGACGCAGGCATCCCGTTCACCAACATTCACGTTCCCCTTTGGCGCGAGCCCCATCGCCAACAGATCATCATCTTCAAGCCGCCGTTCGATCCCGCTCAACCCGATTATGTGAAGCGCGTCATCGGCCTGCCCGGAGAAACCGTCGACGTGCACGACGGCGGTGTCTATATCAACGGCAAACGCTTGGAGGAAAATTACACCATCGGCCGCAGCGATCCGCCCGCCAAGTCGCAGCTCATCGGCTCATTTCCCGGCCTGCCCTTCACAATTCCGAAGGACTGTTACTTCGTCATGGGCGACAATCGCGAAAATTCTCTCGATTCCCGTTACTGGGGCTGTGTTCCTCGCGACGACATTCTGGGCACGCCCGTGCTCATCTATATGTCCCTCGATGCGCCGCGCGACGCATGGAACGGCGACATCGGCGCCAGGTTTCTAGCTTACGGAAATGCGCTCATCCATCCGGGCACCATCCGCTGGCGCAGACTGTTTCATGTGTTTTAGAATCCAACTGGATATCTTTTTTGTATGGCCTGCTTTTTTACCCTGAGGGCTGCGAAGGGCTGAAGCGGGTCGTTTTGTTCGCCCACAGTGTGACCGACGTCGTGTTCCTCTACCTCGCGGACACCCTCCGCCCCGCGGGTTCTTGATCCGGCAAGGCGCACCGCTTGTTCCAGCTGCTCGCATCGAATCACGAAGGCGGTTGACCATGAAATACGCCGATGCCGGAGTCAATATCGCTGTCGCCGACGACGCCAAGCAGCGCATCCGTCATCTGGCCAGCCGCACCTTCACGCCCGCGGTTCTCGGCGGAATCGGCGGATTCGGCGCGCTGTTTTCCCTCGACCACAAAAAAGTGAAAGAGCCCGTGTTGGTGTCCAGCGCCGATGGCGTGGGCACAAAACTCAAAATTGCCATGGCCATGGGCGTTCATTCCACCGTCGGCGGCGATCTGGTCAATCATTGCGTCAACGATATTTTGGTCCAGGGCGCCGAGCCGCTTTTCTTCCTCGACTATCTGGCCATGGGCAAGCTCGAGCCCAGCGTTGTCGAGCAGCTCGTCGACGGCATGAGCCGCGCCTGCCGCAAAGCCGGCTGCGCGCTCATCGGCGGCGAAACCGCCGAAATGCCCGGCTTCTACCAGCCGGGCGAATACGATCTCGCGGGTTTCATCGTCGGCATAGTCGAGCGCAAAAACCTCCTCACCGGAAAAAACGTGAAGCCCGGCGACACGCTGCTCGCGTTGCCCTCCGCAGGTCTCCACACCAACGGATATTCCCTCGCTCGCAAGCTCGTCTTCGAAGTCGCCAAGCTCAAGCCCGAAACTTACGTCGCCGAAGTTGGGAACAAAATCGGCGCCGAACTTTTGAAGCCGCACCTCTGCTACTCGCCCGCGCTGAAAAATCTTCTTGCGAAGAACTGGGTCTCTGCTCTCGCGCACATCACCGGCGGCGGCATCCCCGGGAATCTTCCGCGCGTGCTTCCCAGCGGCGTGAAAGCCATCATCGATCTCGATTCCTGGCCGATTCCTCCGATCTTCAAATACCTCGCGAAACTCGGCGAGATCGAAACCGACGAACTTCTCCAGTCCTTCAACATGGGCGTGGGCATGATCGTCATCGTCCCTGCCGACCACGTCAAGGAAGCCGAAGCCGACCTCAAGCGCCGCCGCGAAAAGTTCTTCAAAATTGGCCGCATCGAGCGCGGCGACACCGGCAAAGCCCGCCTCATCTATTCCGGCGCCCTGAGTCTCTGATCTCGTACGGGTGGCTTTAAGCGGTCGGCCTTCTTTTGTCGTGGCAGACCTTTAGGTTGTCCAGCTGTAGCACAGGCTTCAGCCTGTGTGCTTTGCTGCGAAGCTTTGCGCCCCCTATGTCTCTGCGTCTTGCCCTTCTCACTTTCCTCTTCGGGATACGGGTCGCCAACCACGCTCTACTGTTTCCGAAAACTGATACTGATCCCTGATTGCTTTTTTCCGGATCACCGCCCACGTATGCTAATTTGTCGTATCTATGACTCATCGTATCGGCGTCCTGCTGAGCGGCCGCGGCTCGAATTTCGAAGCCCTCGCCGATAGTGTCTCCGCCGGACGCATACCCAACGCCGAAATCTCGGTCGTCATCAGCAACAAACCTTCTGCTCCCGGCCTCGAACGCGCCAAATCGCGCGGCATTCCCGCCCGCGCCATTCCCTCCAAGGGACTCGAACGCGAAGCCTACGATCGCCAGGTCGTCGCCGTCCTCCAGGAATACAAGGTGAATCTCATCTGCCTCGCCGGTTACATGCGCCTGCTTTCTCCCCATTTTGTGGCCGCTTTTCCCCAGCGCATCCTCAACATACATCCCTCGCTGCTGCCTTCCTTCCCCGGCCTGGAATCGCAGAAGCAGGCCCTCGACTACGGCGTCAAATTCGCCGGATGCACCGTTCATTTGGTGGACGAAAATCTCGACGCCGGACCCATCATCCGGCAGGCCGTCGTCCCGGTCCTCGACACCGACGATGAACACACGCTATCCGAACGCATCCTCAAAGAGGAACACCGGATTTACACTGAAGCCGTAAACATTATCCTGGAAGGGAACTACAAAATCGCCGGCCGGCGCGTCATCCGTTCCGCGTAACTCCGCCTTTGTCACGGCCGCTTTCTGCAGCGGGCGCTTTTACGCGACAATAGAACCATCATGTCCACTTCGTTCAAACCCGTCGCCGAACAACTCGCCTACCTCAAAAAAGGCGTCTCCGAAATCATCCCCGAGCCCGAGCTGAAAGCCAGTCTCGAAAAATCGCTGCAAACCGGCAAGCCGCTCCGCGTCTATCTCGGCGTCGATCCTACGGCACCCGATCTCCATCTCGGCCACACCGTCGTCCTCCGCAAGCTCAAACATTTTCAGGACCTGGGCCATACCGCCGTCTTCCTCATCGGCGACTTCTCCGCCATGATCGGCGATCCCACGGGCGTCTCCGAAACGCGCCCGCCGCTTACCCGCGAACAGGTGGACGCCAACGCCAAAACCTATCTCCAGCAAGTTTTCAAAATCCTCGATCCCGCCAAAACCGAAGTCCGCTGCAACAGCGAGTGGCTCAGCAAACTCTCCGCCGTGGATATCATTCATCTCTGCGGGCGCTATCGCCTGGCGCGCATGCTGGAGCGCGAAGACTTCCGCTCGCGCCTGCAAAACAACCAACCCATCTCTGTGCACGAATTGCTCTATCCGTTGCTCACCGCGCTCGACGCTGTCGAGCTGAAGTCCGATGTAGAAC
>JAJPIE010000034.1 GCA_021324935.1 Acidobacteriota bacterium
CGCTTATTGGACCCAAACGGACCCAGATTTTTTCCTGGGTTTGCTATAAGTCATTGAAGGAATGGCGGGGACGACGGGACTCGAACCCGCGGCCTCTGCCGTGACAGGGCAGCGTTCTAACCAACTGAACTACGTCCCCGTGGTGTGTGGATACTTCTCACGGATGGTGGGCAGTGCAGGGCTCGAACCTGCGACCTCCTGCTTGTAAGGCAGGCGCTCTAACCAACTGAGCTAACCGCCCTCTCTGCTCACATTCCTTCATGCTACAGGAAGCGGCGCGACGCGTCAACGAACCGCGGCAATTTTCAGAAAGCCCTTGGCCTGGAAAGTTGCCGCGGAATGGCGCATTTCTTGCGAAAATTGCGCGCAGCCAGTAAACTCATTGTCTTGCTATTCATCAAAGGAAAATCCCTGGCATGCTGCTGAACCGCGATTATGTGGGCCACATGGCCTCGCAGGTGATCAAGAAACTTGTCGAAGACAAGTTGGTCGAGATCAAGGAAAAGGATCTCGAGCCCGCGATCGCGCGCGTGCGCCTGCGGATGATGGAAGAGATTACCGTCGAAGATAAAGTAAACGAAGAGGTGCGCAACATCCTGACCCAGCATCAGGATGAAATGCGCCGGGCGGGAATTTCCTACCAGGAAATGTTCAAAAAGGTGAAAGGACAAATCGCGCGCGACCGCAAGCTGATTTTGCGCTAAAAGCGCCGCAGCACGGATTTTAGGAAAAGGGGGCATAAGCCGCCCGGACAAGGAAAGAACCGACAGAATGCGATTGAGCCGCGAAAAGATCGTACGCATCTCCCACCAAGTGGTGGACCTGCTGGTGCAGAGCAACGAAGTGGAATTCATCGAGGACCGCGACACCATCCGGCAGCACATGGTGCAGACCATGACCAACGTGCTGCGCGAGGAAGAAAAGATCGAGCAGGAAGTCCGCAAGCGGATTACTTCCCAGAAGAAGGAAATCCCCGAAGGCAGCGAGGAGTGGGACGTGCTCTTCCGCAAATATTATTCCGAAGAACTTCGCCGCGCGGGAATCGCCGCCGCCCCGGAAGAGCATCAGAAAGCCGGTCATGGCGGCAACCGCTGACCAATTTTGAAGCTTGTCGACGCCCCCCAATCCCGTCGCCCCACCTGACCCGGCAGATCCGCTCAATGCGCCAAGCCGCCCGGAATGGACCGCTCACGACCGGAAAGCGTTGGTCCTCTGGCTCGTGGTCGGCCTGATTCTTCCCGGCATTTTTCTCATTCTTGCGCGCGTGCTCGCCGACAATGGCGAAGGCACGTCTGTCCTGACGGTGGGCGTGGAGTTGCCCACCAAACTTTTGTCGGCCGCGGCTCTTGTGCTGGCTACGTGGCTGGTTTCCCGGCGGCAAAAGCGCTCTCTGGGCCATTACGGAGTGCCGATGAACCTGGCGTTCGGCTGGCGCTTTTGGGAAGGATGCGTCTGGGGTTTCGCCATGCTATCCTTCCTGCTCCTGCCGCTTTACGTGACCGGCGATTTTCGAGTGAATGCCGTAGCGCTTTCACACGGCGCGTTTTTGCGGTATGCGGTCCTCTGGGCGTTGACTTTCTTGGGAGTTTCGGTAGGCGAGGAACTGACGTTTCGCGGATATTTGCTGTATCTCGCGGCGCGGCGCATCCGATTCTGGCCGGCGTCGCTCGCCTTATCCGCGGGATTTGCCATCGCGCATATTCCCAATCCCGGCGAGACGTTCGTCGGCATTCTGCAAGTGGCGGGCACCGGATTGCTCCTTTGTTTCACCTTGCGCCGCACCGGCAATCTCTGGTTTGCCTTTGGCTATCATGCCGCGTGGGATTGGGCACAGACTTTTTTCTACGGCACGCCGGACAGCGGTCTTTTGGCGGTCGGCTATTTCTTGAACACCTCAATCCGCGGCCCGAAGTGGCTCACCGGTGCTTCCACCGGACCCGAAGGCAGCGTCCTCGCCTTGTTCGTTTTGGGATTGGCGGCGGCGCTGGTCCACGTGCGCTTTCCGCGGCCTGTGTACCCGGATCGACCCGAGTAGCACGCCTCTCCCTCGGGCAATTGCTTCTTTCGTTCCCCGCAAGCAACCCGCCGCCTGGTTCAGCGCAATATCCACTAAGCTGGAAGTGTCGCAATCATCCTCCTTTGATCCAGGGAAAGCGCTGATGAAAACGAAATTTCTTGCTCTTGTCGCGTGCAGCCTCACGTTAATGGCTTTCGCAGCCCGCGGACAAAACGATTCTTCCGACGAATCCGGACACATTCTTGCGCTGGAAACCGCGTGGAACCACGCGCTGGAGAATAAGGACACTTCCGCGCTGGAGATGCTGCTCTCGAAAAACATGGTGGCGCTCGATTCGGACGGCGTACTGATGTCGCGAGCCGCTTTCCTTGCGGGAATCAAGGCGCCGGACTATCAGCCTGGGCAGGTGGTGAACGAAAAAATCAACGTCCAGATGTTTGGGGATACCGCGATTGTTTCCGGTGTCTATCGTGAAAAGAGCAATGAGAATGGGAAGCCTGTGGTGCACCGCTCGTCGTTCGTGGATGCGTGGGTGAAAGAAAGCGGAACATGGAAGTGCGTGGCGAGCACCGCGGTGACCATTCCTTCGAAGCCCTAGACGGTTCTCTAATTTCCAAAAAAGTCGCCGGATGCCGCGCACCTGGTGCTAAGATGCGTCGCCATGCGCCCGCTTACAAAACAAATCCTGATCTATCTGCTGCTCGTTTTCGGATTCTCCTGCTTGCCGTATTTCCTCATCGTGCACTCGGGCCACGTCGGCGCGGGCAACGGCATGGCGGTGATGATGGTCATGTGGTGTCCGGCGTTTGCCGCGCTGGCCACCTGCCGGATCCTTCGGATCGATCCGGCGACTCTCGGCTGGAAGTGGCGGCCCGTGCGCTACGTGGCCTGGAGCTATGCGATTCCCGTGCTCTATGCTCTGCCCGTGTACCTCGCGACCTGGGCGCTGATTCGCGGTTCCTTCGCATTCGAGAGCTTTGCCATTCCTTTGGGGGAGGCTTTTGGATTTCCCACTCATCCGCGGGCCACAACGCTTTTTCTGGCGATTCCGTGTTATGCGATCTATGGCGTGATTCGCAGCACCTCCAGCGCGCTGGGCGAAGAGATCGGCTGGCGAGGATTTTTGTTTCCGAGGCTCGTGGGTCGTGTTGGGTTCACCGTGGGCTGCGTGCTCACCGGTTGCATCTGGGCGCTGTGGCACTATCCCGGGCTGTTGTTCGCGGACTACAACGCGGGAACGAAACCCGCCTATGCCTTAAGCTGTTTCACCCTGATGGTGATTGCGGACAGCTTCATCATGGGTTGGCTGCGGCTGAAATCGGGAAGCCTGTGGCCGGCAGCCATTCTCCACGCCAGCCACAATCTGTTCATTCAGGCTATTTTCGACCGCATGACTTCGCCCGTTGGGCGCACACTTTACGTGACCACGGAATTTGGTGCTGGGCTGGTACTCTCGATCGGCTGCCTGGCATTTTATTTTTGGACGCGGCGGATCGAACTTCCGCAGGCGGAGGCCGTGGCCGCGTAAGAAGGCGAGCGCATGCCGCAAATTTTCGCCGTAATTCGAACGCGAGGCCCTGCGTTTGATGCCTCCTTGCCTCTCGAAGAGCAGGCTGAATGGAGCGCTCACGCCGCCTTCATGAATGGCCTGCATGCGGAAGGGTTTGTGCTCCTCGGCGGGCCGTTGGATGGCACCACGGATGTGCTGCTGATTCTTCGTGCCAAGAGTGCCGATGAAATCAAAGCGCGGTTGGCGTTGGACCCATGGTCCAGCATGGATCTGCTGCGAGTGAAGGAAATCGCACCGTGGACGGTGCGGCTGGGAGCCGTCGGCTAAATTTGGGCACGGGGCTCGAACGTGCGTTCGTCTGACCCACATATCTTCTGCCAGATTGAAATGAGTGCCGCCATTCGAACCATGGCTGCCTCGTTGGCTATCACCCGGCCACGTGAGTGCGGTCCTTGCACTCCGTGGCAATAATCGCCCACTCTGTTTCCCGGGGGCTTCTATGGATCGCTCAGTCCTGCATGCGAGGCTCACCTTGTGCTTCGTCTGCGTCGCCGGAATCGCGTCACTGTTTGCGCTGCATAATACCCTTTATCAACTCGAGGAAGCGCTTTTTTGCTGGCTGCTGTTCAGCATGATTTTTGTTGTGCTTGCGGCGGCAGTGTTCTCTGGGGTCGCCATCTTTCTGGGACTACTCGGCATCATTCATTGGCTGAACGCGGCCACGCGGGCCATTTCGCCGGCGCGCCTCTCGCCTCCCACTCCGCACCCGAAATAAGCGGCCTTTCGTGGTGAAATCATTCGCAAAGATTGATAGGTTGAGAGCATGCGCTCGCTTCGCTCACGGTTTGTCCGCTGTCCGCTTGGCTTTCTTCTCGCCTTAATTTCTCCTTTTGCAATTGCTCAAACTCCTTCGGCGACACAGCCGGCCCGCGTCACGTTGGAATCGGTCACAGATTCCACGTCTTTGCCGAACGGGATCGACGTGCGCGCCGGCTCGGCCACACTCCGCATCACGGCCTTGCGTCCGGACATCTTGCGTGTGCGCATCGCACCTTCTGTGCAGCTTCCAGAAGACGCTTCATGGGCTGTCTCCACGCTGACGCGGCGCCACTCCATTCCGGTGCAACCGGTCAGCGATGCAAATTCGGTGGGATTCAAGACCGATGTTCTGGACGTGCGCATCGAACGTGCGCCGCTTCGCCTGATAATCCGCGACCTGGCGGGAAATGTCATTTGCGCTGACGCCCCCGGCCGTCCGACCGAGTTCGCACTCGGGGGATTCTCCGTTCACAAGCAAATGCCCGCGGACGCGCATTTCTTCGGTCTCGGCGACAAAACCGGCTCTTTCGACCGGCGCGATCAAGCGTTCACGCTTTGGAATACCGATATTGGCCCGCAGGAATCCACCGACCCGCTCTATAAGAGCATTCCGTTTTTTCTGAGCATCAGCGAAGGCCGCACGTACGGCATCTTCCTCGACAATACCTGGCGCACGTGGTTCGATTTCGGCAAGCACGCGCGGGATACCTATTCGTTCGGATCCGAAGGCGGCGCGCTCGACTACTACTTTCTTTATGGCCCCATGCCCAAGCAGGTTGTGGAAGGCTACGCGTATCTCACTGGGACGCCTCCGCTGCCGCCGCTCTGGTCCTTGGGTTTCCAGCAGTCGCGCTACAGCTATTCGCCCGAATCGCAGGTTCGAGAGATTGCCAACCGCCTGCGTGCGGACAAGATTCCTTCCGACGTGATTTATCTGGATATCGACTACCAGTATAAAAATCGTCCGTTTACCGTCGATCCCGCACGATTTCCGAATTTCCCCGGATTCGTGGCGGATCTTCGCAAGCAGCACTTCCACCTGGTAACCATCACGGACCTGCACATTGCGCGCCTGGCGAACCAGGGCTACGCGCCATACGACTCCGGCCATGCGGGTGATCATTTCGCAAAGAATCCGGACGGGTCCGAATTCGTCGGCATCGTTTGGCCCGGGCCGGCTGTGTTTCCCGATTTCACGCGCGCGCAGACGCGTGAGTGGTGGGGCGGTCTTTACGAACAGTTTGTCCGCGATGGCCTCGCCGGGTTCTGGAACGACATGAACGAGCCCTCCGTCTTCGACGGGCCCGGCAAAACGATGCCGCTGGACACAGTGCACCGCATCGAGGAGCCTGGTTTCGTCACTCGCACGGCGAGCCACGCGGAAATTCACAATATCGTCGGCCTGGAAAACCAGCGAGCCACCTACGAAGGTTTGCTGAAACTTCGCTCCAACGAACGCCCGTTCGTTTTGACGCGCGCCACCTACGCCAGCGGTCAGCGCTATGGCTTCACCTGGACTGGCGACAACTCTTCCACCTGGAATCATCTGCGGCTGGGGACGCAGATGCTGCTGAATCTCGGGCTCAGCGGGATTTCCTTTGTGGGTGACGACATTGGAGGCTTCAACGGTTCGCCTCCGGCGGATCTTCTGACGCGCTGGATCGAAATTGGTGCCTTCTATCCACTTTTCCGCGACCACACGGTTAAGGGCTCCCTTCCGCAGGAGGTGTGGGTGCACGGCCCGCAGCAAGAGGCCATTCGCCGCCGGTACATCGAAACACGTTACCGCCTGCTGCCCTACATCTACACGCTGGCCGAAGAAGCCTCCCGGACTGGCGTACCCCTGATGCGCCCAATCTTTCTGGAGTTTCCGGAGATCTTTGCTCCGCGAGCGCCCACATTCACGTCACTCGACACGGAATTTCTGCTGGGGCCGGACCTGCTGGTGGCGCCGGAACCCTTTGGGGAGATGGTCAGCGACTACGCCATTCAATATCCGCCCGGCGATTGGTACGACTTCTGGTCTGGGCGTAAGATGCCGCCGCAACCGTTTCCGGCGGAAATCGCCGAAGCCGCCGCGCACCCTGACGCCAATTTTCCGCAGCAGGCGGAGACGCATCCGGAACTGGAAACTTTGCCGGTGTTTGTGCGCGCGGGCAGCATCCTCCCGATGCAGCCTCTGGTGGAAAGCACGGAGGAAACTCCGCGAGGACCCTTGGAATTGCGCGTCTATCCCGGACCGCACTGCTATGGTGCCATCTATCTCGATGACGGCCACACATTCAATTACCAGCATGGTGATTATTTGCGACAGACCTTCCTTTGCCAGACGCGCGTGGATGGAGTCACCTTGCAATTTTTGGCTCGGGAAGGGAAATATTCCCCGTGGTGGAAAACAATCGAACTGGTCGTCTATGGCTGGCCCTCCGGGCCGGTGGAAGCCAGGCTCTCAACGCAGGCTGCGGCGTTGAAGACCACCTACGATGCGGCATCGCACGCGCTGCACGTCCTGCTTCCGGATTCGGGAGCCGCGATACGAGTTGAGTTGCGCCATCCGGCCGGTCATTGACGCCGATTCGCGTGCGTGAGCCGGCTCTCTTGCCAGTAAAGGTGGAGGGGGGCTGGCACTGGCACGCCGCCATCCCCGGCACGCGGCACGTTTGAGAGCAACGGCGCTGCTTTCGTGGATTCAGTTGAGTTTCTGTTCTGACAGGAGGGCGTTCATGGCCACACAATCGCCTAGGCCGGACGCAAGCGAACTGTCCATTCGTCCGATGCGGGAAGCGGACCTTGCGGAGGCGGGGCAAATCGTCAGGCTGGCATTCGGCACTTTTCTGGGTGTGCCGGATCTGGAGAGTTTCTGGGCGGATCGCGATTATCTACGTACCCGCTGGCACGGCAAGACCGGCGAGGGCGTGGTGGCAGAGGGGGATGGGCGATTGGTGGGTTCGAATTTCGCCACCGTGTGGGGAAGTTTCGGATTCTTCGGACCGCTAACGATCCGTCCGGAATTTTGGGACCGCGGAATCGCGCAACGCCTCCTCGCGCCGACCATGGACATTTTTGCGAAGTGCGGGGTGCGGGAATCCGGCTTGTTCACCTTTGCCCAGAGCGCCAAGCACGTCGGGCTCTATCAGAAATTCGGCTACTGGCCACGGTATTTGACGGCGCTGATGTCCAAGGTCGTGAAAGGGCCCTCGGGAGCGATCACAAAGTATTCGGCGCTGCGTGAGAACGACCGTGCTGCCGCGCTGAACGAATCCCGAAAGTTGACGGACTCGATTTTCGACGGCTTGGACGTGAGTTGCGAGATACGCTCTGTGCACCAGCAGAATTTGGGCGACACGGTGCTGCTCTGGGGCGGCGGCTCAGTCGAAGGGTTTGCGGTGTGCCACTGCGGAGAAGGAACCGAAGCGGGCCGTGGCTCGTGTTACATCAAGTTTGCCGCCGTGCCGCCCGGACCTCACGCGCCGGTGGCATTCGAACGCCTTCTGGATGCGTGCCAATCCCTGGCATGGGAGAGGAAAACGCCGCGAATTCAGGCCGGGATGAACTTGAGTCGCGTGGACGCGTTTCTGCAAATGCAAGCCCGGGGATATCGCACGGATGTGCAAGGCGTGGCGATGCACAAACCGGACTTACCTGGATTCAACCGGCCGGACGTCTTCGTGATCGACGACTGGCGCTAGGGCGCACGGTTTCCCAGCTCAACTTTCCTGGCCAATGGCGAAAGTGTTGCCGAAACGGCGAAAGGACGCGCCATCTGAACTCTGAGACTTTTCAGCCTTCCAGCACGTAATACCAGATAGTGGAGGGACGCAGATGAAATCCCCTCTTGCCGTGATGGTGTTGGTATTGCTCTTGGCCACAGCGTTGGCTGGCTGCGTTGCTAGCCCCAATTCCTTCAAAGGAACTCCCCGCTCCTCAGGCACCGTAGCCGGATTCTGGTTGGGAATGTGGCACGGATTCATTGCGCCGTTTATGTTTGTGGCGTCTCTTTTCAAACCCAATCTGGCGATCTACGAGGCGCATAACAACGGCGCCTGGTACAACTTCGGGTATCTGTTTGGCCTGGCCTGCTTTTTTGGCGGCGGCAATCGCGCTTCCCGCCGCAAATGCGCCTGACCAATCTTGGTCCGACCAGCTTGTGCCATGCCTATCGTGTACCCTAAAACGCCATATTCCAGAAGCTGTTGCTGCATGCAGACTCGGCGCCAGCTTACACCCCATGGTGTAACGCGCAGGCGCAATTCGAGTTCAATTGATTCCGTATCTCGCGGAAATCAATAGTCTTGGCAGTTTAGACGGGGATTGCTCACGGTTAACTCGACAATCTTCGCCATTCCGGCCATTCTTGCGCGCATTGTGTGCGGCATGGGTTCGAGAGGGGCGAGCCGGAAAAGGATAATCGGATGAGGAGACTCTTTCTTAGCGGTATCAAGCTGTTTCTGGTACTTGCGGTACTTGGTCTGGGGCAAGCCTCGGGGCAGATAAACCTGACCGTGAACACCAGCGGGACCGGCTTTGCTTCCTACGACCCGTTTACGGCTGGCGGCGGGCCCTATCCCTTCTCCAATTTTGGAGTGCAGGCAACGGGCAGCTTGGGCGGCACGAATTTGGATCTGACGCTGGGAGGCTCAACCACATTCACCTTACCCAGCTTCACTACCGGTCAGGTGCTCGTTCCCACGATCACGAACTTCAACGTGGGATACACCCCGGGGTGGACCGGTTCACTCACTTCCACCTCCAATTTCAATGCCAGCGCTTCCTTCGTTTACAATGTGGGGCCCTTCAGCGGCTCGGACAATATCTTCAACCAGAACTTGACCACAAGCGCAGTGGGAAATCTGGCAAACGGCGGAGCTTTAACAGGCGGAAACGCTTCCGCGACGCAGACTGGAAATTTGTTTAACTTTGGCTACACCGCCAGCGCTCTGGTTGCCTCCGCGTCAGCTTCCATCCAGGTTGGCGCCAACTACCAGAACGGCATGAGCTGGAATCCCAACACGCAGTACGGTCTTTACAGTTGGGTGACGACCGCGCCCCATCTAGGGCCAACAGGCACACCGACCTTTACCGCGACCGGCAGCGGTCCGCTAGACTATACCGTGCAGCCGTTGACACTGGGGGGCATCACCACCGGCACGCAGCTCTACTTGAACTTCGCCCCCGGCGTAAATCTGGACTTGAACATAACCCCAAGCTCCACTCTCTCCGCACCCATTTCCGGCGATCTGAACGCAAGCGCGTTTGGAAGCACGATCGTGAATTATTCCTTCCCGATCGGGAATCTCTTCAACCTGCCGGTCAATTACAACAGTTGGGATGCGAATGCGCAGTGGAATTCCGGCTGGGTTTACAGTGTGCCGGTCATCTATTCTTCCTCGCAGGGGGGCAATTGCCTGGACCCAAATGATAATTGCCGCCAGTACGTTGTGGATGGCACTCCGTTCACCTTTCTAACCAACGGGCTGCCGAGTTCGGGGCCATCCAATCTGACCGGCGGGTTCACGGCGGGAAGCTGGGGCAGCGGAGTGAATGGTGGTCCGCTTCCGCCGATTTGCGATCCGTCGACAGGGATTTGCTACCAATCGAACGACCCGAGCATTCCATTTGGCCCCGTCACGCAAAATTCAACGGTCACGGAGGTGCCGACGACCCCGGCGCCGGAGCCGAGCGCGCTTCTGCTGCTGGCGATTGGGCTGGTCGGATTTAGCGTCGCGAAATTCAAGATGCGCGACTAGCCAGGCCGAACGATTTCTGCGTCCCATAGGCATTCCCCCCGGCTCCTTGCCGGCCAGCGGCGGCTGGCCTGGCGAGGGGCCGTTTTGATTTTGGGACCAAGGAATGCGTGTTGCGGTGGGGACTCGGCGGGAAACACCGAGTGGAGTCGTCAGTGCTGGGCTGCGGCGGAGCAGGGCACCGGTGCGGGCCGGGAGTTACGCCGGGGAGAGCCTCCACTCGGCGCCGGCGGATGAGCAAGCGATGGCGGGGCCTCCCGCGGGAAGGCGGCGAGCGGTGAAACTAATAATTAAGGAAGGCGCTAATCGCTGTCTGGGCGGCGCTTGAGGGTGGGGCGATCGTCGTCGGAGCCGTCGCCGGCGGTGGCGTTGGGGTCGCCGTTCTTTTGCTTATCCGCCTGCTCGGTCTTGGTGCGCAGGGTGGGCTTGCCGGGCTGATTGTCCTGCACCTTGCGGGCGAAGACGACGTTGCGCAGGCGGGACTTGACCTGATCGAATGCGGAGGTGGTGACGATGTATTCGTCGCGGTCGGGCAGGATGCGGGCGATTTCTTTTTGCGCGAGTTCGATGCGTTCCGGCGTGGGGGGATGCGTCGAGAAAATTTTGGGGATAGAGCCAGGGCGGCGCTTTTCATCGGCCTGGATGCGCTCGAAGAAGGTCACATACGCGTTGGGATCGTAGCCGGCCTTGTACATGTACTGGATGCCGAGATAGTCGGCTTCGCGCTCGTCGTCGCGCGAAAACTTCAGAAAGGTCAGCGGAATGGCGAGGTTCATGCCTTCATAGATGCCGTACCCGGCCCAGCCATAAGGCAGGAAGATCATCGCAGCCATGGAGCCCAACTGGATCATTTCGCCTTTTGTGGCTTGCTTGGTGCCGTGGCGAGCGGCCACGTGGGAAATTTCATGCGCCATCACGCCGGCGAGTTCATCTTCTTCCTGGGCGCGGAGGATGAGGCCGCTGTTGACATAGAAAAATCCGCCGGGCAGCGCGAAGGCGTTCACTTCGTCCGAATCGATCACCTTGATGGTGAAGGGCACCTTGGCGTCGGAATTGCGCACCAGGTTCTGGCCCACGCGATTGACGTATTCGGTGATCACCGGGTCGTCAATCATCTTGGAGCTGCGCTCCACTTCCTGCGCCAATGATTTTCCAAGGGCGATTTCGCGCTCGATGGAGTAGAAGTTCACGCCCTTGCCGACGTTGCGATTGCCGATGGCGTCTACATCTTCCTTGGAATTCTTGGGGTGGACGGTTTTGGCGCTCTTGGAGGAGTCCGAGGAATCGCCGGAGTTGCCGGAATCGGTGGCGGGCTGCGGGGAAGTATTCGAAGTATTGGAATTGTTCGCATCGGGTGCCTGCGTGGTTTTATCCGGTGGCGGAGGAGGGGGAGGGGGCGGCTGCATCATCGGGATGGGCGTGGCCTGCTGGGAATTGTCCGGGGATTGCGATTGCCCCTGCTGGTTGGGCTGCTGGGTTTTGGGGTCCTGGGACTGGCCGGGCTGCGATTGGGTTTGCGTTTGCGTCTGGCTCTGGGACTGGCTTGGCGGGGTGGAGGTCTGAGACTGTGCCGCGGCCAGGGCGGGCAGCGAGAGCAGGCCGGCGGCGATGATTGCGGTCCATGAAAATTGCGAGGAATTACGCATAAGGCCTACCTCCCACGTCCAAAGCCGAGTATACACCCCAAGCCGCGCGGAATCTCCCGTTTATGATGAGGGGAGCGGGGAGAAGGTTTTCCGCGGCTGGGCGCGAACTTTGAGGTGCGGCGAGGCGAAACTGAAAGAGGGAAAATGGAGATTGGGAAAGCAACGGCTGTGGCCCGGGGTGGGTAAATTTGCCGGACGAGCGGCTGTGGAGTGTGGGGAGCGGGTGTACCCCCGGGGGGATTCGCGTAAGAGTGGCAGCGAAAGGACTTAGCGGAAGAAAGGGGCGGAAATGGTTGTAAGAGCGGGAAGGAAAAGAGTTGCGGGATGTAACGCGAAACTTATGCGAAGGTTGGCGTTCCGGATCGGGAAAAGCGACGGGAGAACGGAAGGCGGGGGAGCAATTCTCGAAAGAGGAGGGAGATTGGACGGACTGGCGCGCGATTCTCACGGGCAAGGATAGCACAGGAC
>JAJPIE010000017.1 GCA_021324935.1 Acidobacteriota bacterium
CAATCACCAACTGGCCCGCATGGCCAATCGCTGTGGATCGCGGAAAGTGCGGAATCTGCGCATATGGGATTCGCGTGGCGCTCAAAAATTCATCAGCGAACGCCCCCAATCCCGAGCCCAGCACGAGCGCAATCTTCGGGCGTAGTTTTGTCTTCCCCTGAATGAAACGCGCCGCTGCATCCGCCGGTGCGAATTGGACGGATTGTCGTCTCCGCTGAGGCCTGACTGCCGGTCTCATGTCAGAACTCCTACGATGCACGCGGACATCAGGTTGGCCATCGTGCCGGCCAGCATGGCACGAATCCCAAATTTCGCCAGTTGGCCGCGCTGCTCCGGCGCCAGCGCGCCGATACCCCCGATCTGAATCCCGATCGAGCTGAAATTCGCGAATCCGCACAGGGCGAACGTCGCAATTGTGAACGAACGCGGATCTAGCGTGCTCCTCAGTTGCCCGAGCTTCGCGAACGCCACCACTTCATTGATCGTCATCCGCGTGCCCAGCAGGTAGCCGATCGTCGTCGCATCCTTCCACGGAATCCCGATCAGCCATGCCACCGGCGCGAGAGCCCAGCCGAATAGTTGCTCCAGGCTTTCTGGAAACCACCGAAAATGATGCGCCAGCAGCCAATTATGCGTTCCGCCGATCATATAGTCCGCCAGTGCCAGAAGCGCGATAAACGAAATCAGCATGGCGCCGACGTTGATGGCCAGCGAAAGGCCATCCGAAGTCCCGCGGGAAATGGCGCCCAGAAAATTCGCCTCTTTTTCCATTTTGGGCATCTGTACGCGGCCGGCGGTCAAGGGCTGTTCCGTCTCCGGCACCAGCATCTTGGCCATCAATAAGGTTCCGGGCGCGGTCATGATCACCGCGGTCAGCAAATGCTTCGCTTCTATTCCCGAGGCAATGTATGCCGCCATAATCCCGCCCGAAACGTGAGCCATGCCGCAGGTCATCACACACATTAATTCCGATTTCGTAAGCTGATTTAGGAACGGCCGAATGGTCAGTGGGGCTTCCGTCTGCCCCATGAAAATGCTTGCCGCGATATCCAAAGATTCGGCCCCGCTGGCCCCCATTACCCGTGTCATCACCCATGCGAACGCCCGAATGAACACCTGCATCACGCCGATGTGATATAGAAATGCAAACACCGCCGCGATGAAGATGATTGTAGGGAGCACCTGAAATGCAAAAATAAACCCAATCGAGGAATTCTGTTTGCCAAGCGGCCCAAACACAAATTCCGAACCCGAAAACGCAAAACTCAGCAGCTTGTTGACCGCATTCCCGGCCACCTGAAACAGTTGCCGCCCCGGCTCAAACTTCAGTACAAAAACTCCAAAGGCAAGCTGCAGGCCCAGTCCCCAGAGCACGGTTTTCATCTGGATTGCCTTGCGTTCCGTCGAAAAAAGATACGCCAGTCCCAGAAGCACGGCCATGCCAAGCACTCCTGCAAATCTCGCCATGAAGTCTCCTTCGACCTTATTCCTGAAAATTCGTGCGGTGTCGCTGCTCCTACGCCCCGCCGATGATCCGGCGGATCAGCGGCCGCATTGGCGGTTTTATGTCACCGATTTGATAACTTGCGGCAGTCATTTCTTGTGCGGCCCGAAGTTGCGCGTCTGTGTTGTAGCTTATCGTCACCAGGGGCTCGCCGCCTTGCACCTCATCCCCTATGCGCTTGTGGAACTCCAGGCCCACCCCATGGTCTATGCGATCTTCCTTCTTTTCCCGTCCCCCGCCCAGCATCGCCAGCGCACTGCCCAGATCCAGGCAATTGATATCCGTCACAAATCCAGACCTGGCCGATCTGACTTCCAGCCGTCCCCTCGCCAGGGGGAGAATCGAAGTGTCGTCGACTACGCGAGGATTTCCGCCCTGCAGCCGGATGCAATCGCGCAGTTTCTCCAGCGCTTTTCCGCTTTGCACCATTTCCACCGCAAGCGAGCGGCCATCGTCCACCGTTTTCGTGCGCTCCCCCAGATAAAACATCCACGCGGATAGCTCCAGGCTCAGGTCGCGCAGGTCCGCGGCGCCTCCCCCGCGTAATACCTCAATGGATTCCATTACCTCGTTCGAATGACCTGCGAATCGACCGAGCGGCTGCCCCATGTCCGTGATCAACGCCACGCATTTCTTGCCTACTCGCTTTGCCGTCTCCACCATGACTTCTGCCAGTGCAACGGAATCTTCCTCCCTGCGCATGAATGCGCCCGAGCCTGTTTTCACGTCCAGCACCAGCGCGTCAATTCCCTCCGCCAGTTTCTTGCTCATGATCGATGCGCAAATCAGCCCGATGTTCTCCACCGTCGAGGTGGCATCGCGCAGTGCGTAGATCTTCTTGTCCGCCGGTGCAATCTCGGCCGTCTGCCCGATCAGTGCCATGCCGCATTCACCCAGCACTTTCTTAAAATCGCTCAGGCTCAGGGAGGTTTGGAAGCCCGGGATGGCTTCCAGTTTGTCCAGCGTGCCGCCTGTATGTCCCAATCCGCGCCCGCTGATCATCGGCACCGCTAAGCCGCCCGCCGCCACGATTGGCGCCAGGATGAGAGAAGTCTTATCTCCCACGCCTCCCGTCGAGTGCTTATCCACCTTCTTCGCCGAAAGGTACGAGTGGTCCACCACTTCGCCGGAATGCAGCATGGCTTCGGTCAGCGCCGCCAGTTCCTTGCGCGAAAGTCCCCGGATCCACGACGCCATTAGCCACGCGGCCATCTGGTAGTCTGGAATCTCGTCGTGGGTGTAGGCGGAAATGAGATATTCGATTTCTTCGCGGGAATGTTCCCCGGAATCCCGCTTTTTTCGAATCAGGTCAACGGCACGCATGTCTTTTGGAGGCGTTGCGAGCCTAACATCGGGGTCGGCACGCGTCAACGCAACGTCGGTAGTTGTGTCTGCGCTGCGGAATTTCTGATCTCCGTTCCACCTGCCCGGGCGCTCCCCGCCTCAGGCCCCTGTGCTTTCGAGAAAGACTTACCTAACTCAAATTCAGTTGGACGAAATGTGAAGTCTCGCGGCCGGAAAGGCATGTTGAAAACTTTTGCGCCGGTGCTTGCCCGTGCTCCCCGCCATGATATATTTTCGCGTTTGCTTGCGCGAAAGGAAACCGGATGAGCAAGGTACCCAAAATCGCCGTGGTCGGCAGCGCCAATGTCGATCTCACCACCTTCAGCGATCGTTTTCCGCGGCCCGGCGAAACCATCTTCGGCCAGAAATTTGATCTTGGCTTTGGCGGCAAGGGCGCAAACCAAGCCGTGGCGGCGCGACTCTGTGGCGCCGACGTCTTCATGGTCGCGAAACTTGGCAATGACCTCTTTGGCGAAGCAACTGTGAAAAACTTCGCTTCATTCGGCATCGACACCTCGCACGTGCGCATCGTCAACGGCGTCTCCAGCGGCGTCGCGCCCATCTTCGTCGAGCCCAATGGCCAAAACCGCATCATCGTTGTGAAAGGCGCCAATGATACGCTGAAGCCCGCTGATGTCGACGCCGCCGGCGAAGCCCTTAAGCGCATGGACACCATCGTCCTCCAGTTCGAAATTCCCATGGAGACCATCGCCTATACCGTCCAGTTCGCGAAAAGCAACGGCATCCGCTGCATCGTCAATCCTGCGCCCGCCCAGCCCATCGATCCCCGGCAGCTAAACGCCGCCGATTACTTCATTCCCAACGAAACGGAAGCCGAAGTCATCACCGGCTTGCCGGTTCATTCCTTCGACGAAGCTAAAAAGTGCGCCACCGCCCTGTTGCAGCTGGGCTTCCGCAAAGTGCTTTTGACACTCGGCAGCCGTGGCGCGCTGCTAGCCTCTCCGGAATCCAGCGAACTGATTCCGCCATTTCCGGTGAATCCAGTCGACACCACTGGGGCGGGGGATGCCTTCATCGGCAGCTTCGCCGTCTTTCTGGGTGCTGGCTTGCCCGAGAAGGAAGCCGTTATTCGCGCGAGTCTATATGCCGCGCTTTCCACCACAAAAGTCGGCACGCAGAAATCTTTCCCGACGCGCGCCGCCTTCGAATCGGAGTGGGATAAGCGTGGCGGCACGCCTTAGTTCTTGGTAGTGCCCGGGAATTTCCCGGCGATCCGGGTCGCGGCGCTGGCCGGTTCACCAAGCGGTTCGAAGAGCAATCAGGGGTAGCGAACAACGAAGGAGCGCAAATGTTTGTTCTCCAAAATTACACGTGGGCCGTCGTCTTCTGCATCATCACCATGTTTTGTTGGGGTTCGTGGGCCAACACCCAAAAGCTGGCCAAAAAAGGCTGGCGTTTCGAGCTCTTTTATTGGGATTACACCATCGGCGTCCTGATCCTCACCCTGCTCCTCGGCCTCACGCTCGGCAGCAATGGCACGGCCGGCCGCGCCTTTCTCGATGACCTCGGCCAGGCGTCTCACGCCAGCATTTACTCAGCGCTGATCGGTGGCGCCATCTTCAACCTCGCAAACATCCTGCTTGTCGCCGCCATCGATATTGCCGGGATGTCCGTGGCGTTTCCTGTTGGCATCGGCCTCGCGCTGGTCCTCGGCGTGCTCGTGAACTACCGCGAGCATCCCGTTGGCAACGCATCGATTCTCTTCGGCGGCGTCCTGCTCGTTGTGCTGGCCATCGTCCTGGACGCGGTCGCCTATCGAAAGCTTCCAGGCGCCGCTGCGGGCGTCAGCACCAAAGGCTTGATTCTCTCCCTCGCCTGCGGCGTCACCATGGGCTTCTTCTATCGCTTTGTCAACGCCGCGATGTATCCCGATTTTTCCCAGCCGCTGCCGGGAAAACTCGGCCCCTACGCCGCCGTCTTCATCTTTGCCGTGGGCATTTTCTTCAGCAATCTCGTCCTCGGCACCTTCATTATGAAAAAGCCGTTCGTCGGCGCACCCGTTTCCTTCGCCGACTATTTCCAGGGCGGTCTGGGAACGCATTTCACCGGCATTCTCGGCGGCATCATTTGGGGCGTCGGCATGTCCTTCAACATCATCGCCATCGGCCGCGCCGGCTCTGCGATTTCCTATGGATTGGGTCAGGGCGCCACGATGGTCGCGGCATTCTGGGGCGTCTTCGTTTGGAAAGAGTTCAAGAGCGCTCCAAAGGGAACGAATGGTTTGATTGCTGCCATGTTTGGGTGTTTCTTGGTTGGGCTGGCGTTGATCATCGTCGCGAGAACTTCATAATTTGCCGGCGGAAACCGAAAGGAAATTGGGAAGAGGGAGTCACGTGATGTGGAAACTTAGTTGGAAGAGTCTCACCGTTTGCGCCGTCTGCTTATTCGGTTCGCTCGCGTTGTCCGAACCTCGTAAGGTCATCATCGACACGGATCCCGGCACAGATGATGCCATGGCCATCATGCTCGCGCTCAATTCCCCGGAATTCGATGTGCGCGCCCTCACCGTCGTACCCGGCAACGTCACCGCCGCCCAGGGGCTGGACAACGCCCTCCGCATGGTCTCCCTCGCCAATCGCTGCGATATCGCCGTCGCGGCCGGCGCCCAGCATCCGCTTTTTCAGAAACTCATCACTGCCGAGTTCTGGCACGGAAAAAATGGCCTCGCCAATATCGAGCTTCCCCCCAGCAAGTGCAAAGTCGATCCTCGCTGGGCCCCCGATTTGATTGTCCAGATGGTCCATGAAAATCCTCACGAGATCACTCTGGTTCCGGTCGGCCCGCTCACGAACATCGCCCTTGCCGTCGAAAAGGATCCATCCATCGTTCCCCTAGTCAAGGAAGTCGTCATCATGGGCGGCTCAATCTCCGGCGGCAACGTCAATGCCTCTGCGGAAGCCAACATCTATAACGATCCCGAAGCGGCGCAAATCGTTTTCCAGGCTGGCTGGCCCCTCACCATGGTCGGCCTCGATGTGGGCGACAAAACGCTGCTCACCCGTAAACACATCGAAGCTCTGAAGAGGAATCCTGGTCCTATTAGCGATTTCATCTACAAAGTCGCCGACTTTTTAATTGCCCTCAGCGAAAAGTTCGGCGACTCCGGCACGCCCATGTACGATCCCCTCGCCGTCGGCGTCGCCATCGATCCCACGCTGGTGAAAGCGCCCGCGATGCACGTCGACGTGGAAACCCGCGGCGAATTCACCCGCGGCGAAACCGTGGCCAACCGCCGCGGCGCCATTGAACGCAACGTCCTGCACCATTTCCCCGATGGCGACCGCTACGTGATCGAAGGCCTCGACAAGGTCGATGCCAACGTCAAGGTTTGCACCGACGTAAACGCCGAAAGGTTTCTGCAGATGTTTGTCAGCCGCATTCAGGGAAAATGAATTTCCCGGGGTGCGGAGGCAGGGAACGAAATAACTTCAGGAGGAAGTCTCTGTTTCCGGAACGTAATGCAGTCGGGTCATCAGCTTTCGAATTTCCAATGAAGCGGCGGAAATTTCTCGAATTAGCGGGAAAGTCCGCCGCCATTTCGCCGTTCACTCCAATGGCAATTTTTCCGGCCGTTCTGGGAAATCCCGAACGTGCCAGTTCCAAAGACACCATGCACTGGCCCAAGGATATCGGAAGTCCCGTACTCGATAGTCTTCACTACGCCATCGAAAGTTCCCGCGATGTGCACACCAATTACGACAAAATCGTCGAAATTGCCTCATGGATGGCCTACGAGGAGCTTCCAATGCCCGAGTACGCACTTCCATTCGGCTTGGCCGACGGGGACCCTGACCTCGCCATCGACTTCGTGATGGTTGCCGATTCGATCGACACCGCCTTCACCGATTTCGCGCGGCACGAAAAATTCCAGGTCGATTATGCCGCCCAGCATTGGTCCGATTCCGAAGCCGAATTCGCCTGCATTAAGCGCGCGATGGACAATGGTGTTCCATTCCTCGATGGCCGCTACCTGGCAAAAATCACGCGCCCGGAATTAAACAAGGTCTTCGAAGGCAACATCGAGATGCCCATGCTCGATGAAAAACTGGAAGTGCTGCACCAGGTCGGCAAGGTCCTCGGCGAAAAGTACGACGGCAAATTCCACAACTTCGTCCACTCCTGCTCACCCAGGCTCTACGACAGCGGCAACGGCCTCATTGAACGCCTCGTCACCGAGTTCCCCCGCTTTAACGACGTCAGCATGCTCGACGGCCACGAAATCAAATTCTACAAGCTGCCGCAACTCGGCATCTGGATGCTCTACGCCACCCTCCACAAGAAGGGCAAATTCCGCCTCGACGACCCCCAGAAAATGACCGCCTTCGCGGACTACATCGTCCCCGTCGGCCTTCGCCTCATGGGCATCACCACTTATTCCAAGGAACTCGAGCAAGCCATCAACACGTATCAGTTGATTCCGCGCGATTCCCGCTGGGAAATTGAAATTCGCGCGCACTGCCTTTATGCCACTGCCCTCCTCACCGACGAAATCAACAAGCTTCGTCCACCGGATCGCCAGATCATTATTCCGCAAATTGACGCGCGTTTCTGGCTGCCCTACCACACCACCACGTGGCCGCATCACCTGACAAAAACCATCATGTATTAGGGAGAGCTATGTCTCCGTGCCCGTGGCACAGGCACTCCGGCCTGTGCGGCCGTGCCAGGAGCAAGGGGTTTAACGCTCATGAGATCTTAATGCCGGCAAAAGTCCTCGGCACCAGAGGCGGGAAAGACTCAGGCTTAGGCCAAGCCCTAAGGCTCGGGGCCGGTGCGCAAAGCGAAGAGCGTTTAGGCACCGCACAATGTTTCTCCAATCCGATTTTGAGTTTTCTTGAATTCTTGAACTTATTAAAGGAAAGGAACGTTTTTCATGAAATTACCCGTTCAGTGGTGTTTTGTCGCGCTTGCGGTGCTGTGTTTATCTTTCGGCGCAAGCGCCCAATCCAATCGTAAGGTCATCATCGATCAGGACGCCGCGGGCCCCGGTGGCACGGACATGCAGGCCATCCTCGCCATCGTCAACTCCCCGGACACCGACGTGCTCGGCATCACCGTGTTAACCGGCGACGCCTGGCGCGATGAAGAAGTGCAGCACACCCTGCGCCTGATGGAAATCATCGGCCGCCGCGATATCCCCGTGGTTCCCGGCGCGGAGTTTCCCCTCGTCAGCAGCAAGGAGTACATCGCCAGGTGGGAATCCTTCCATGGCAAGGTGGTCTATCAAGGCGCTTGGAATTTTGGTCCCGGCCCAGACCACAAGCCCCACGGCGCCCATGAAATCCCCCCAATGCCCGAGGGTGCCCCGGCCATCAAAGCCGCCAAGGATGACGCGGCCCACTTCATGGTGCGCATGGTCCGCCAGTTTCCGCACGAAGTCACGATCTACGCGGCCGGTCCGATGACTGACCTCGCTCTGGCCATCGCCCTCGATCCGGAGTTCCCCTCGCTCACGAAAGAACTCATCGTGATGGGCGGCAGCATCAACCCGCAGACCGCTGATCCGGAGTTCACCCTCTCACCTACCCGCGAATTCAACTTTTGGATGGACCCCGAAGCCACTCACGCCGTGCTGCACGCCAAATGGCCGCGCATCGTTCTCACCACCGTCGATATCTCCGTCAAGACACAAATGGAAAAATCGTTGATTGAAGAATTACGCAAAAGCCCGCAGCCGGCCGCTCAGTATGTAGCCAAATACGCCATGCCCGGCTATCTCTGGGACGAACTTGCTGCCGTCGCATGGCTCGACCCCAGCATCATCACCAAGTGGAAGAAGCTCTACATCGATGTCGACATTGACCACGGTGCCGGCTACGGCAACACGCTGGCGTGGTCTTCGGGTCTCCAGCCCGGCATGGGCGAGATTCTCGTCGACGTCCAGGACGACCTCGATAAGCAGAAGTTCTATAAGGAATACGTCGACCTGCTTTCCCGCCCCACTCCCGGCGGCCAAAACCCGGCAGGGAAGTAACGGAAGCGGCTCGCGCGGTTGGCGCGACAGCGGGTTTCTCCTGCGCATCTAACGGAGAGAACAGAACATACCGTCGCGCGTAAGCCTCAGCCTCTTCCTAGAGGGGCTGGCCGGTGATGGAACTCCGGCACAGTGGTATGCTGATAGCTCGTCGATAAACATTTTTGCAAAGCCCGCGGAGACAACCCATGGACACTCCAAAGCGCCCGCGCCTGGAAATCACTGACCGCCAAGGCAATCGCATCCTCAGCGAAGCCGCTTCCGGTCAGCCCATCATCGCTCGTCTGCAAGGCCGCGAACTCACCCCCAATCGCGGGACCTCGCTGAATCTCGATTGGGTCGAGGATGTCCGCGTCAACACGAGCGCCGTCGAGCGCCGCGCCGCTACGCTCGTCACACGCCGCACCGTCAAAAAAGACTGGCAGATCGCTTGGCTTCTGCGCGCCATTTCCTGCATGGATTTGACCACTCTCAGCGGCGACGACACCGAAGAACGCGTCAAGCGCCTCTGCGCCAAGGCTCGCCAGCCGCTCCAGCAGGAGTTCATCGAGAAATTAGGAATTCAGGAACTCAATCTCCACGTCGGCGCCGTGTGTGTCTATCACCTCTTTGTCGAAACCGCGCGGCGTGCCCTCGAAGGCACGGATATTCCTGTCGCCGCGGTTTCCACCGGATTCCCCGCGGGCCTTTCCCCACTGGAGGAACGCATCGCAGAAATTCGCCGCTCCGTCGAAGCTGGTGCGCAGGAAATCGACGTCGTCATCACCCGCGCCTGCGTGTTCGCCGCGCAGTGGCAAAAACTCTACGATGAAATCGTCGCGTTCAAGGACGCCTGTGGCCCCGCCCACCTCAAAGTCATCCTCGGCACTGGCGACCTCCTCACGCTTCGCAACGTCGCTCGCGCCAGCATGGTCGCCATGATGGCCGGCGCCGACTTCATCAAAACCTCCACGGGCAAGGAAGCGGTCAACGCCGTCCTTCCCGTCGGCCTGGTCATGGTTCGCGCCATCCGCGAATACGCCGAAGAAACCGGCATGGCTGTAGGCTTCAAACCCGCCGGAGGCATCCGCACCGCCAAGCAATCGCTCGAGTGGCTTTCTCTGATGAAAGAGGAACTCGGCAACAGCTGGCTGCATTCGCATCTTTTCCGTTTTGGCGCGAGCGGCATGTTGGCCGATATCGAGCGGCAGATCGAATTCCACATTACCGGGCGTTACTCGGCCGACTACCGCCATCCCATCGCCTGAGCCGCCCCATAACAAAAGGAATCTTCTGAAACACTCATAACCAAGGAAGGCAATCACGATGGGCAAAAAAGCCGGTGCCAGAGATGCGGAAATTATCCTGAAACTTTACGACCTGCGGCGTGAGCCGGAACTTCGCAAAGCCCGCAATTGGTGGCTCTGGGAGTTCTTTCCGCGAAACTCCGACGATTTCCTGAAAATCTCCTCTGCTCCCGGAACTCCGGAGAATAACTGGCTGCGCCAGGGCGCCAGCTATTGGGGCATGGCCGCCGCGCTCGTTCTTCAGGGCGCTTTGGACGAAGAACTTTTCCTTCGCCCCGCTTGCAGTGGCGAAATGTTTTTCATGCTGGCCAAGGTCTACCCGTTTCTCGAGGAACTCCGCGAAAAATTGGGTGATCCGGAAGTCTTCCGCGACGTCGAAAAAGTCGTCAATAGCACGAAGTGGGGCCGGGAGCGCCTTAAATTTGTCCTAAAACGCGTCGAAGTCCTCCGCGAAAAGAAAGCGCTGGAAGCCAAAGGCTGAGTGCCGCCAGTGGGAGGCCCGACGCGTCTTTCGAAAGATCGCAAAACCGCCTTCTATCCCGGGCTTTAGGGGCAGGAGTATTAGCTCCAACTTGAGGGTGATAACCAACGTGGGGCTTTAGCCCCTGTGGCCTTGCTTCCGATTCCGCATTCTGGTGTCACGGAATTAGTCTCGGCCCTGTGGAGGAGCAAAAAGCGATATGAGCGTCATTGAAAAATTCCGCACTATGGAATACGGCCCGGCTCCCGAAGATCCAAAAGAGGCCCTTGCCTGGCTCGACCATCACAACCGTAAATTCGGCCACTTCATTGACGGCGCGTGGCACGCCCCCTCCGATGGAAAATATTTCCAGACCGCCGATCCGTCCTCGGGCACGGCGCTCGCGGAAGTCGCCCAGGGAAGCGCCGCCGATGTCGATGCCGCCGTGAAGGCTGCTCGCATGGCCCTCCCCGCTTGGCAAAAGAAAACCCCGCACGAACGCGCCCGTTTTCTCTACGCCCTCGCTCGTCAGGTCCAAAAGCACTCCCGCCGCTTGGCCGTCCTCGAAACTATGGACAATGGAAAGCCCATTCGCGAAAGCCGCGACATTGACATCCCTCTCGTTGCCCGCCACTTCTATCATCACGCCGGTTGGGCCCAGCTGCTAGGCCAGGAATTCCCCGGCTACACGGCCTGCGGCGTCGTTGGCCAGATCATTCCGTGGAATTTTCCGCTCTTAATGCTTGCCTGGAAGATCGCGCCTGCGCTCGCCACCGGAAATACCGTCGTCCTCAAACCTGCCGAGTACACTCCCCTCACCGCTCTGGCCTTTGCAGAACTCTGCAACCAAGTCGGCTTGCCAAAGGGCGTCGTCAATATCGTGAGCGGAGACGGCAGCACCGGCGAAGCCCTCGTCAAACACTCTGACGTGGATAAAATCGCCTTCACCGGCTCCACGGAAGTTGGCCGCGCCATCCGCAAGGCCACCGCGCCATCTCACAAGCGACTTTCGCTCGAACTTGGCGGCAAGTCGCCATTCATCATTTTTGATGACGCGGATCTCGACGGCGCGGTCGAAGGCTTGGTCGACGGCATCTGGTTCAATCAGGGGCAAGTCTGCTGCGCGGGTTCGCGCCTCCTGGTGCAGGAAAGCGTGGCCGAAAAAATGATTCGCAAGCTCCAGGCGCGCATGAGCTCGCTCCGCGTCGGTGCTCCCCTCGATAAAGCGATCGACATCGGCGCCATCGTTGCCCGCGTGCAGCTCGAGCGCATCGACCACATGGTCAAACAGGGCATCGCCGAAGGCGCCACCTGCTGGCAGCCGGAAGTCCTGATGCCTTCGCGTGGCCTCTTCTACAAGCCCACTTTGCTGAGCAACGTTCACCCCACCTCGATTGTGGCCCAGCAGGAAATCTTCGGTCCCGTCCTTGCCGCGATGACGTTCCGCACCCCGCGCGAAGCGGTCGAGCTCGCCAACAACACGGTTTACGGCCTTGCCGCCAGCGTCTGGAGCGAGAGCATCAACGTCTCCTTGCACGTCGCCGCGCAACTTAAAGCTGGCGTGGTATGGGTCAACTCCACGAACATGTTCGACGCCGCTTGCGGCTTCGGTGGTTATCGAGAGAGCGGCTACGGCCGCGAGGGCGGCCGCGAAGGTCTTCTCGAATATCTCGAGCCTGCTTGGTTCCAGAAGTCTCCCGTCCCGAAAAAGAGCGGGGCACACAAAACCGATTACGCCGAAGTGGCCACGCCTGGCATCGATCGCACCGTCAAGCTATACATCGGCGGCAAGCAGGTCCGCCCTGACTCCGGCTACAGCCTCGAAATTCGTGGCAAAAAAGGGGAGTTGCTCGGCGAATCACCCCTCGGCAACCGTAAAGATATCCGCAATGCCGTCGAAGCCGCCCGCAAGGCCGACTCCTGGAGCAAAACCACCGCACACAATCGTGCGCAAGTCCTTTACTACATCGCGGAAAATCTCTCGCAGCGCACCGGCGAAATCACCGCGCGGCTTTCCGCTGCCGTGGGCAAAAAACAAGCCGTCGAAGAAGTGCAGAAGAGCATCGAGCGCCTTTTCTCGTACGCCG
This sequence comes from Acidobacteriota bacterium, assembly GCA_021324935.1. GTDB lineage: Bacteria > Acidobacteriota > Terriglobia > Acidiferrales > UBA7541 > Acidiferrum. The sequence goes on from JAJPIE010000017.1 coordinate 12,677, forward strand.
GTTGGGCCGACAAGTTCGACGGCGCAGTCCACAACCCGCCGTTCCGCAACGTTTCCATCGCCATGAACGAAGCTCTCGGCACCGTTGGTGTCGTCTGCCCAGCCGAGTACCCACTGCTCGGCTTCTTCACGCTTGTCCTGCCGTTGATTGCCGCGGGCAACTCGGTCGTCGCGGTCCCTTCCGAAACCTACCCGCTGATCGCCGGTGATCTCTACCAGATTTTTGAAACCAGCGATTTGCCGGGCGGGGCGGTTAATATCGTCCCCGGCCGCGCCGTCGAATTGCTGAAGACGCTTGCCGAACACGATGACCTCGATGCCATCTGGTGCTATGGCGACGCCGAAATGTGCGCCACGGCCAAGGCCCTTTCCATTGGCAATCTCAAGCAGGTCTGGACCAACGAAGGCCGCCGGATCGATTTTCTGGAAACTTCCCAGAGCGAAGGTCGTTGGTACCTCGAACATGCGCACCAGGTGAAAAACATCTGGGTTCCCTACGGCGAATAGACCCCTCTTCGCTAACCACCGAAGCCGGGCCCCTGCTAACTGCCACCGCAAAAAAAGTGGGGATGGCCGCGGCCATCCCCTTCGACTAAGTTGTGTTTGTGCTCACTGTCCCGAAGCTGCGGTGTAGAACACCACAAACTCGTCGTTCGCGCCTGTGGCTACCTCTGGTGTGGTTGTTGGCGTCACTCCGCCATTCGATCCGACTGTATACGTCGAAATATTCCCGTCGTTACTGTCGATGGCCAGCAGCACTCCGGTTGGATCGATGGCGATTCCCGTCGGGCCTGTTCCCGTCGGTTGCGCCGTGCCGATGGGCGATGAGAGTGCCCCCGTCGCAGGATTCAAGCCGTACGCGAACACCTGACCCGCGCCGCCACTCCCGTTGTCTACAATGTAGAGGTAATTCCCGTTCGGACTAGTGATGACGTTGATCGTGTCCGTTGCGCTGGCGATTGGTGTCTCTCCAATTAAAGTCAGCTGACCCGCGTTGGAGCCGCTTCCGCCGGTTATGCTGTAAGCACTCACGCTCGGTCCGCTCTCATTTGCAACGTACACGTGGCCGTTTACGTCCGTCGTTGCAAACAGCGGCGATCCGCCGGTCGCGATGGTCGGTGTGCCCAGCGGCGTTAATTGACCGTTCGTCTGGTTAATGCTGTACTCGCTGATCGTGTTGTTTCCGCCGTTCACGATGTAGAGGTACTGGCCGGCCCGGTCCGTCATGATCCAGGTCGGGTTGACCATGTTCGCGTCGGTATACCCGCTTAGGCCGGCGATCGCAGTCAGTGCCGCGTCACCTGGCGCCTGACTTGGCTGGGTATGCTTTATGGAGAAGCCGTAAAGCACGCCATTCCCATTTACCCCTGCGATCCCATTGCTGGTCACATAAATAAATCGCCCGGTCGGATCGATTACTCCTTGGTAGAAGTCACCGCCGCCGCCTGGATTCGTGGCAACGGCTGGCACCTGCGGTGTCGGGGTCAAAGCCCCGCTCGTCGAATCCACAAAGTCGGAGTGGATTGCCCCTCCTGAATCGATGTAGAAGAGCAGGTCGCCCGACGGATGCAGCAGTACCTGTTCGGGGCTGGAGGCAGACGTCTCCGTCAGCGGCGTCAGTGGAGCGCTGGTCGACGTCGGGTTCACCGTGTAGCTGGAGATGGACCCACTGTTGGATGCGCCTCCTGAAATATTTCCGATATACGCAAATCGCGCCGCTGCTGCCTGCACGGTCAGCGTGGTCGTGCCCGTGTAGCCCGTGGTTGCCTCGGTCGCCGTGATGTTCGCGGATCCCACGGCAAGAGCCTGCGCCAAACCGGAGTTCGCTCCGATGGCCGCTACCGTGGTCGTATCCGAAGACCAGGTAACCGGATTCTGCGTCGGCTGCGTCGAACCATCGCTCAACAATCGAACCGCGGTGAATTGGACCGTAGTGCCGGCAGCGACCGTGGACGCGGATGGCGTGAGTTGCAAGGAAACGGCCACCGGTGCGCCCACTGTCAGCGTGGCATTTCCAACGGTGATGCCGTCGCAACTGGTGGCGCTAATGGTCGTGGTGCCTTGTTTGCCGGTGGAGGTCGCGTTCCCGGTCTGGTCAATCGTAGCGATCGTGGTGTCCGAAGAACCCCAGGTTACCTGGCTGCTGATGTCCTGGTTGACCGTCCCACCGCCCGCCAACGTGAAATTGCCTGTCGCCGTGAACGCCTGGCTCTGGCCGCTTCCGATGTTCGCCGGGTTGGGATTTACGGTAATCTTATTCAGTTGGTCCACTTCCAATTGCGCTACCGTGGCGTTCACTCCGGCCAGTGTGGCCCCGATGTTGGTAAATCCAAGAGCCAAGCCATTCGCAAGGCCCGTGTTGTTAATGCTTGCCACCGACGTGTTCGAGGAACTCCAGGTCACGTTGCTGCTCTGATCCTGCGTCGTCCCGTTGCTGTAATAACCGGTGGCCGCAAACTGAAGCGATCCGCACGTCGCGGTCGTGATGTCCTGCGGTGTCACCGAAGCTTTGCGTGAAGTCCGCACCGGCATCCGCGCCGCGCGCCGTGCCCCGGCCACTCCCCCAATTGGGCTTGCGCTCACATAGATGGTTCCACTGTTTGGTGCCACCACGAGATACCGCAATGTCGGCGCGCAATTGCACGCTGCGAAGATGGCCGCGCACACTACTGCTATCCCTGCCAGCGCCAAGCGACCGGGCTTTCTGATCATGATGCCTCCTCAGGTTTACCGCTATCATCCATCTGAGCAGAGACACACCAATCGGCCGGGTCCGGATAATTTGGGCGGCAGAAATAATGCGGGCGAGGTTCCACCCCATTCGAATTGTTAGGATCCCAAGTTGCCTCTGCAGGGGCACGATACTTGAATTTCACCGCCCCGGCAAAGTGTCTACACCGTAATAGTTGACGTGTCAATAACCTCTATTCCTCTCCAACTTCCTTCCGCGCCCGCCCATGCCGCATGCGACAACCTCTTGATTGTCCTTCGCCGCTCGTTCTGTAATGATGCGACCATAGTTTTTGCTTGTAACCTGTTTCGGGCGCATTCCTCATACTATTTCTGAAGGAATCCTAACCATGGCGCGACTCCTCACCACGGAAGACCATCGTCTGGAAGAAGCACGCCAGAGAAAAAAGCACTGGAAGCGCTGGGGCCCCTATCTCTCCGACCGCCAATGGGGCACGGTTCGGGAGGATTACAGCGCCAACGGCACCGCCTGGGAATTCTTTCCTTTCGAGCATGCCCACGCCCGCACCTATCGCTGGGGCGAAGACGGCATCGGCGGCCTCTGCGATCGTCACCAGTTCATCTGCTTTGCTCTTGGCCTTTGGAATGGCAAGGATTCTATCCTCAAAGAGCGGCTCTTCGGCCTCACCGGCAATCAGGGCAACCACGGCGAGGATGTCAAGGAGTGCTATTTCTATCTGGACTCCACTCCCACACACAGCTACATGCGCATGCTCTACAAATATCCCCAGGCCGAGTTCCCTTACCTCCAACTCCTGGAAGAAAACCAGAAGCGTGGCCGTTCCAAGCCCGAGTTCGAGTTGCTCGATACGGGCGTCTTCGCGGAGAACCGCTACTTCGATGTCTTCCTCGAATACGCCAAGGCCGACGTTGAAGACATTCTCATCAAAATCACCGCCTGGAATCGTGGGCCTGAAGCCGCGCCCCTGCATCTTTTGCCCACGCTTTGGTTCCGCAACACCTGGTCCTGGGGAAAGGACCTGCGCCGCCCCGCGGCTCGCCGCGCCCCGGATACTCCAGGCTCCCTCTGCACCGAGTTGGAGCACTGGCAATACGGCAAGCGCTGGCTCCTTTGCGCCGGCGCCCCGGAACTTCTCTTCACAGAGAACGAAACGAATTACGAGGAAATTTTCAATTTTCGCAGCCGCACTCCCTACGTGAAAGACGCTTTCCACAATTATGTCATCCGCCGCAACAAGGCTGCCGTCAATCCACAGCTCACCGGAACCAAGATGGCCGCCCATTACACCGCTCATCTTGCTTCCGGCGAAAGCGTCACCCTCAAGCTGCGCCTCACCGACATCAATCCCCTCGGCGGCATGGACGCCAACTCTCCCATGATCGGCACGATCACAGCGCCCGCGCATCAGGAGCGTGCGCCCGGCGTTCCCGGCACGAATGACTTTGGCGAAGGCTTCGATGCCTTGTTCGCCCTGCGCCAGCAGGAAGCACAGGAATTTTACGATTCGCGCATCCCCAAAGATCTATCCGCCGACGCTCGCCACGTCATGCGCCAGGCGTATTCCGGCATGCTCTGGTGCAAGCAGTTTTATCACTATGACGTTTACACCTGGCTGGAAGGCGATCCGGCTGGCCCTGAACCGCCCAAAGAGCGCTGGCACGGTCGCAACAAAGATTGGACTCACCTCTACAACGACGACATCATCTCCATGCCCGACAAATGGGAATATCCCTGGTATGCCGCTTGGGACCTCGCTTTCCACTGCATTCCTCTCGCCATCATCGACCCCGATTACGCCAAGGAACAGCTCATCCTGCTTCTCCGCGAATGGTACATGCATCCCAACGGCCAGCTGCCCGCCTACGAATGGGCCTTCGGCGACGTCAATCCCCCCGTGCACGCCTGGGCCGCCTGGCGCGTCTACAAGATCGAACGCCGCATCCGTGGAGTCGCGGACCGCAGCTTCCTCGAAAAAATCTTTCACAAGCTCCTTCTGAATTTCACCTGGTGGTCAACCGTAAGGATCCCGACGGCCACAACATCTTCCAGGGTGGTTTCCTCGGCCTCGATAACATCGGAGTCTTTGACCGCTCCGCCCCTCTGCCCACAGGCGGTCATCTCGAGCAGTCCGACGGCACCAGTTGGATGGGCATGTATTGCCTCAACATGCTTGCCATGGCTCTCGAACTTGCCAAGGATGATCAGGCCTACGAAGACGTCGCCAGCAAATTCTTCGAACACTTTGTTTACATCGCCCGCGCTATGCACGACATGGGCCCCAGCGGCCGATCTCTCTGGGACATGGAAGATGGTTTCTACTACGACCTCCTCCACTTGCCCAACGGCGAGGAGCATTTCCTCAAAATCCGCTCCATGGTCGGCCTCATCCCTCTTTTCGCCGTTGAAACGCTGGAGCCGGAAATCGTCGACCGCCTGCCTGGCTTCAAGCGCCGCATGCAGTGGTTCATCGATAATCATCCGGACGTTCCCGAACACATCGAAATGACGCAGCGCTCCGCGCGTGGAGTCCGCCGCTTGCTTTCTCTCGCCAATCGCAAGCAGATCAAGCGCATGCTTTGCCGCATGCTCGATGAAACCGAATTTCTTTCCCCCTACGGCATTCGCGCGCTCTCCCGTTACCACGAAGATCATCCCTACGAAGTTCAGGTCAACGGCCACATCAGCCGCGTGGACTACGAGCCCGCCGAATCCACCACCGGCGTTTTTGGCGGCAATTCCAACTGGCGCGGTCCCATCTGGTTCCCCGTTAATTTTCTCCTCATCGAATCACTCCAGAAGTTCCATCACTACTACGGCGAAGACTTCAAGGTGGAATGCCCCACCCATTCCCGGAACGAGGCTGACCTCTGGCAGGTCGCACAGGACATTTCACGTCGCCTCACACGCATCTTCCTCCGTGGAAAAGATGGCAAGCGACCGTTCGCCGGGGCCCAGGACCTTTTCAACAATGATCCTTTCTGGCGCGACCTGATTCTCTTCTACGAATACTTTCATGGCGACACGGGTGCCGGCCTCGGTGCCAGCCATCAGACCGGATGGACCGGTTTGGTCGCCAAGCTCCTGGAGCAGAGCGGAGAATAGCGCGTGTCCGTGCTTGCCAAACTGCAATTCGGGCGCGAAATTCTGGGCGATCTCGATCAAGCCGAAGCCCGCGAATGGCTGGTGACCAACGGCATCGGCGGTTACGCCTCCGGCACTTCCGCGGGCACAACCACACGCCGCTATCACGGCTTGCTCATGGCCGCTCTCGAGCCTCCCGCCGGCAGAACCCTTCTCGTCGCCGGCTTGGATGAAAAGGCGCGCTATGCGGAGCGCGATTTTCGTCTGGCGACAAATCGCTGGCTCAGCGGCTCTATTTCACCGAGCGGCTACCTGCAACTGGAAAGTTTCCACCTCGAAGGCGCCAAGCCCGTTTGGCGCTTTGCGCTGGCAGATGCTCTCCTCGAAAAGCGCGTCTGGATGCGCCAGGGCGAAAACACCTCCTACGTCGAGTACACGCTAGTCCGCGCCAGTTCACCGCTTCAATTGGAAGGCAAACTGTTGGTCACCTATCGCGACTTCCATGCCACCACGCACGGCGACGGCTGGCAGATGCAGGTGACGCCGATGGAAAAGGGAATCCGCATTTCGGCGTTCGATGGCGCGACACCCCTTTACCTCCGCAGTTCTTCTGCTTCTTTTGAGCCGCGCCACGAATGGTATCGGGACTTCTTCCTTCCTGCGGAGCGTGAACGCGGCCTCGACGATCACGAGGACCGCCTCTTTGGCGCCACCTTCCACGCGACTCTCTCCGTCGGCAACAAACTCACCCTGGTTTTTTCCACCGAGCTCAGCGCTTCGCTCGACGCCCAACAGGCCCGCACCATTCAATCCGACCACGAATGGAAACTCTTCCACGCCTGGCAAAAACGCCACTCCGAAACCAGCTCTACTCCTCCCGACGAAGAGCCCAGTTGGCTTTGGCAACTCGTTCTGGCCGCCGATCAGTTCATCGTTCAGCGCCCCCTTCCCGACGATGCGGCCGGCTTGAGCGTCATTGCCGGCTATCCCTGGTTCGGCGATTGGGGCCGCGACACCATGATTGCCTTGCCCGGCCTCACGCTTCCGCTCGGCCGGCCGGAAATTGCGCGCAAAATCCTCGAATGTTTCTCGCGATACGTGGATCGCGGCATGCTACCCAATAATTTCCCAGACCGCGGCGGCTCGCCCCAGTACAACACCATCGACGCCGCCCTCTGGTACTTCGAGGCCATCCGGCAATATCTCGATGCCGTGCATGACACGGATCTCCTGCACAAATTGTTTCCGGTGCTGGCCTCCATCGTGGATGCGCATGTCGCCGGCACCCGCTACAACATCAAAGTTGACCCTGCCGATGCCCTCCTTTACGGCGGAAGTCCGGAAGTGCAGCTCACCTGGATGGACGCCAAAATTGGCGATTGGGTCGTCACTCCCCGCATTGGTAAGCCGGTGGAAATCAACGCCCTGTGGATCAATGCCCTGAACACCATGGCGGGTTTCGCGAGGGAATTGAAGCAACCGGGCGAGGGTTACGAAAAGCTTCGCGACAAAGCCGTCAATAGCTTCCAGAAATTCTGGAATCCGGCGCGGAACTGTTGCTTTGACGTTCTGGACGTTCCCCGCCAGGGCGTGGATGCTTCGCTCCGTCCCAACCAGATCCTCGCGGTTTCCTTGCCGTTCACTCCGCTTGCTCCGGCGCAACAGAAAAGCGTCGTCGAAATCGTCGGCCGCGAACTGCTCACCTCCTACGGCCTGCGCAGTCTCGCTCCCTCCGAACCCGGCTATAAAGGTCAATACACCGGCGGCCCGCGCGAACGCGACTCCGCTTATCATCAAGGCACAGTTTGGGGATGGCTCCTCGGCCACTTCGCACTGGCCCACTACAAGGTCTACAAAGACCGCGCCGCCGCGCAAAGTTTCCTGGAACCTCTGGGACGCTCGATTTACAGCGCAGGCCTGGGCACCATCAGCGAAATCTTCGGCGGCGACCCGCCATTTCCACCCGCCGGCTGTCCCGCCCAAGCCTGGAGCGTCGCCGAGACCATCCGGGCCTGGGAGTTTCTGTCCGCCCAGCCCTCAAAAGACACTTAACCAACGTCGTTCGTCTCGCGGTACGTCTTTTAACAGCCGCCGTATAAGGCGGGTGTTTTTGTCAGGCCTTACTTACACCCTCAATCTAACCTCGGCGCGGGTTCGTATAACTCAATCAAAACTTTTCCAGCATCCGGCGCCGACACCAGGAAAAAATTCACCCGTGTGCCATCCGCCCCTGCCCGCGTTGCCGGGTAAACTGCATTCACTCCGAAATTTTCCTTCAACAACTGCGCCGCACGGTCCACGTCCTTGCACAAGAACTCCACTTGCTGAATTCCTTCTCCGAACTTCTGCAAAAACTTCGCAATCGCTCCGCTCCCTGCAGGATCCTTGGTGGTCAGCACGTCCAGCGTCATTCCGCCCGGAAAATGCAGCTCAAATTCCTTGGCGTCCTGGTCCGGCGGCACTTCCGCCAGCCGCGGCAGCCCGTTGGCCTCGTGCATCTTTTGAAAACGTTCGGGAGTCACCGCCAATCCCACGGTCGCCTGCGGGTTGTGCGAATCCAGCAGGTCCGCTAGCTTCGCATCGCTCCACCACGGATACACCGCATGGTCCGCCAGCGCGCGCCCGCTGCGATATATCTCCGTTGCCGAAACCACGCGCACTTCCGGATCATCTGAACACATGCCCTCAATCGCGTGCTCCAACAGTTCGTTCATCGTTTCACCCAGGTTACCCCAGAGAATATTCCCGCATTAGTTTAACTGGATTGCGGCCTGTCCGTCTTTGCTGCTCCCGCCAATAGCGATGCCACCATCGCCACCCCCAGAATTCCCCCAACGGCGATCAGCGAAGGAATAATCGAAACGTGCAGCCACGGCTCCGCCACCATCTTGGCGCCGATGAAAATCAGCACCAGCGCCAGCCCAATCCCCAAGAATCGGAAGTACATCAGCACGTCCGCCAGCAGGAAATAGAGCGCCCGCAGCCCCAGGATCGCGAAAACATTGGAAGTGTAAACAATGAACGAGTCCCGCGTAATGCCGAAGATCGCCGGGATCGAATCCACCGCAAACGTCACGTCCGTGATTTCCACGATCAATAGCACCAGCAAAAGGGGCGTGGCCAGGAAGCGGCCTTCCTCGCGGAGGAAAAAATGCGCTCCTCTGTATTCGTTGGTCACCGGAAGATGTGTACTCGCGAACCGGAACACCGGATTTTTCTCGAAGTGGACCTCTTTGTCGCGCTTCCGGAGCATTTGAACGCCCGTATAGAAGAGAAATACGCCAAACGCCGGCAGTACCCAGTGAAAGCGCGCAATCATCTCCGCTCCCACCGCGATCATGATGCCACGCATCGCTAACGCACCCAGGATGCCCCACGCCAGCACGCGGTGCTGCACCTCTTCTGGCACGTGGTACGCCCGGAAAATCACCAGAAACACGAACAAATTGTCGACGCTTAGCGCTTTCTCGATGATGTAGCCTGTAAAATATTCCAGTCCGCGGTCGGAACCGTGCCAGTGCCACACGAAATACCCGAACCCCACCGCCAGCCCGATCCACACCGCGCTCCAGATCGCCGCTTCGCGAATTTGAATTTTGTGAGCTTTGCGGTGGAAAACGCCCAAGTCCAGGGCTAAGGCCAGCAGTACAAAAAGATTGAACGCGACCCACAGGAGGGGTGTGCCCATGCACTCAGCATAACGCAGTTCAAGGGCGTGTTGCCGCCATGTCCTTCCCGTTCAGATTGGACAAATCGGCTTGTGTCACCTGCCCGGCCTCGATCCGCACCGGCACGTCCCAGGCGATCCGCCGGTCGCCGGAGGTTGCGTACATGCCCAGCGAGCTCACCCAATAATTCCCGACGGGCAGGCCGCTGACGCCAAAGTGGCCGTCCAGGTCCGTGTCCGCTTTCGTCGCCAGGTACTTGTTCTGCGCCAGATCTGGGGCAAGCTGCGCCACCTTCTGATTTCGCACCTGCTGCGCTTTGTCCCACATGTACTTCGGATTCACGCTCCCCAGTTCCAATTCCATGCCGGAGATCGTGCCAGGATTCGTTTCGATAAATTTTTTCAGCGCCGCCAGGTACTCCTGACGCTGTTTTTCATATCTCGCCGGATTTGCTTGCCTGTCGGACTCTCTGTACTTCGGCACCGGCAATCCTTTTGTTACTCCGCCGCTGTTCGATCGCAGATAAGCGTCAAAAAATTCCGGGATATCCATAACGTCGTCGCTGGAAATCAGCTTGTCCACGTCCGGCGAAACCAGATCGATCACGTCGTGCTTCTTCATCCACGCTTTCAATTGCGGCGTGATCTTCAGGTCCGCAATGAACTGCTCGCGGTCCACCATCGGAAACTCTGCCGCCACCTGCTTCTGAATCTCCTCATAGCTCATCGTCAGGATATAAAACGTGAACTGCCGCACCGGTTCCGGCCGCCCCCCCGTCGGCGCGATCCGCGCGCTCACCTGCAGCGTGCCCGTGGCGGATTGTGAGCAGGCCTTTGGGGCGAAGGAAAAGAGGGCACAGAGCACAACCGGAAGGAACATTCTTGTTCGCATGGCCTCATCGTAACAGAACCCGCCGGCACGCTTGCCCAAACAACTCACTGGCGTGCCTTAAGACGCCATGTATTGCCAGGGCTTGCCCGGCCTCCCCGTGGAACGAAAAATCTTGTAGTGGCCGAACTTTAGATCGGCCATCCATCTCCGCTCGCCTCAATCTAGCTTTATTCTCGCCTCTGGTGTCCATCCGTTGGCATTTGTAGTGGCCAAACTTTAGATCGGCGGGTTTCATGGGTCGCTCCTCAAACCCTGCATCTCGAAGAGCCGCCTAGAAGAGCTGGAACCGTGTCTCGATCGTCGCCCACGACGCGACCGGTTGCCGCCGCGCATCGCGGGCCGGGGCGAAGCGCCAATTGCGAATCGCTTCCAGCGCGTTTTCGTCCAATCCCATTCCCAGCCCTTTCACAATCTGGACTCGCTTCGCCCGCCCGTCGCTTCCGATCAAGACACGCAACGTCACCATTCCTTGCAATTTCGCTTTGCGTGCTTCATCGGAATACGGAGGCTCCGGGCAATACAGGCACGCCGCATGCGAGGACACATTCGCATAATTTCCCGCGTCCTCTCCTTCCCCCGCGCCATCCCCAAAATCATCCCCCATTCCGTCCCCGCCGCGATTTCCGATCCCGTGCCCTTTTCCGGGTCCTGCGGAATTTGTGTCTCGATTCATCCAGGGAAGCCCGAGATTCGCAATTGTGGGTACACTCAATGGCGCGTTTGCATCGAAGACCGCAGGCGGAGCAGGCAACTCCAGATGCTCCTCCCGCACCAATCGCGGCGGGGCTAGTGGCACCACTGACGCAGGAGCCAGCAAGCCTTTACGTGCCGGCAGCGGTTCATCCGAACCTCCACGCCCGTGCAACCCCAGCGATGATATTCCAGCTCTCCACTCCGGTGGCACATTTCGGAGAATGGGGCCCTCGATGCCTCGGATGGGGTCCGGCTTTGGAAATGGCCCTGAAGGTGGACGAGCGCTGACCAAAATCAAAGCGGCACCGAACACCAGAAAGTGCGTTAAGACGGAAATCGTCTGGGAGGAACTTCCTCGAACGGAAACTTCGACGAGCGAAAACGGGTGCGGCCCATCCGTTGCAGGCTCTCCCACTCCGGCGTTCTCCAAAGCTTCGATCAGGTTGTCCGCGACGCGCCTGCCCCACGAATCTATTGAATTTCTTGGCCCGAAATCCGGCGGCAACCGTCCCATGGGAATTCCATCCTGTCTGCAACCTGTTTTGCGGGAATACATGAGCCTGCGAGCTCAAGTACGTACAGTAAGAAATTCCTGAAGGGAATATGCTTGCCCCGCCGCGCTGTAAACTGCGTTACGGGAGACATCCGCGCCCGGAAGGAAAATTAAATTGTTGCGAGCTTAGTAGAGCCGGAAGGTCACTTCAAACGGAACTTGCACCGCTACCGGCTTTCCATTCGGTCCGTTCGCCGGCTTGCACCGCCAGGTACGCAGCGTATTCACGGTGGCCTCGTCCAGCCCCAGCCCAGGGCTCTTGATCACCCGCGGATTCGTCACCCGGCCATCCACGGTCACGATTGCTTCCACCAGCACCGTGCCGGAATATTTCGCCTTGCGCGCTTCGTCGGAATAGGGCGGGTTCGGCATATAGAAGCAAGAAGGCAAGCCCACGCCATTCACGCCAGCCCGAAACGCTCCGCCGCCGGTCCCCCCTCCTTCGCCCGGCCCAAGCCCGCCTCCGCTGCCGCTGCCAATTCCGCCGCCTTCTCCTGTTCCAATGCCACCGCCGCCGCCCGGCCCATTCGACAGGTTCACAGTCGACTGCAGCGGGTCGCCCATGTTCGGCAGATTCACGTTGGGCACTTTCAGATCCGGCGGCCCCAGCAGCGTCGGGTCCATCGGCAGCTTCGGCTGAGGATTCTTGATCACCGCCGTCGGCGCGGCGAACTGCGTCATCGAAAACCGCGGTGCCCGGCCCTTGGTAGGCGGTAACGGAGAACGGTCTCCACCGCCGCCACCGCCGCCCGCCGGCTTGCTGCCGGGAGGCAATTTCGGCACATACGGAGAAATATCCAGCGGCATCACGTCAACCGTGTTCTTTGCCTGCGTCGTTGCGGGCAGCATGTTGGAAAGAAACGGGAAAATCAGCAGCACGATGATTCCAGCATGCACCGCAAACGCAATCCCTTGCGTCCAGCCGAAGTTCTCGTCCTTCGACCAGATATCCTTGACCTGCACCGGCTTGATTCCCGCCGGCATCGGCACCTTCGTCGGAAAGAAAAACTCCTTCACCTGCTCCACGAACCCGCCGAAATTCCCGCCCCAATCCACTTCCAGCCGCTTGTTCACCGGCGCGTTCGAGATCTTCGGCGCGGACAGGAAAAACCTCAGGTTCTCCACCATCCCATTGCCGAACGCGTTCTTTGTAAAAGGAACGTCGCTGCGTTCCACGATCTTCACCGGGCGTTCCGTCAAAAATTGCTTGAGGTTCGACCAGAAATCGTTTGGCATCATCCGCGCCGGGGCGTGGAAATCCGGCAGCGCCGAGGCTGGCACTGGTACCACTTCCTCCGGCCCGGACCGCTTGGGCTTTCTGATTTCCTCTGGGAGAAGGTTGATGAAACCCGGCACCGTTATTTTCCCTCAATTCAAGTAGACGCGGGTCTACCCATATCGGTTCACCTAGCCGTTATGATTCGCGCCTGCTGGGAAAGGTTGCGCGACCCCCTCGGCTGACACAGCTTCTCCAATATTGTAACATACGTACTTACTTCGCTTTCCGAAGTTTCCCGCCGTACAACGTTGCCTGTCCTTCGGTTCAGGCGCCCGCAAGTGGCGGATTAGAAGGGATATTCGTTGACTGCATCCATGACCGATCCATTGGAACTCAAGAAGACTTTGAACCTGCCCAAAACCGACTTTCCCATGAAGGCCAGCCTTCCCCAAAACGAGCCCAAGCAGCTCGAAGCCTGGCAAGCGGAAAACGTCTACGAGCAGATTCTCGCCGCCCGCGCCGGCAAGCCGCTTTTCGTCCTCCATGACGGCCCGCCGTATCCTACGGGCACCATCCATCTCGGTACTGGCCTCAACAAGATCCTCAAGGACATGATCGTCAAGTCCAAAAGCATGGCCGGCCATCGCGCCCCTTACATTCCCGGCTGGGACTGCCACGGCCTGCCTATCGAAACCCAGGTCGAAAAGGAATTGGGCGGCAAGGGTAAAGTGTCCCCCGCCGAGTTCCGTCAGAAATGCCGCGCTTACGCCGCCCGCTACGTCGAGCAGCACAAGCGCGATTTCAAGCGCCTCGGTGTCTTCGGCCGCTGGAACGACCCGTACCTCACCATGAGCCATGAGTACGAGGCCACCATCGCCAGCGCCTTCCTCGAATTCATGGAAAAGGGCTATGTCTATCGCGGCCGCAAGCCCGTCTACTGGTGCATCTACGACAACACCGCCCTCGCCGAAGCCGAGGTCGAATACGAAGATCACACCAGCCCTTCCATCTGGGTGACATTCAAAGTTGTTGGTGGCGGCAAGGACCAAGCCGCAAATCTCGGCAGCGACGTTTCCGCCGTTATTTGGACCACCACTCCCTGGACCATCCCCCACAACCGCGGCCTGGCCTTCCATCCGGACTTCGAATACGTCGTCGTCGCCACGGAAAAAGGAAGACTCCTTCTCGCCGCCGACCGCGTTGCCGCCTTGCAGGCTGATTGTGAAATCAAGCAAGCCGAGGAACTTGCTCGCTACAAAGGCCGCGACTTCGAGGGCATGAAGTTCCAACATCCATTTTTGCCGCTTCAGGTTCCCGGATTGCTCGCCGATTACGTCACCCTCGATCAGGGCAGCGGTATCGTTCACACCGCTCCCGGCCACGGCGCCGACGACTTCATCTCCGGCCAGAAGTATAATCTCGATACCTACGCCCCGCTCGACGACAACGGCGTCTACACCGAAGGCCTTCCCGAATACAAAGGCAAGGACGTCTTCACCGCCAACCCCGTCATCGTGAAACTCCTAGGCGCTCACGCCGCGCTGCTCGGCCACCTTCCCTACAAGCACAGCTACCCGCATTGTTGGCGCTGCCACAATCCCGTGATCTTTCGCGCCACCGAACAATGGTTCATCAAGATGGATCAGGCCGCTCACGGCGCGCACAAAACGCTGCGCCAGGAAGCCCTTGATGAAATTCATGGCGTCAAGTGGATTCCCGCCTGGGGCGAAGATCGCATCTACGAGATGATCGAAAAGCGCCCGGATTGGTGCGTTTCCCGTCAGCGCTTCTGGGGCGTGCCCATCATTGTTTTCTTCTGCGAGGGTTGCGGCAAGCAGTTGCAGGACTTCAAGGCCCTGCGCAGCGTCGTGAACTGGTTTGAAAAGGAAGGCGCCGACGCCTGGTACAAGCACTCGCCCGAGGAACTCCTCCCCCCGGGCACCAAATGCGCCTGCGGGGCAGTGAAGTGGCGCAAGGAAAACGATATTCTCGACGTCTGGTTCGATTCCGGCTCCTCGCACCTTTCGGTTTTGAAAGGCAACGAATGGCCCGCCGACGTCTATCTCGAAGGCCCCGATCAATATCGCGGCTGGTTCCACAGTTCGCTGCTCATCGCCACCGGCATCCGCGATAAAGCTCCCTACCGCAGCGTTGTCACCCACGGCTGGACGCTCGATGAACAAGGCCGCCCTATGTCCAAATCCCTCGGCAACGTGATGCTGCCCAGCGAAATTTGCGACAAGTGGGGCGCGGATCTTCTCCGCCTCTGGGTCGCCTCCCAGGAATATCAGGCTGACGTGAAAATGAGCGAACGCGTGATGACGCAGCTCAGCGAGGCCTATCGCAAAATCCGCAATACCATCCGCTTCGCCCTCGGCAATCTCAACGGCTTTGATCCCTCAAAGCATGCTCTCCCCAACGACCAGCTTGACGAGCTCGATCGCTGGATGCTCGAACGCACTGCGGATCTCGTCAAAAAGAGCCGCGAGTGGTACGCTGCCTATGAATTTCACCGCGTCTATCATGCGATTCATGACTTCTGCGTCGTGGACCTCAGCGCTTTCTATTACGATGTGCTGAAGGATCGCCTCTACACCAAGGCGCCAAACAATAAATCCCGCCACTCCGGCCAGGTCGCTATCTGGAAAATCACCGCTGCGCTCGTTCGCTTGCTCACTCCCATTCTCGTCTTCACCGCGGAAGAGTGCTGGAAATATCTCCCCCACGCTGCTGGGGAGCCGAGCAGCGTCCACATCACCGAATTTCCGGAAGAAGCCGCGCTTTGGACCGGCCTCGCCCCGGAAAAGGCCAACACCTGGGAAATGCTGGCTCGCGTGCGCGGCGAAGTTCTCAAAGCCCTCGAAACCGCCCGCAATGAAAAGAAACTCATCAATTCCGGCCTCGAAGCCAAAGTGCTTTTGAACGCCGACCTGGAATTGAAAGCCAAGCTCAAGCAGCATCTCGCGCAACTCCCCGCGCTCTTCATCGTTTCCCAGGTCGAGCTGATGTCCGCTGGCACCGGTGAATTCAAATCAGAAGTCGTGCCAGGCCTCGAAATCAGCGTGCAGCGCGCCGACGGCAAAAAGTGCGAGCGCTGCTGGAACTACTCCACGCACGTCGGCGAGAATTCCCGCTACCCTACCGTCTGCGAGCGCTGCACCGAAGCCATCGCCGAAATCGAAGGCGGCCACACCGGCGTCGTCGGGGTGAAGGCCTGATGCTCCCCTTGTGGAGTGCGGTGGCTAGACACCGCTCCTACGGTCTCGCCGCAATTACCATTCCTCCGGCGAGCGAGCACCCGCTTTGATCCTCTCCAGCCGTCTTCGTTGGCTCTCCCTGACGCTCTTCGTCGTCCTCCTCGACCGCGCCACCAAGGCCTGGATCGAATCGCGCCCCATCATGTTCTTTCCCCACGTCGTCATTCCCAACTACTTCACCATCGTCTATTCCAAAAATCCCGGTATCGCCTTCAGCTTTTTTTCTGATTCAGACGGCATGACCACGCGCATCCTGCTTATCCTCGGTTCGCTGCTCATCATCGCCTTGATTGCCTGGCTCCTGGTTGCCGGGCGCGACGCCAGCACCGTCAACGCCATCGGCCTCGCGTTGCTCCTGGGCGGCGCCGCCGGCAATCTCACCGATCGCATCGTCCATGGCGCGGTCACCGATTTCCTCGAAGTCTGGCTGCGTTTCCTTCCGTTTCCCATCTTCAATCCCTGGCCCACCTTCAATGTCGCCGACGCCGCCGTTACCATTGGCGCCTTCCTCCTCATCTTCGATGTCCTCTTCCATCGAGCACCCGCAAAGTAAAACTCAATTCCCCAATTGCGTTAAACTCTTTGCGTAATGGCCGAAGCACCCCAGAAAATCCAGGTTTTTCACGAACACGCCGGCCTCCGCCTCGACCGCTTCGTCTCCCTCCACTATCCCGAACTCTCGCGTACCCGCGTCCAGGAATTGGTGCAGGATGGCTTGGTGCTGCTGAACGGCAACCCTGCAAAGGTCTCACACAAAGTCCAAGCGGAAGACGTGATCGAGGTCATTCCTTCTCCACGCCCTGCGCTCAGGGCCGAAGCCGAAAATATTCCGCTCAATATTCTCTATGAAGACGAGGACCTCCTCGCCATCAACAAGCCTGCTGGCATGACCGTTCATGCCGGGGCAGGGAACTCCCACGGGACGCTCGTTAATGCTCTTCTCGGCCGCGGCCAATCGCTCTCCCGCGGAGGCGACGCATTGCGCCCGGGCATCGTCCATCGCATCGACAAGGAAACCTCCGGCATCGTCCTGGTCGCTAAAAACGATCTTGCCCACGCGAAACTCTCCGAAGCTTTCCGTGAGCGCACCGTCCAGAAA
>JAJPIE010000008.1 GCA_021324935.1 Acidobacteriota bacterium
ACAAAGGGCCCTTTGTTACGCAGGCTGGCGGCATGAAGGGAGCGCGCGACGAGTTCCTTGCCGGTCCCGCTTTCGCCGTAAATCAAGACACGGCCGTTGGTCGGGCCGGTGACGGCGATTTGCTGGCGCAATGCTTTCATCGGCACGCTATCGCCGACGATGCGATAGCGGTGGCCGAGTTCAGTGCGGAGAAGCTGGTTTTCTTCCTGCAGGCGGCGCTGCTGGATGGCGTTGCGCACCAGCACAATGATTTTTTCGAGGGAAAGCGGCTTCTCGATGAAGTCGAAGGCGCCAAGCTTGGTGGCGCGAACCGCGGTTTCGATGGTGCCGTGACCTGAAATGATAATGACGAGCGGAGGCTGCGCGAGCGCCTGAATGCGGCTGAGGGCTTCGAGGCCATCCATGCCGGGGAGCCAGACGTCAAGCAGGACAACGGAGTAATCGTCGGCCACGATGCGTTCGAGGGCGACTTCGGCGGAGTCGACGGCTTCGACAAAATAGTGTTCGTCGCGCAGGATGGAGGAAAGCGACTCGCGGATGCCGGCTTCGTCATCCACGATGAGGATTTTCGGGTACGTGCTCATCGCTGTTTGTCGTCTCTGGCGCTATCGGCTTCGGCGAGTTCAGCGGTTGCGGCGGCGGGCGGTTCGGCGATGGGAAGTTCAATGAGGAAGCGCGAGCCGCGCGGCTGGTGGTCTTCCATGCGCAAGGAGCCGCCATGCTCGGAAATGATGCGCGCGGAGATGGCTAGGCCGAGCCCGGTGCCGCGGTCCTTGGTGGAAAAATGGGGCAGAAACAATTTGTCCTTATCCTCAGGAGAAATGCCCTTGCCGGTGTCGGAAACGGAAATTTCAATGGTATCGGATTCCGCGCGCAAATGCGTGGCCACCTGGATTTCGCGCAGGGGCTCGCCTTCCAGGGCTTCGGCGGCATTGTCGATCAGATTGACGATGACGCTGCGGAGCAACTGGCCATCGGCGCGGATGGCGGGCAGATGGCGTTCGAGCGAAGTTTTGAGCTGTATGCCGTCGAGGCGGCCGGCAAAGAGCTGAAGCGCTTCCTGCACCGTAGTGTTGGGGTCGGTGGCCTGGAGCTTGGCCGTGGGGAAGCGAACGAACTGGGAAAATTCATTCACGAGGGAAGCGAGGGTGGCGACTTCACGGACGATCAGGCTTGAACATTCCTGGGCAATGCGGGTGAGCTCGGGGTCCCGCGCGGATTCGCTGGATTCGGCGCGGCGTTCGATCTGGTGCAGCAGGCGCTGCGCGGAAAGCTGAATGGGCGTGAGCGGATTCTTGATCTCGTGGGCGATGCGGCGCGCGACCTCCTGCCAGGCGGCGGAGCGCTGGGCAAGAAGAACTTCGGTGAGGTCGTCGAAGACGAGAACGTAGCCCATGTTGGACCGGCCGGGGCCGATGGAGCTGACGGTGACGGCGAGATGGCGGAGGCGGCCGTTGACGGTGACTTCGATTTCGCGGGAGACGACGCCCATGCGCAAGGCGCGGCGCATCAGGGCCTGCACAGTGCGGTGGGCGTCGGGGCCGAACAGGGCTTCGAGCGAGTCGACACCCTTGTCGCCGAGATTAAACATGCGTGCGAGAGCGGTGTTGGTGCGCAGGATGGCGCCTTCGGCATTCAGGGAGATGACGCCGGCTGGGATGTTTTCCAAAACCGTTTCCATGAGCTGCCGCCGGCGCTCGAGCTCCTGCACTGCTTGCTGGAGATTGCGCGTGAACTCGTCGATCTGGGAGCGGGAATCGCGGAGTTGCGTGGTCATGCTGTTGAAGGAGCGGACAAGAACGCCGAGTTCGTCCTGGACCTGCGCGGGAACCTGATAGTCGAAATTTCCGGAGGAGACTTCGCGGGTACCTTCGGCAAGCGCCTGAATGGGTACAGTAACCTGTTTGGCGAGGAAGAGCGCCACCCACATGGCAGCGGAAAGTACCAGCAGGGTGAAGAAGAAGAGGATGAGCAGCATTTGGCGCTTCAGGGCGCGAAGGTTCTGCTTGACGTTTTCGTATTCGCGGGTCTGGGCCTGGATCACCCGCCAGCGCTCCAGGAAATCCGGTCCGGTGCGGTAAGCAGCGACAAGCGTGCCTTGCTCGCCGGCGCCGAGCGAGACGGGAACGTGCGCGGCAAAAAAACTTTTGCCCTGGGATTCCCAGACTTCAACGCCGCTCGGCAGGGTCGCTTCAAGTACCCCCTTTTGGCCACCGAGCACGCAGGCGCCCTGGGAGCGATCCTCGGGCTGCGTGTCGCAAACAACGCCGCCTTTCACTAGTTTGCCGTTCGCGTCGAAGACCCAGACAGCGTCCAGCCCGAGGGCAAAGGCGTGCGCAAGGAACGCGTCTTGCGGTTCGTTGATGTGGAGAAGGACCTCATAGCCCAGGGTATGCAGCCGGGGCATGGAATTGCGGCCGAGATCGTTGAGGAGCTTTTGTGTTTCTTCGGAGGCAATTTCGAGCGGACGGGGAAACCAGCGGCCGAGGGTGCGATTAAGCAGGGAATAGCTGACGAAGAACATGAAGATGATGGGGAGGAGCGAGATGGCCATGGCGCCGAGGACCATCTTGGTTTTGAAACGCGCGCCAAGTTGGGCCTTGCTCTGCTCCATGCGCAGGCGGACAAAGCCGCGGATGAGGATGAGGCCGAAGATGAGAAGCGCCGCGGTGATGAAGCTATTCACGGCGAACAGGGCGATGACTTCGCGCCAGGACCGAGGCTCAAACGGAACGTCGAGCGAGCCCATGGTGAAGACGGCGCCCAGGAGCAGGGTAACGAAGACGCCGCCGAGGATGAGCTGGATACGGAGCTTGTGGGACGCGGGACTCACCGTGACCCCTCCACGGGTTGCGGCAGAAATGGACGAAGTGCGCAGGTGGAGCAGACGGGCGCGCGATTGCGGCAGTGGTGCTTGCCGGTGTGGACGATCAGGGCGTGATACTCGTTGAACAGGCGCGGGTCGTTGGGTAGACTTTGCTCGAACAGCCCTCGCACGGTTTCATAGGACTCCTTGCCATGTGCGAGCCCATGCCGCAGAAGTATGCGCCGCGTGTAAGCGTCCACAACAAAAACCGGGTGGTTCCCTGCGTAAAGCAGGATGGAGTCCGCCGTCTCCGGACCGATGCCGTGGACTTGCAGAAGCTGTTCACGCAATTGGGCGGTGGGCGTGCGGAACATCCGCGCGAGGGAACCGCGGTGGGATTCGCGCAGGAAGCGGGCGAAGGCTTTCAGTTTCCTGGCTTTTTGGCGGAAGTAGCCCGAGGGGCGGATCAGGCGGGCGAGCCGGGCAGGCGATACTTTCTCGATGGCCGAGGGGGTCAGCAGGGAAGCGGCGCGGAGATTGGCGATGGCGCGGGCGGCGTTGGTCCAGGCGGTGTTCTGCACCAGGATGGCGCCGGCGATGATTTCGAAGCGAGTGCGGCCAGGCCACCAGCGCTGCGGGCCGTGAGCAGCGAAGAGAGCATCAAAGAAAGTGGCGAGTTGCCTTTGCGCGTCGCTCGGGGTAAACGGGTGGCGAGTGTCGAGCAGGGGAGAGGGCCATGCGGAGCCTGGAGAAACAGGCAAGGGGGATTGCAGGGTGAGTCTCGGCCCGTGAGGACAAAGAAGAACGCTGCTCGAAGCATCCGGCAAAGAGGCGCAGGTAGACATCTCTTTCGCAAGATATCCACGGCCTGCCGGCAAGTCAAGAACGCGACACTGTCCCCGCTTCCTAGACCCTGCTCTATTGGGCAGGTATTAGCGATTTCACAACGGTGTAACAAAATCTGGCAACGCGCGCGCAGCCTCTTTGCTATGTTGAGCGTTGGGTGCACGATGTCCCGGGAGTGAGACGGATGTCTGTCCGTTTAGGCGAAATTCTACTGAAGGAAAGCCTCATCACCCAGGATCAGCTGGATAAGGCGCTGGAGTTTCAGCGCTCGAACGGCGGGAAACTGGGAAGCTGCCTGACGAAGATGGGGTTCATCACCGATGACGACATCACCGGTGTGCTTTCCCGGCAGTACGGCGTTCCGTCGATCAACCTGAAGTATTACGAAATCGATCCCAATGTCATCAAGCTGATCCCGCAAGATACCGCGCTGCGTTATCAGGTGGTACCGCTGTCGCGCGTGGGCTCGGTGCTGACGATCGCGATGACGGACCCGACGAACGTTTTCGCGATGGACGACATCAAGTTCATTACCGGCTTCAACGTGGAGCCGGTGGTCGCGTCGGAATCGGCAATCGCCGAGGCGATCGCGAGGTTCTACGGCGGCGGGGCTTCCAGCCACGAAGAGCTGAGCAACCTAATGAAGGACCTGGTCGAAGAAGACCAGGAACTGGAGCTTGCCGCGGAAGAGCAGGAGATGGACGCGGCGTCGCTGGAAAAGGCGGCGGAAGAAGCGCCAATCATCAAGCTGGTGAACCTGATCCTGACGGATTCGGTGAAGCGGGGCGCGAGCGATATTCACGTAGAGCCGTATGAAACGGAAATGCGCGTGAGGTTCCGCGTGGACGGCGTGCTGCAGACGGTGATGAATCCGCCGCTGAAGCTGCGCGACGCGATCACCAGCCGTATGAAGATCATGGCCAAGCTGGACATTGCGGAAAAGCGCCTGCCGCAAGACGGCCGCATCATGATCAAGTACAAGGCGGACGGGAAGAAGAAGGAACTCGATTTCCGCGTATCGACTGTGCCGACGCTATATGGCGAAAAGATCGTTCTGCGGTTGCTGGACAAAGAAAACCTGCGGCTGGACATGACCAAGCTGGGCTTCGAGCCGGAGTCCTTGAAGAAATTCGAACGCAACATCTTGAAGCCCTACGGGATGGTGCTGGTAACGGGGCCGACGGGTTCGGGCAAGACGAATACCTTGTATTCCTCGGTGGCGCGGTTGAACCAGGTGGATACGAACATCATGACCGCGGAAGACCCGGTGGAGTTTCAATTGGCCGGCATCAACCAGGTGCAGATGAAAGAGCAGATCGGCTTGAACTTCGCGGCCGCGCTGCGCGCGTTCCTGCGGCAAGACCCGAACATCAACCTGGTGGGCGAGATTCGCGACTTTGAAACGGCGGAAATCGGTGTGAAGGCGGCGTTGACGGGCCACCTGGTGCTTTCGACGCTGCACACCAACGACGCGCCCTCGACGATCAGCCGCTTGATGAACATGGGCATCGAGCCCTTCCTGGTTGCCACTTCGGTGAACCTGATCTGCGCGCAGCGCCTGGTGCGCCGCATCTGCGTGAATTGCAAGGAAGAGTTGGAGATTCCGGAGCAAGCGCTGATTGACGCGGGATATACGCCCGAAGAGGCGAAGACCACGAAGATTTACCACGGGAAAGGCTGCTCGGCCTGCAACAAGGGCGGCTACAAGGGCCGCACTGGCTTGTATGAAGTGATGGAAATTAACGATGAGCTGCGCGAGCTCATTCTGGTTGGCGCTTCGGCTTTGGAACTGAAGAAGAAGGCGATCGAGCAGGGCATGATCACGCTGCGGCGCAGCGGTTTGATCAAGGTGGCTGCGGGAATGACCACGATGGAAGAGGTCCTGCGCGAGACGGTATTGTAAGGTGGAAAGGGTGCAGCGATGCCTGGGATAACACTGAGCGAACTGCTCAAGAAAATGATCGAGATGGGGGGGAGCGACCTCCATATCACGACGAACAGCGCGCCGCGGGTGCGCGTGCACGGCCACTTGCGGCCGCTGGACATGCCGCCGCTGACAGCCGCGGATACAAAATCGCTGGCCTACAGCGTGCTGACCGACGCCCAGAAGCATCGTTTTGAAGAGAATCTGGAGCTGGACTTCTCCTTCGGCTTGAAGAACCTGGCGCGCTTCCGCGGCAATGTTTTCAATCAGCGGGGCGCGGTGGGAGCGGTTTTCCGCACCATCCCCTGGGAAATCAAAGGCTTCGATGCGCTGGGCCTTCCGCCGGTGGTGCGCGGGCTCTGCGACAAGCCGCGCGGACTGGTATTGGTGACCGGGCCGACGGGATCGGGCAAGTCCACGACGCTCGCGGCGATGCTCGACAAGATCAACTCCGAGCGCGAAGAGCACATGATCACGATCGAGGACCCCATCGAGTTCCTGCACAACCACAAGAAATGCCTGGTGAACCAGCGCGAAGTGCACGCGGACACGCACTCGTTCGCGAACTCGCTGCGCGCCGCGCTTCGCGAAGACCCCGACGTGGTGCTGATCGGCGAAATGCGAGATCTGGAAACGATCGAATCGGCCTTGCGCATCGCGGAAACCGGCCACTTGACCTTCGCCACGCTGCACACGAACTCTGCGGCTTCGACGATCAACCGTATTATCGACGTTTTTCCGGCACACCAGCAGCCGCAGATCCGCGCGCAGCTCTCGATGGTGCTGGAAGGGATTCTCTGCCAGTCGCTGCTGCCGCGCTCCGACGGGCGCGGACGCGCGATGATCATGGAAGTGCTGGTGCCGACGCCGGCCATCCGCAACCTGATCCGCGAAGACAAGATTCACCAGATCTACTCGGCCATGCAGACGGGCACCGGGCAAACGGGCATGCAGACGTTCAACCAGGGCTTGGCGAACGCCTATTTTCAAAAGCTCATCACTCTGGATGTGGCGATGTCCCGGTCTTCCAACCCGGATGAGCTGCAGGACATGATCAACCGCGGGGTGGCGACGGCGCCCTCCGGGGGAAAAGCGCCTGCCGGACGCAGTCCGGTGGGGGCGAAACACTAAGGGGAGAACGGTCCAGGAGTCGGAAGTTGCAAAGGATTTTCGGCCGCTGAGGAGGAACAGTCATGCCGGTCTTTACATATCGAGGAACGAATCGAGCGGGGGCGTCGGTGGCAGGGGAGATGACCGCCGCGAGCAAGACGGAGCTGCAGTCGCTGCTGCGGCGGCAGCAGATTACGCCGACGAAGATGTCGGAAAAGGGCAAGGAGGTCAACCTGCCCACGTTTGGCGGCGGCGTCAACGCCAAGGAGCTCGCCGTGTTCACACGGCAGTTTTCGGTGATGATCGATGCTGGTTTGCCACTGGTGCAGTGCCTGGAGATTCTTGCCAGCCAGCAGGAGAACAAGCTGTTTCAAAAGGTGCTGACGGGCACTCGGGGCGCGGTGGAAGGCGGCAGCACGCTTTCGGCGGCGATGAAGCAATACCCGAAGGTGTTCGATCCGCTCTACAGCAACATGGTGGAAGCGGGGGAAACCGGCGGTATTCTCGACACAATCTTGCAGCGCCTTTCGAGCTACATCGAAAAAAACGTGAAATTGAAGGCGGCGGTGAAGTCGGCTTTGATTTACCCGATCGGCGTGTTGACTATCGCCGCGGCCGTTATCACCCTGCTGTTGTGGAAGGTGGTGCCGATTTTCGCCACCTTGTTCGCGGGCTTGGGAGTGGACCTGCCGTTGCCGACGAAGATCGTCATCGCGTTAAGCAATTTCGTGGGCAGCATTTTCGGCTTCCTGATCGTGGTCGCCATCGGCGCTGGCATCTTCGGCTTAAAGGTCTGGTACGGCACGCCGCAAGGGCGGTATGCGCTGGACAGTATGGTGCTGAAGTTGCCGGTGATCGGCATTCTGATGCGGAAAATCGCCGTGGCGCGCTTCACGAGGACGTTGGGAACGCTGATCTCCTCCGGCGTGCCCATCCTGGAAGGGCTGGACATCACCGCCAAGACCTCGGGCAACGCGGTTGTCGAGAAGGCATTGCTCGCGGTGAGAAGGTCTCTCGAAGAAGGTAAATCGTTGACCGAGCCGCTGAAGGAATCGTCGGTGTTTCCGGGCATGGTGACGCAGATGATTTCCGTCGGCGAGCAGACCGGCGCAATGGACGCGATGCTGCAGAAGATCGCGGACTTCTACGAAGACGAAGTGGATTCGGCGGTAAAGGACCTGTTGACGGCGTTGGAACCGATCATGATCGTGTTCCTCGGCTTGGTGGTCGGCGGCGTGGTTATTTCCATGTACCTGCCGCTGTTCTCGCTGATCGGCAAGCTGAGCAACGCGCACTAACGGCACCGGCCGGCGCGAGCCGCGCGGAGGGGTGAATTTTCCTGGAGGACAGGGCGACATCGCTCGTCCTCCATTTCTTGTTTAGGATGGCATTGGGGAACCACGGGCAGTTGGTGGGGCTGCTCGCCGCATGGAACACTCGCTAAATCGACTCGAATGGGTGGACTGGCTGACGCGGGTCCGCCTGCTGCTGATCGCCCTGATCCTGGGAGTCGGGGTGGTCTGGCCGCAGTATGTGCCCACGCAGTTCTCGCCGCGGTATTTCCTGCCAATCGTTATTCTGTGGATCACGATCGGGATTCTGCACTTGATCCTGGTGCGCCTGCTGCCGGAAGCCTCATGGCTGGGGGTCCTGCAGGTTTCCTGCGACGTTGTGATGATCAGCGGCATTGTGTACGCGACGGGCTTGCAGGACAGCAACTTCACTCTGCTCTACCTGCTGGTAATTATCGTCGCGAGCATATTGTTCAGCCGGGAAGCGGCATTTGTGACCGCGGCGTCCTGCCTGGCGGCGCTGGCGTTTCTGACGGAACTTGTCCACGTGGGAAAGATTCCGCAGACGTCGCTGGCGGCGCCGAGCTGGGAATCGCTGCGCATGTGGTTCCTCAGCAATTCCTTCGGCTTCCTGGCCATTGCGTATCTTTCGAGCCTGTTGGCGCACTCGCTGCGGTCGAAAAGCACGGAGTTGGAGGAAAAACGCGAGGAACTGCTGGAACTGCAGGACTTCACTTCGGACATTATCCATTCGATGCGCGGCGGCCTGGTTACCACGGACCTGGATGGGCGGGTGGTGCTGCTGAACCGCACCGGCGAGGAGATTCTGGGCCGGACATTTGCGGAATTGCGGGGAAAGCAAATCGGGGAGCTGAGCGAGGAATTCTGGCAAAAAGAGATGGCGGGGCTGCCGGAGAAATTATCGCTGCGGCGAGAGATTGAAGTGCGCGTTCCGGGAGGGCAGAAGCGTTATCTGGGAATTTCGGTGTCTCCCTTGCGGACGCGCGACACGCAGCGCAGCGGATACGTTTTCAACTTTCAGGATTTGACGGAGCTTCGCCGTCTGGAACAGGAAGTGGCAACAAAAGAGCGCATGGCGGCGGTGGGCCGGCTTTCCGCGGCGATTGCCCACGAAATCCGCCAACCGCTGACGGCCATGGCCGGCGCGGTGAAGGAACTCGGCCGCCTGGTTCCGCTCGAGGAGGATGAAAAGCACCTGGTGAATATTGTCAGCCGGGAATCGGAGAGGCTGAATCAGATCATCACGGACTTTCTCAATTTTTCCCGGGAGAAGTCCTTCGCCTTTGAGGTGACGGATGTGCGGCCATTGCTGGACGAAACGCTGACGCTGGTGGAACGAAAACCAGGAGCGGCGCAGAAGCTGCAGATTGTACGAGCGTACAACGGGGAGGCGGTGGTGGCGCGCGTGGACCCCAACAAGATCAAACAGGTGTTCTGGAACCTGTGCGACAACGCGGTGCGGGCCATGCCGCAGGGCGGGACGCTGACTGTGGGGATCGAGCGCGTGCCGGATTGGCTGAAGATTTCGTTTCGCGACACGGGCATCGGGCTGGACCCGCAGCAACGGGCCAAGATTTTCGAGCCGCTGCAATCGAATTTCGAAGGGGGCACCGGTCTGGGGCTGGCCATCGTTTATCAGATTGTGCAGGCCCACAACGGGCGCATTACGGTGTACAGCGAAAAAGAGAAGGGCGCGGAGTTCATCATCGAACTGCCGCGCAATGAATGAGGCGCTATGCAAGCGACAAAAACCGCGGCACGTGAAGCAAAGAAGGAAGCAGCGCACATCCTGGTGGTGGACGACGAAAAATCATTGTGCGAACTGCTGGAAATCACCTTCCGCAAGGAGGGGCACCGGGTGGAACTGGCTAACAGCGTCGAAACGGCGAGGCGCAAGCTGGAAGGTTCGCTGTTTGACATCGTCATCTCCGATATCCGCATGCCGGGCGGCAGCGGGCTGGACCTGCTGCGCTATACGAAAGAGGTGGCGCCGGACTCGTTCTTTTTGTTGATGACGGCGCTGCCGGACCTGGACACCGCCGTGGACGCGCTGAATTCCGGCGCGGACCGGTTCGTGATCAAGGACCACAACTATGTGGATCAGTTGCGGCGGGCGGTGGCGGAAGTTTCGGAAAGCCTGAAGTGGAAAAAGGAGGCGGGGTACCTGCGGCGGGAATTGCGGCGATTGACGGGGCTCGACAACATCATCGGCCAAAGCCCGAAGATGAAAGCGATCTTCGACCTGATTCAGACCGTGGCGCCGCAAAACAGCCGGGTGCTGATTACCGGAGAAAGCGGGACGGGCAAGGAACTTGTGGCGCGGGCAATTCATGAAAACAGCGCGCGCTCGCAGACGCCGTTTATCACCATCAACTGCGGCGCGTTTCCGGAGACGCTGCTGGAATCGGAGTTGTTCGGTTACGTGAAGGGCGCGTTCACCGGCGCCAACGAAAACCGGCGCGGATTGTTCCAGGCGGCGCACGGCGGAACCTTGTTCATGGACGAGATCGGCAACATGAATCTGGCCATGCAGGTGAAGCTCTACCGGGTGCTGCAAGAGGGCAAGGTAAGGCCGCTGGGCAGTACCGATGAACTCGACGTCGACGTGCGCGTGATCGCGGCAACGAATAAGGATTTGGAGAAGGCGATTGCGGCGGGTGAGTTCCGCGAAGATTTGTATTATCGCTTGAGCGTGATTCCGATTCACGTGCCGGCGCTGCGCGAACGCCGCGAGGACATTCCGTTGCTGGCCAGACATTTTCTGGAACGGTTCCGGAAAGAGATGGAGAAGCCGATCCAGGGAATATCGCCGGAAGCGATGGAGCTGCTGGAGTCGTACGACTGGCCGGGCAACGTGCGCGAACTGGAAAACACAATTGAGCGCGCGGTGGCGCTGGAAAGCGGCGCGGAAATCAGCGCACGGGTTTTGCCGGAACGCCTGCACGGAGTGAGCCCGGCGGTTTCAAGTTCTCTCAATCAGGCGGGCATGGTGGAAATTCCGGACGAGGGCATCGACTTCGAAGAGGTGGTGGGCGCGACGGAGCGCCGGTATCTGCAGGCAGCGCTGGAGAAGGCGGGCGGAGTGCGAACGCGAGCCGCGGAATTGCTGAGAATTACCTACCGCTCATTCCGCCACTACAAGAAAAAGCATAATTTGTAATCGATGTTAATGAAAATCTGTGACTTCGGGTGAAGCAAAAAACGTCGACGTTTTTTGTCGCTTTCGGACGCCAAGGAGTGGCTTTTTGCAAGGCCAGAATAAGGGCCCGCTGTGGGACCCAATCCGGTTTCTTTCGCCATAAGCCAAAGCATTCCATTGATAATAAAGGTGTTAATCGAAGTTGGACACAGCACAGAAGATTTTTGCACGATTGGTACCATCCGTGCACTTCAGCAGACCGTGCTCAGGCACTAAATTCTCTCAGGTCAAGTACAAATTCGAGCTCAAGGAGATCTCATGAAGAAGCAGAAGGGTTTTTCACTTATCGAGTTGCTGATCGTGGTGGCGATCATTCTGATTATTGCCGCGATCGCCATTCCGAACTTGCTGAAGTCGAAGATGGCGGCGAACGAATCTTCGGCAGTGGGTTCTTTGCGCACGATCAACACGGGTCTTGTGACCTACGCGGCGCA
>JAJPIE010000087.1 GCA_021324935.1 Acidobacteriota bacterium
CATGGTTCGCGCGCAGGTAAGGGTGAAAAGGTGGGGTAAGAGCCCACCGCGGCGGCAGTAATGTCGCCGGCATGGCAAACCCCGCGTGGTGCAAGACCAAATAGGAGGGGAGGGCTGGCCCGGCCCGCTGAGTTGCTCTTCCGAAAGGAAGAGCGCTTCCGTCCAGATGGCGCAAGCTGTTTGGAAGGAGAACCCTCGGGTAGGTTGCTGGAGCCGCATCGCGAGGTGCGGCCTAGAGGAATGATCGTCGCGGTGCGCTGCTGCAAAGCAGTGCGCGGCACAGAATCCGGCTTACAGGCTCATCCGCCAATCTACTTTCTTTTCAAATCTTTACAATCCATCTTTGGTGGTGGTGACGCCGATGTGACGGCGAGCGTACAAAACCGCATGCCGAAACATCAAATGGTCTTCAAATGGTTTCCGCGCGTTGACCTAACAAAGTCCCCCATCCTAATATCAGCCAAATGTCTGGCGACGAGACTTTGATTGGGGAGACCGTCTCCCACTACCGCATCATCGAGAAGCTCGGCGGTGGCGGGATGGGTGTCGTGTATAAAGCTCAGGACACCCGTCTGGAACGCTTCATCGCGCTTAAGCTCCTGCCTAATGACCTAGCCCGCGACCGGCAAGCTTTGGAACGATTTCGACGGGAGGCGAAGGCTGCCTCTGCTCTAAACCATCCCAACATCTGCACGATTTATGACATCGGCGAAGAGAACAGTAAAGCCTTCATCGCGATGGAGTTTCTTGAAGGCAAGACCCTAAAGCACACTATTGCAGGTCGCCCCATGGCACTGGAGAAGTTGTTGGATGTGGCGATTGGTTTGGCCGACGGGCTGCACGCGGCACACTCAAAGGGAATTATCCACCGGGACATCAAGCCAGCGAACATCTTCGTTACGGCGGGTGGTCATGCAAAGATTTTGGATTTTGGACTGGCGAAACTTGTCCCTGTTGGTCCGAGTATCGGTGTCTCACAGATGCCGACCGCCAGCGAAGGGGAACTCTTGACCGGCCCGGGCTCGGCTGTCGGCACCATTGCCTACATGTCGCCCGAGCAGGCACGCGCGGAGGAACTGGATACACGAACTGATTTGTTCTCTTTCGGTGTGGTGCTCTATGAGATGACGACGGGGCGGAAGGCATTCGGGGGTAGCACCGCAGCGATTATGCATGAGGCGATTCTAAACCGAGCGCCGACCCCACTGGCACGGGTGAATCCTGACTCTCCCCCGGAACTAGAACGCATCGTCAACAAGGCGTTAGAGAAAGACCGGAAGCTGCGCTACCAATCCGCAGCAGAAATTCGCACGGATTTACAGCGGCTGAAACGAGATTCGGATACGAGCCGTTCACCCACCGCCGCAACAGCGCAGGCCGAGTCGAAGCTCGCCCGGAAATCCATGCGATGGGCAGCGGTCGCTGGCGCAACAATTGTGGTCATCGGACTAACTGCAGCCGGTTGGCTGTTTTTCTCCCGCAGGGTGCACGCGCTGACGGACAAAGACACCATTGTCCTCGCCGACTTCACGAACACAACCGGCGATACGGTATTTGATGGTGCGCTGCGACAAGGACTCTCGGTGCAGCTAGAGCAATCGCACTTCCTGAGCATTATCTCCGACCAGCAAATCCAGCAAACCCTCCAGATGATGGGTCGGCCAGCCGACACAAAACTCACATCAACTATTGCACGGGAACTCTGCCAGCGAACGGCGAGCGCCGCAGTTCTCGACGGTTCGATAGCGCAGATTGGCACGCAGTACCTTCTTACCCTCAAGGCCGTCAACTGCCTAAGCGGGAAGTCGCTGGCGAGCACGGAAGCTCAGGCCAATGATAAGAATCACGTGCTCGATGCTCTAGGAAAAACAGCGTCGGACATGCGGAGGAAACTCGGCGAGTCCCTGAGTACGGTGCAGAAATTCAATACGCCGCTACAAGAGGCGACCACACCGTCGCTTGAGGCCCTGAAGGCCTTCAGTTTGGGTTTTCAATTGCATATTACTGCCGGTGACACTTCGGCTATCCCGTTTTATAAAAAGGCCATCGAACTCGACTCAAATTTCGCACTAGCCTACGCATGGTTGGGCCTCGCATATAACGGTTCTGGTGAACTCAGCATGGATGTTGAGTGTAACCGCAAAGCTTACGAACTGCGCGACCGAACGAGCGAGCCTGAGAGGTACTTCATCACAGCTCGCTTCCAAAAGGTGGTCACTGGGAATCTGGAAAAGGCCGAAGAAGCCCTCCTGCTTTGGATACAAGCTTATCCCCGCACAGCACTGCCGCATATTTACTTAGCGGGGGCAATCTACCCGAATACAGCACAATATGAAAAAGCGTTGGAACACGGCAGAGAGGCGGTTCGCTTGAGCCCGAACTTTCTTCCCTCGTACTACATCCCGATTCGTAACTACATCCCCCTGAATCGCATCGATGAGGCAAAAGCCACGTACGAGCAAGCTCTCGAACGCAAAATGAAAAGCTCTTACTTCAATCTGCCTCTGTATGAGATTGCTTTTTTGCAAAATGATTCAGCAGGGATGGCGCAGCAGCTGGCAGCGTCGGCGAGCGACCCGGGACTAGAAGCTACTTTGCTCGCGAATGAAGCCGACACCACTGCCTATTCCGGGCGGCTCAGTGCCGCCCGCGAGTTTTCCCGTCAGGCAGTAGATTCTGCCGAACAAGGTGGCAACAAAGAAGCGGCTGCAACCTACCTAGCCCTTTCAGCCCTCCGGGAGGCCTTGTTCGGCAACGCAGCCGAAGCAAGACGGCGTGCCACTTTGGCAATGAAGCATCCGGGAGGCCACGACCTGCAGTATGCTATCGCGCTTGCGTGGGCCTATGCCGGAGACAACGAGAGAGCGCAAAAACTTACCGACGATTTGAGCCAGAGGTTCCCTGAAGCCACAATCGTACGGTTCAATTACTTGCCAACCCTCCGTGCAAAGCTTGCGGTCAGCAAGGGAAATGGTTCAGACGCTCTGGAGATTCTCGGAGCCGCCGCCCCGTATGAGCTGGGGCAGACAACTTATAGTAGTTACGGCTGGTCGTCCTTGTATCCTGTGTATGTCCGCGGCGAAGCCTATCTGGCCGCGCATCAGGGCAGCGAAGCCGCCGC
Source organism: Acidobacteriota bacterium (assembly GCA_021324935.1). Taxonomy (GTDB): domain Bacteria; phylum Acidobacteriota; class Terriglobia; order Acidiferrales; family UBA7541; genus Acidiferrum. Next base: position 3,122 of record JAJPIE010000087.1, read on the forward strand.
CGAGTTCCAAAAAATTCTCGACCATCGGGGCATTGTGCTGAATGAACCTATTGGTGCTCTTGCCCATCTTCAGTTAGGCCGCGCCTATGTGATGCAAGGCAACACAGCCAAGGCGAAAGTTGCCTATCAAGATTTTCTTACACTCTGGAAGGACGCCGACCCGGACATTCCCATCCTGAAACAAGCTAAGGCGGAGTGTGCGACACTAAAATGAAGCCGGGATGGAATATTGTGACGCCGGTGTGACGCAAAACCTGCCCAAACTGGCAGAATTAACATCGCTGACACTCATCGACAATTGATTCCAAACAACTTGTTTGTTTGCAATCCAGCCTGGACAATCCGGCTTACAGGCTCACCCGCCACTTTTTATTTGAAACTGCTTTGGACCAGTATTGCTTCATTGGTTGAGCGTCGCGCAACTTCCTGAGCGGGTGGCTGCCTCATTGTTCCCGCCGAAAGCCACGCAGGCTTCCAGAACTGTTTGGGAGAAGAACGAACGTGCAAGCCCCTGAATTGATGAAGCGCATCCAGGCAGGCAGGGCACCCGCGGTCCTGGACGTGCGCACGGGATTGGAATTCCGCCAGGGACATATTCCCGGCGCGATTCACGCTCCCGCTTTGAAGCTGCTCTTCAAACTCGCCAAATTTCCGAGCGACAAATCCGCTCAGCTCGTCATCACCTGCGAACACGGCCCGCGGGCCCTGACGGCCCAGAGCATTCTGGCAGCCTACGGATTCCGGAACACGGAACTCCTCGAAGGGCACATGGCCGGCTGGAAAAAAGCGGGGCTCCCGCTGGAAAAGTAGCCGGATCGTGTTCGAAGAGATTCCCGTGAACTCAGCGCGACCGGGCTCCATGCTCTGAATGTGGTATGTTCCTGAGCCGCTGATGGTGCTTCTCTTTTCTTTTTGAACGCAAGTTGCAATAGGCCGCGGGCGCGGATGAACCCGGGCGCCGATGATCCCCATCGAAAAATCGAAACCGATCGGATTGGATTGGGGCACGAGCACGCTGCGCGCCTATTTGTTTGGCCCGCACGCGGAAACGCGGGCACAGAAATGCGCGCCCTCGGGCGTGATGTACCTGGAGCGGTTTGTTCGGTCCGGAGAGACATCCCAGCCGCGGGAAAAACGATTCGAGGCCACACGGGAAGATGCCTGCGGCGACTGGCTGCGTGAAACCGCCAGGGAAATACCTGTGATTGCTTGCGGGATGGCGGGCAGCACGGTGGGCTGGAAAGAAGCCCAGTATCTCAGGGCCCCTGTTGGGATGGACGAATTGGCGGATTCCTTGACGCATGCGCAGCGCTCCAACGGCGACATCGTGCATATTGTGCCGGGCCTTTCGATGGGCGGCGCGCCGCATCAGACACTGCCGGAAATTCTGCGCGGAGAGGAGACGCAAGTCGCCCGCGTTCTTTGCGAGCTCCCGGATGGCGGCGCGCATGGGGCGCGATCCGAAGACCTCCGGGTTGAACGCCCACGATCAGGCACACGATGTGCAAAATCTTTTCGTAACCGACGGGGCGTGCATGGCTTCGTCTTCCCGCGTAAATCCTTCGTTGACTTACATGGCGTTGACCGCGCGCGGCTGCGACTACGCGGTTTCGCAAATGAAAGAGGGCGACCTCTGACCGGCGGATGGCCGCAATGACGTTGCAGCGAAACGTAAGATTCTCTGACTCAAGCAGCTCGCATTCCATGCGGCGTCAGTGCGACTCGCGCGGCACCTCCGCGCCGCTCGAGCCAATCCGAAAATCGAAGTCGGCGCGGCGTTCGCCAACAGATGAATGACGGCATTCGTCGAGCCGCCGATGGCGGCGTTCGTGGAAATCGCATTTTCGAACGCCTGCCGCGTCAGAATGCGCGAAAGCACCAGATCTTCGCGCACCATTTCCACTATGCGCCGCCGGGTGAGGTGCGCCAGAGTATTGCGTCGCGCGCCTACCGCGGGAATCGCGGCATTGCCGGGCAGGCTCAGGCCCAGGGCCTCCACCATGCAAGCCATCGTCGAGGCGGTGCCCATGGTCATGCAATGGCCCTTGGAGCGATTCATGCACGCTTCCGCCTCGACAAAATCGCAAACCGGCATCGTGCCCGCGCACCTGTTCGGCCGAGGCGCGGAGATAAACGACCGTGACCCGAAGCTCCGCGCCAAGAATCTCCCGATAAGCTTCGCGCAGCGCCGAGCACGCCAGCACAATAGTTTCGCCCCTGGCAATTCGCCGCAGGAGTTCCTCATGGAGGGAAGTGAGCCACGGCAGGCGATCCGCGTCGGTCAAAGGAATGCCAAGATGCATTTTTTCGCGGTTGGCTGCGGCATGGAAGTGGTCCGCGTCCAGAAAAGTCCAGGCGAGTTTTTTCGCCAGCATATCGCCCACAGTTGTTCTTCCCGAGCCGGCGACGCCCAGGACCAAAAGCACCATGCGGCATTATGGCATTGAAGACGTTTGCGGCACGGGAAAGAGGAACTTTCGCACGCCAAAAAGAGATTGCGCAAGGCTGCCAGGTTGGATAGAAAAGTCGCACCGGGTATTAGATGCGGAATCACCTGGGGGAGGCGGCGAAGCGATGGCGCAGGAAGAGGCGGGGAAGTCGAACGCAGGAACAAAACTGGTCATCCGGAATATCGGCACGTTGCTGAGCGGTGATCTGCAGCGGCCCATTCTGGATGCGGACACGGTGGTGGCAAAGGACGGGCGCATCGCGGCCATCGGCCGGGAGAAGGAACTCGACACCGAAAGCGCAAGCCGCGTGATTGACGCCAACGGCATGACCGTTTCGCCGGGATTGATCGACAGCCACGTGCATCCCGTCGCCGGAGATTGGACGCCGCGGCAGAATCAGATAGGCTGGATCGATAGCTGCCTTCACGGCGGCGTCACCACAATGATTTCCGCGGGCGAAGTGCACATGCCCGGGCGGCCCAAGGACGTTCTGGGCGTGAAAGCGATGGCCATCACGGCGCAGCGCGCCTTTGCGGCCCTGCGGCCCAGCGGGGTAAAGGTGCTGGCAGGCGCGCCGGTGATTGAACACGGAATGGAGGAGGAGGATTTTCGGACTCTCGCTGAAGCAGGCGTACGTTTGCTGGGTGAAGTGGGCCTTGGCAGCGTCAAAGACGGGCCAACGGCGCGGCAGATGGTGGCGTGGGCGCGCAAGCACGGCATCCAGAGCACAATTCACACCGGCGGGCCGTCGATCCCGGGCTCGAGCCTGATTGACAAGGACGTGGTCATGGCGGCCGACGCGGATGTGATCGGTCACATCAACGGCGGCCACACTGCGTTGCCCGATGTGCAGATTCGCGCGCTGTGCGAAGAGTCGCCGCGTGCCATGGAAATAGTTCACAACGGAAACGAGCGAGCCGCGCTGATTACCTTGCGCACGGCCAAAGAGTTGAAACAGTTGCATCGCGTGATTCTGGGCACGGACGCACCGGCGGGCTCGGGTGTTCAGCCGCTGGGAATTTTACGGGTAATTGCGGCGCTATCTTCTGTCGGTGAGCTGCCGGCGGAGATAGCGTTCTGCTTTGCAACCGGCAACACCGCACGCATGCGGAATCTGGATGGCGGATTGATCGAAGCGGGCCGCGCCGCCGATTTCGTCTTTCTGGATGCGCCGCAGCATTCCGCCGGAAAAACTGCGCTGGAAAGCGTGCGCCTGGGCGATCTGCCCGGCATTGGCATGGTGATCATCGACGGCGAGGTGAAAAGCGAGCGCAGCCGCAATACGCCGCCGGCAACAAGGCTGCCAAAAGTTGTGAAGTAGCGCCTAGCGCAAGCCGTCTTCGCCCTTGATCTGATCTTTGGTCAAGCCACCGACGCGCGCGAGTGGACGCCCGCTGTCGGTCACCGCGATGGCCACCAGGATTTCATTGGCGCGCGGCGCGTCGTTCACGCGAATTTCCATGCCATCGAAATGGCTGCGCACAAAGGCCGCGTCCTTGTGACCCAGCGGAATGTCCAGCGCCACGCCGGGACCGCCGCGTTTCTTCGAAGAAGGAATCAGCGCCGCTCCTTTGCCGAGCGTTTTGCGCACCGGCGTGCCGAGTTTGGGATGCAGGATTGCAGCAGCGTGCTCGAGCTCGCCGTTTTCGCCCACGGCCGCGGCTTTCCCGTAACTTTCCACGGAGGGCCCGGGAATGCCGAGCGCGGCAACCGCGCGTTCGGTGAGCAGCGCGCCCAGCTCTTCGCCAATTTCCATGAGCTCCGTCAAATCGTCCACATAGCGGCCCGCAAACGGGTTTTCAATGACCGCGGCGGCGGCGGCGCGCCGCGTGGGGGGATTCACCGTTTTGCCCATTTCCGTGCGGGTCTCCTCGGCGAACGTAACGATCTTCCGGATTTTGGATTTCATTTGATTTTTCCTGTTCACCATAGTGGGTACGCCCGCTGCAGAAAGCAGACGCCAGACAATCTCCGCGAGTCACGCGCAGCCCGCCTTGGAAAGCGGCTACGCAACCTTAGCGTAAACCGTCTTCGCCCTTAATTTCCGAAGATTTCAAACCGCCGACTCGGGCATGCACACGCGCTCCCGTGGTCATCACCAGCGCCAACAAAAGTTCGCCGGCCTTGGGCGCATCGGAAATGCCGACTTCCATCGCGTCGAAATGACTCCGAACATAGGACGCATTGATGTGCGTGATGGGCACGTCGAGCCTTGCGCCCGGTCCGCCAACTTTTTTCGTCGAGGGCACAATTGCTTTTGCGTTTCCGAGAATTTCGCGCATCGCGTAGCCACCGGGCACATGCCACAGCGCGCCATGCTCGAGTTCGCCCGCTTGCCCGACGATCGCTCCCTTGCCGTAGCCCTCCACAATTTTCGGATTGCCCCCAAGCGCCGCCACCAGCGCCTTCGCCATTTCGAGGCCCAGCGGATTCAGATCCTCCATGAAGCCGGCGATCTCCGGCACATATTTGCCCGCAAACGGGTTGTGAATCACCGCCAGGGCAGCGGCGCGGCGCAAGGGCGTTGCGGGCACCGGGCCTCCCTCGTGAAAAATCTCTTCGACAACGATCACGCGTTTGCGCAATTGCACTTCAGGCATGCAGCAGACTCCTTTGCGGAACATCCAGTAAGTTTTGCTCCAAACCGGGAACCACACACGTCTGGCCTTGTAAACAGAGGGCCGCGGAGTGAATCAGTCCGCGCTCTCGAAGCGACACCGCAACGCGCACGCCGGATAACAGCGCGGATTGGATTTCCGAAGCCGAGAGCGGCCCCACGCCGCGGGTTACGTGCAGATCCCCTAAATCGGAATCGGGCGCAATCTGTCGCGCGGGAACGCGCTTCACCGCGGCATGCCCGGGAATGTCGACCGCATTTGCGATCACCGTGGCGGCCGCATCGGCAGCGGATGCGGTTTCGGCAAGCACTGTAACCGCGTCTGCGATGCCGAGGGAAAAGCTGCGGCCACGCCAGCCGCTGGTAGCAATGCCGCGAACCGGGTCTGATGCGGAAATTTCCAGAGAGCCGAACAGTGACGGACGATCCGGGCGTTCGACCATGCCAATCGTGTACCGCGCGCCTTCGGAAAGGTGAATGGCGATGTCGCCACCGTTGTTGACGTAGGCGCGTTCCAGCGGCGCCGACGCGAGCATTGATTCCAATATGGTTTCTGCAACCGACCCTGCGACTGCGGCCATCGGCGTGATGAACAGCGTCTCGCAGTAGGGCTTCACTGCTGCAAACATCCGCCGCGCGATGGCACCGCGGGCAGAGGGGGAGTTCATTGTGGCCCTGGTCCGGAGAAACGCAAGTTCCGCACAAAGTTCGTCGAGAAGGGAGACAAACCGCCGTGCGGCAGCTTGGTACGCCGCCGTGGCATTGTCCCGCGCGCCGCTCGCCTCGATAATCAGATCGATCGGCCCATCGCTCAAATGCAACCGGCGGCCATCGGGCAGCATACGGATCACCGCGGGCTCCCTCATGACTCGCTGCTCCCTGCAAAGGGTTTCAGCGGCCAGGGATTTTGCGGCATCGATGCCAATCGCGGCCTCTCCTTCTCCGCCAGCACTTCCACAAGCGGGCGCACAAAGTCCACGTGGCCGCCCAGTAGCGCATAATCTTCTTTTTTCAGCGTGAATTCGATGGGCGCGACCAGCGCGGGCGTAGGCACATATCCGAAAGCGTTTTCCGGCATCCGCGTGACGTCCACCATGAACGTGATTCCGCCCCCGGGCCAAATGTACGCAGGGGCGCCTCCGCAGGTCACGCGCGTCAGCTTTCGCTTCACGGAATCCGTCAATCGCACGGGATTTTCCGTCACACCCGCGCGTAGCGAACCGCCAGCGCCGCCCATGAACAGCACCGTCGTCAGCGCGGGCTCGCAATTCTCACGAATGCGGAATACGGATTCCTTTAGCGCCTCCGGAAGGTCTTTTTCGACCGGCCGGAGTTTCTCATCGAGCTCATAATACGCATACTGTTCGCCCGTGGTGCTCACCATTAGCAGCCGCAAGTGCGGCCACGCGAATTTCGGCTTGAACGGCTTCAAAATCGTCAATGGATCGGAAATGTTCGTGCCGCCCCAGCCGGTGCCGGGCTCCGCGACTTGAAAATACCGTCCGGGCGTGGAGCGGCGGCCCACAATGCCGATGCCGGTTTCGCGTACGCCGAGAAGCTTTCCGGCCTGATGCTCGCTCAAAACGCCGGTGATGTGGTCGTCCACCACCACCACGTCATCCACTTTTCCAAACCACTGCTTGGCAAACATGCCGATTGTCGCGGAGCCGCAGCCCACACGCATGCGCTCTTCGCGCTGGCCATTCACTACCGGCGGCTTTCCGGCAGCCACGCGGATCGTCGCGCCCTCATCGATCGTAAGTTCCACTTCCTTACCGTTGGAGAGGTCCAGCAGAGTTTCGCAAGTCACCCGCCCTTCGCTCTTCGAACCACCGGTGAGGTGCCGCACGCCGCCCAGCGAAAGCATCTGCGAACCGTACTCCGCCGTGGTGACGTGGCCCACCGGTTCACCGTGCGCGCGCACGAAATTCCGTTCCGGCCCAAGATGCCTGTCGGTATCGATCTTTATTTTCACGCCGCAGTAGCTGAAGATGCCTTCGGTCACCACCGTGACCATGTCCACGCCTTCCACTTCGCTCGAAACAATAAACGGCGCGGGCTTGTAATCCGGATAGGTTGTGCCCGCGCCAATCGCAGTCACAAACGTTTCCTGGCTCTTCATTAGCTGCCCGTCCCAATCGCCTTCGCGTTCCAGAAATGGAACCAGGGGCGTGCCTTGTGATTTGGCGTGATCGAGAAGAATATGCGGATCAACGCGAACGAGCTGTCCGTTCACATTCGCATAGCGGTCGCATGCGCCCGTCTGGCCCCGTTTGATGTAGCAGAGTACCGGGCAAGCGTCACAGCGCACCGTGTCGGGAGGGAAAACGTCAGCCATGGGCGTTCCCGGAGTTGTGAGCAACTTTGGCAAGGATCGCGGCGCGAACCTTGTCCGGCGTCGCCGGCAGTTTGCGAATGCGGACGCCAACCGCGTCGTAAAGCGCATTCAGAATCGCGGGCGCGGTGGGAATCAGCGCCTGTTCGCCCACGCCTTTCGCACCGAAAGGCCCGGCAGGCGAGGGATCTTCAATCAGAATGGAATCGACCGGCGGCATGTCGCCGATGGTGGGAATCAAGTAGTCGTGCAGATTCTCGCCTTTGCCGGGGAAAAACTCCTCCATCAACGCCATGCCGAGGCCCTGCGCGGCGCCGCCTTCGATCTGTCCTTCGACGAGCGTGGGATTGATGGCTCGGCCGACGTCGTGCGCAGCGGTGAGCCGCAAAACTTTGATGGTGCCGAGCTCCGTGTCCACTTCAATTTCCGCAAGGTGCGCGCCAAATCCAAACACGGCATACGGGATGCCCTGGCCGTCTTCGTTGAGAGGAGATACGGCGGGATCGAATGTCGCCTCGGCGCTCGCCACGTATCCGCGTTCATCGAGCGGCAAATCACGCAGCGGGAGCGATTTGCGCTTGCCATTTTCCTCGATAATGAGCTCCCCGTCGCGCAGCTCAAATTTCGCACAATCGCAGGCTCCCGCCAGCTTCAAAATGGTCTTCTTCAATAGCTCTCCGGCCAGAAACGCCGCTTTGCCGCTCACAAATGTCTGCCGGGATGCGGATGTCTTGCCGCAATCGGGCGTAATGTCGGTGTCGCCGGAGAGCAGGTCGAATTTTTCCAGCGGCACGCCGAGGGCTTCCGCGCAAATCTGGGTCACGACCGTGGCCGAACCTTGCCCGATATCTACGGCGCCTTGATGCAGCGCGATTCGCGCGTCGCGTTTCAGTCCGACGCGCATCGTCGAAGGATTTGGCAGGGAAGTGTTGCCGCAGCCATACCACATTCCGGCAACACCAACACCCCGGCGCAGTGCACCCTTTGACACGGCATTAAATGCCGCAGCTTCCTGGTGTGCTTGTTTCCACCGCGGGCGTAGCGCTTCGAAACACGTTCGAATGCCGACGCCGCTGCCCATTACTTGCCCCGTAACCGTGGGACTGTCATTATCCAGCGCGTTCAGCCAGCGAAACTCCAGCTTATCCATTCCCAATTTTTCCGCCAGCGCATCGTAAAGCTGCTCTTGCGCAATCGTTGCCTGCGGCACGCCAAATCCGCGAAACGCGCCCGCCGGGACCACGTGCGTGTGAATGGCGCGCGTGATCGCGCGGAAGTGCGGCACTTTGTAGGGCCCCGAAGCATGAATGGGCACGCGAGCCGCCACCGTGGGTCCCCACGAAGCGTAAGCGCCGGTGTTGAAGTCTGCCGCGAAATCCATGGCCGTCAATTTTCCGTCGCGCGTCGCGCCGGCGCGGCAAAAAACCTTTGACGGATGCCGCTTCGTAGTCGACCGGATCGACTCGGGCCGCGAATAGACCATGCGCACCGGCCGGCGCAAATGCAACGCGGCGACCACCAGAAACGGTTGCAGCGAAAGATCCAGCTTCGATCCAAAGCCGCCGCCAACCGCGGTAGGAATGATGCGTACGCTCGATTCGGGAATGCCCAGGATCGCCGCAATGTCCTTTAAGTCGTTGTAAGGCGCCTGCGTGCACGCCTGCACCTCGATACGATCCCCCACGCGCCGGGCAAATCCAGCTTCCGGCTCGACGTAGGCGTGCTCGATGAAGCCCGTCTCGTATTCCGCCTCCACGCAGACATCTGCGGTGCGCAGCGCATCGTCCACATCGCCGTGCACCACTCGCCCGCCAACGAGAATATTATCGGGGCGAAAATCGTGCAGCACCGGTGCGCCGGGCTTTAGCGCTTCTTCGGGATCGGAAAGCGCGGGCAGCGGCGTCCATGTTACCGGGAATTTCTGCAGATCGAGCGAGACGATGGCTTCGCGGTCGCCAGCCACGGCCGCGACCGCTTCCCCAAGGAATCGCGCTTCTTTTTCCGCGAACACCGGCTGATCGGAAAATTGCGGAATCACTCCGAAACAGTTCTTCCCGGGGACATCGCGAGCGGTAAAAATCCCGTGAATCCCGGGATGAGCCTTCCGATACGCTTCCAGGTCGCCATAGGAAAAGGCCGCGCGGTGATGCGGAGAGCGCACCACGCGCAATACAAGCGCGCCTTCCGGCCACTCGTCGGCGCCAAAAATTTCCTGGCCGAGCACTTTTTTCTGGCCATCCAAGCGCGCCACGCGTTGTCCGACGGGGCCGTTTTCCGCCGCGGCGAGGTCAGCGGAAAGCGTCTGGTTCGCTTCCAGCACCGCGCGCACAATTTTCCGGTAACCCGTGCAGCGGCAAAGCACGCCGCCCAGCGCATCCAGCACCTGCGTCTGGTTGGGTTGCGGGTTTGCGTTCAGCAGCGCCACGGAAGAGACCAGCATCCCGGGAGTGCAGATCCCGCACTGTGCCGCCCCATGCTGAAGAAATGATCTTTGCAGCCGGTCGAACGCCGGGGAAGATTCGCGCAAGCCTTCTATCGTTTCCACGGCCGCGCCGTGCAGTTGCCCCACCGCTGTCAGACACGCGCACACGGGCTGGCCATTCAGCAGCACCGTGCACGCGCCGCAATCGCCGGCATCGCAGCCGACCTTTGTGCCGGTGAGATGAAACTCTTCTCGCAAGACTTGCGAGAGCCGCGAGCGCGGATCGGACTGCACCACCCGGAGTTGGCCATTGAGCCGGATGGAAATCTGCGTTGCGGTCTGCATGCCGGGCAGGGAACTCATCGCGCGGCCGCCTTTCGCACGCAGTCCTCCAGGGCGCGCTCCGCGAGAATCTGCGCGGCATCGCGACGATACGCCGCCGTGGCGCGCACGTCGTCAATCGGCGAAAGATGCGCCAGATGTTCCGCCCTTACGAATTTTCGAAGGCCAGTCTGAGCCGCCTTGCCAACGAGTTCGCGCTCGAGATCCGTCAAGCGCGACGCCACGGGCGAGCACGATCCCACGCACACCAGCGCCTCGCGAATCGAACCGGCCGGGTCCAACACCAGGTTCGCTGCCACCATCACGATCGATATCACCAGGTACCGCCGCGCGCCCAACTTCAGAAATGTGGACACGGCATTTTCCAGCCTCCGCGGCACACGAATTGCCGTAAGCAACTCCTCCGGTCGCCGCGCCGTCCTCCGGTTGCCAAGAATGAATTCTGCTAGCGGAAGCGCGCGAGAACCGGCGCGCGATGCAAGGATCACCTCCGCGTCGAGAGCCATCAGCGCCGCCACACCATCCGCCGCCGGCGAGGCGTTGCACAAATTTCCGGCAATCGTTGCCTGATTCTGAATCTGCACGGAGCCAATCTCGCGCGCAGCCGCCTTCAGCCCGTCGAAGCAGCGGGGGAGCGAGGCGGCGATCAACTCGCTCCATGTCGCCCGCGCCCCAAGCACGATGTGGTCCTTCTCGGCTCGAATGCTTCGGATTTCTTCCAGGCCTGAAATGTCCAGCACCGGCCCGGAAAGCGGCCGGTCTCCCAGGGCCGGAAACACATCGGTGCCTCCGGCCAGGATGGTCGCGCGGGTGTCAGCGAGCAGGTTCAACGCGTCTTGCAGCGAACTGGGACGAAAGTACAAAAGCAGCGGCTCCCGGAAAATACGACAGTAAAGCGACCTTCTACTTCTACAACGGCGCAGGGGCTTTGTGAAGTTGCCTGAGATAGTAACCCGGGAGAAATCCTAGAATATGGCAGACTAGAGAAGCATGGCCACCGGCGACTACCCCAAAGCCGCGGGGACCGCGGCGTTTCAGTTCTCCGGATTCCGCCTCTACCAGATTGCGCGATTTTGCATCGTCTTTTGCACCGAGATGCAGTCGGTGGCCGTCGGCTGGCAGGTTTACGACATTACGCACCGGCCGCTCGACTTGGGCCTGACCGGGCTGGCGCAATTCCTTCCCGGCGTTGTCTTGTTTCTTCTCGCCGGCCACGTCGCGGACCGTTTCAATCGCAAACATCTGCTCACGCTGTGTTACGCCGGCTTCGCGCTGTCATCCGCCATGCTGCTGGCCGTGGCGCTGCAATTCAAATATTTTCATGGGGCTCCCTCCGTCACTCCGATTTTCATCGTTTTGGGCCTGGTGGGCGCGGTGCGCAGCTTCAGTATGCCCGCCAGCCGTGCCCTGCTTCCGCAGCTTGTTCCCGAGGAGCAATTCCAAAGCGCGGTGGCGTGGAACTCCAGCATCTTCCAGTTCGCCACGATCCTCGGCCCGGCCATGGGCGGACTTCTCTACGCCTTCTTCCGCGGCCCCGTGGCCGTTTACGCCACCGCGCTTCTGGCCGGTACAATTGCCGCGCTCACTACCCTTCGTATCGAGTTGCAGTCCCCTCCGCGTCCACGTGAACGCTTTTCCCTCAAAACCGTTTTCGCCGGATTCCATTACATCTGGAGTCACAAGCTGGTGCTCGGTTCCATCTCGCTGGACTTGTTCGCCGTGCTGCTCGGCGGTGCGGTCGCTTTGTTGCCGGTTTATGCAAAAGAAATCCTGGCGACCGGGCCTTGGGGACTTGGCCTGCTTCGCAGCGCTCCCGGCATCGGCGCGGCGACGATGGCCATTCTCATTGCCTATAAACCCATTCGCCGCCGGGCGGGCGCCACCATGCTTTGGTGTGTGGCTGGCTTCGGCGTGTTCACGATGGTCTTCGGCTTTTCCCGAAGCATCGTTCTATCTATGAGCTCCCTCGTTTTTGTGGGTGCGGCAGACATGGTCAGCGTCGTCGTGCGCGGCGTGCTGATTCAGGTTGAAACGCCGGACGAAATGCGCGGCCGCGTGAACGCCGTAGATATGGTCTTCATTGGCGCGTCGAACGAACTGGGCGAATTCGAGTCTGGCCTCGCGGCACAATATCTCGGCGCGGTTCCGGCCGTTGTGCTGGGCGGTTTGGGCGCGGTGATCATAACGATTTTGTGGGCTTGGATGTTTCCGGAATTGCGCCGCGCGGATTCGCTCACTCGCCGCACTCCCGTGACGATCCCCGATCGGGTTTAGCGGCGGAGGTCGAGTGCTGGGGACTTGCTTCCGGCTTGGGGATCTCTTCCTCGAATCATTTTTCAAACAGTAAGTCCAGAGTGATAGCGCTGGCGACACATTCCTCGATGGTGAAGGGAATTGGCTCCGCGCCCAGTAATCGGTAAACGCGGCGAAACTGTTCGATTAGCGTCCGGAGTACGGGTTCAGCTTCCACGCCCGCCTTTTTCCAGTAGGAGGGCGCATACTCCATTGCCAGCAAGTCCATGCGCGCCAGCGTCTTCTGCGCTCCGGCCAGCACAAAAGGCTCGTAACCCTCCACGTCCATCTTCGCAAAGTGCCACTGGCTCACGCCCATTCCAGCCGTCAGATGATCCAGCGTCCGCACAGGCACTTCGCGGAACTCCCTGCAACTTTCCAGATCCACCAGCGAATGCCGCCCGCGATTCGCCGCCTTGTAGATGCCCATCTTTGCGACGCCGTCCGCGGAGCCAACGGCGAAGTTTAATGGCGTCACATTTGGCAGCCCGTTATTCCGCAGGTTGCGCTCCAGCAGCCGGAAATTATTGGGCTCTGCTTCGATCGCGAGCACCTTTCCGGCCGTCCCGGCGAGCTTTCCCAATAGGCATGAGAAATAGCCGATGTTTGCGCCAATATCCAGGAAGTTTCCGCCCTGCGAATTTGCAAATCGGTTCAAAAGAAACGAAGTGAGCGCCGGCTCGTAGACGCCCCGCCGGTAAAGCCCGCGGCCCACCGCGTCCCGCTTGTACCCTTCGATGCGCAAGTCCAACGGCAATTGCCGCGCAGTGACCGTGCTGCGCAGAGGATTGGCACACTCCGCCCAGTACGCCAGCCCTCGCAACTCGTATCGCAATCGCTCGTTCATGAAGGTTGGTTTCTGAAATTGCAAAACGCCAGCTTAATATCAACGAGGAAGGCGCCGCCGAAGACCGCAACACCCCACAGATTCTCTTTCGTAAATTCGGGGAAAAAATTCCCATCCCCGGGCAAAAGGTGGAGCTTCCCAATCTCACCGGCAACGGGACCAGCGAGGCGAACCCGCTAGTGGACGTGGTCGTGATCTGAATCAGAGGTTTTCCCGGCTGCCGCAGGCGGCGCGGCGGTCGCCGGGGCGGACGCAAGCTCCGCCTTTACGGAGTCCGGCAGCTTGTCCGCGTTCTTCACCAACTGGCTGATCTGCCACATTTGGGTATCGCCCAGGCTCTCTTTGAAGCCCGGCATGCCGGTCATGCGAATCCCCCCGGAAATTTTCGCGTAGGATTCCCAGGCCTCGTCGTCGGTCACCCCCACCCCGCGGAACAGCAGCGGAGGCTTCGGGAACATGCCATTGGCGATGGCATTGTGCGGCTCGCCGGGCAGGCCGTGGCACACCGCGCAATCTTGTTTATAAAGCTTGGCGCCCGCCAGCAAGTTCGTCTCATCCGCCGGCACGGGCGAATTCACATGAGGCTGTTTGTCCAAATAGGCGTGCAAAGCCATGTTTGCCAATTTGTGCTCAAATGGCATTTCCGGAGAGCTAGTTGCCACCGGCGCGCGGCCCGTCGAAAAATAAAAATACACCCCGGCAAACACGCCTATGATGCCGAGAATGACCCCCAAAACGATGCCCTTCAGCATGTCCGATTTGCCCCTTCGTTAATCTTGGATCCGCAATCCCCGCCCCACCCGTGAAAATGCCCACCTAGTGTACGATGAACCCTGCGTTTCTGCACAAATTCTCTTTTTGCTTGGCCTTTGAATCTCCGCCCGCAGCGGGGCAAAAGCCAGAAAAGCCCACGTAACGATTCCCCGATAAGCTGCGTCCTATGTAGAAGCAGGCCGGGAATTCAGATAGGCTATCCGGTGAAGTTTCGCCCCCGATGTCCACAGGAGCCCGAGGCCAGGCGTCAGTAAATCAGCGTATCCGAACGAGTGCAGACAGGAGCCTTTTGGAATGACCCCTACAGATTCGGTGGATGTGCGCGATTCTCGCACTCCAACCCCGGGCAGCTCGCTTTCCGGGACAGCGCATGGCGCGTCCGGAAGCCGCCTATGGATTTGGCTGCTGGTGATTGTATTGGCCGGTGGTGGCTACTGGTACTATCGCAGCAGGAATAGCCAGGCGAACTCGGCCGCCGGCGGCGGAGCAAACGGTGCGAAAGGCGGAGCGGCGAATGCGCCCGGCAATTTCGTGGTGCCGGTGGTGGTGGCCACGGCCACTCGCGGCGACTTGCCGGTTTACTTCAACGGCCTTGGCAATGTCACCGCGTTCAACACCGTCACCGTGCGTTCCCGCGTCGACGGCCAGATCGTCAAGATCAACTTCGTCGAGGGGCAGTATGTCAAGGAAGGCGACTCCTTGATTGAGATTGACCCGCGGCCCTATCAGGTGCAGCAGGAACAAGCCGAGGGACAACTCGCCAAGGACCAGGCGCAGCTCCACGACGCCCAGATCGACTACGAGCGCTACAAGCTGCTTTTCCAGGAAGGCGTCATTCCCAAACAGCAGTTGGACACGCAGCAAGCCTTGGTAGGCACCAACGAAGGCGCCATCAAAGCCGATGTTGCAGCCATCGACAACGCCAAGCTGCAGATCGTCTATTGCCACATTACAGCTCCTATCGGCGGGCGAATCGGCCTCCGCCTCGTCGACATTGGCAACATTGTTCACGCGGCCGACACGAATGGTCTGCTGGTCATCACCCAGTTGCAGCCGATCTCCGTTATTTTCACCTTGCCGCAAGACCAGTTGCCGCAAGTAATGGCCAAGATGCGCCAGGGGCCGCAGCTTACCGTTGAAGCCTTCGATCGCGACAACACCACAAAGCTGGCCACCGGAAAACTCCTGACCATCGACAACCAGATCGACACCACCACCGGCACCTACAAGCTAAAGGCCGTCTTCGACAATTCGAAGAACGAACTTTTTCCCAACCAGTTTGTCAACGTGCACCTGCTGGTGGACACCCGCAAAAATATCGTCCTGGTTCCCACCACAGCCATCCTGCGCGGCCCCCAAGGCACTTATGTATTCGCTGTGGGTCCAGACAACATCGTCAAGGTCCACACCGTCACGCTGGCGGAAACCACCAGCGGCATGACCGGGGTCACTGTCGGCCTGAATCCGGGCGACGTCGTGGTCACCGATGGCCAGGACAAATTGAAGGACGGCACCAAAGTGGAAACGCGGCAGGCGCCCAGCGCATCCACGAATAGCAATAGCAACCCCGCCTCCGCCAATGCGCCTTACGCTTCGCCCGCTGGGGGACCCGCGCGATGAATCCGTCGCGGCCGTTTATTCTGCGGCCCGTTGCAACCACGCTGCTGATGGTCGGCGTGATTCTGGTGGGGCTGGTGGCCTATCGCCAGTTGCCGGTTTCCGCTCTGCCGCAGGTGGACTATCCCACCATTCAGGTGCAGACGTTTTATCCCGGTGCCAGCCCGGAGGTGATGGCGTCTTGGTCACCGCGCCGCTGGAG
Organism: Acidobacteriota bacterium; assembly: GCA_021324935.1. Taxonomy (GTDB): domain Bacteria; phylum Acidobacteriota; class Terriglobia; order Acidiferrales; family UBA7541; genus Acidiferrum. The sequence goes on from JAJPIE010000087.1 coordinate 19,020, forward strand.
CGCGACTTCGGGCAGATTCCCGGCCTGCTGCAGATGACCTCGACGAGTTCCTTCGGCAGCTCGGTGATCACGCTACAGTTCAATCTCGATTTGAACATCGATGTGGCCGAGCAGGAAGTGCAGGCGGAAATCAACGCGGCCTCCAACCTGCTGCCGCAAGGGCTGCCGAATCCGCCGATCTATAGCAAAGTCAATCCGGCTGACGCGCCGATTCTGACCTTGGCGGTCACTTCGCCCACGCTTCCGCTCGTCAAAGTGGAAGATCTTGCGGACACCACGCTGGGGCAGAAAATCTCCCAGCTTTCCGGCGTCGGCCTGGTCAGCATCAGCGGCGGCCAGCGGCCCGCCGTGCGTGTGCAGGCGAATCCCACCGCGCTTGCTTCCTACGGACTCAGCCTGGAAGATCTGCGCACCGCGCTCGCGAACGCCAACATCGACCAGGCCAAGGGCACGTTTGACGGCAAGCATCAGGCTTACACCATCGGCGCCAACGATCAATTGCTTTCCAGCGATGGCTACCGGCCCATCATCATCGCTTATCGCAACGGTGCGCCCGTCCGCCTTTCCGACGTGGCCACGGCGATCGACAGCGCCGAAAACGTCAAACAGGCCGCCTGGGCCAATAAGGAACCCGCCGTCATTCTGAACATTCAGCGGCAGCCCGGCGCGAACATCATCAGCGTCGTCGACCGGATCAAGAAAATCCTCCCGCAATTGCAGGCCGCGCTGCCGGCTTCGGTCCACGTGCAAATTCTCACCGACCGCACCAACACCATCCGCGCCTCGGTCGAAGATGTGCAATTCACATTGATGCTCACCATCGCCCTCGTCGTGATGGTCATCTTCCTTTTCCTGCGCAGCTTGCGCGCCACGATTATTCCCAGCGTCGCCGTGCCCCTTTCCATCGTCGGCACGTTTGGCGTGATGTATCTGCTCGGCTATTCGCTCAACAACCTGTCCCTGATGGCCCTCACGATTTCCACCGGCTTCGTGGTGGACGACGCCATCGTGATGATCGAGAACATTAGCCGCTACCTCGAACACGGGGACACGCCGCTGCAGGCGGCGCTGAAAGGCTCGGAGCAGATCGGCTTCACCATCGTCTCGCTGACGGTTTCGCTGATTGCCGTGCTCATTCCGCTGCTCTTCATGGGGGATATCGTCGGCCGATTGTTCCGCGAATTTGCGGTCACGCTGGCCGTGACCATCCTTGTATCGGCGGCCGTGTCGCTCACGCTCACCCCGATGATGTGCGCCAAGCTCTTGCGCCATGAGCCGGAAAACGAGCAGGGCTGGTTCTACCGGAAATCGGAAAAAGTCTTCAACGACGTCATCGCCTTCTATGGCCGCACCCTGCAGGTTGTCTTGCGCTACCGCACCACCACGCTGCTCGTTACCATCGGCACCCTCGTCGGCACCATTCTCCTCTACGTCTACGTGCCCAAAGGCTTTTTCCCGGTGCAGGACACCGGCGTAATTCTTGGCGTTTCCGAGGCTCCGCAGAATGTCTCCTTCGCCGCCATGGCGCAGCGCCAACAAGCCCTGGCCGACGTCATCCTGAAAGATCCCGCCGTCGAGAGCCTCTCCTCCTTCATCGGCATCGACGGCACGAATACCACGCTCAACAGCGGCCGCATCCAGATCAACCTCAAGCCTCTCGCAGACCGCAAAATCAGCTCCTCCGACGTCATCCGGCGCCTGCAACCTCAAATCGCCAAACTCGACGGCATCACCCTCTTCCTGCAGCCTGTGCAGGACCTCACTGTCGAAGACCGCGTCTCGCGCACGCAATTCCAATATTCGCTGGAGGACGTGGACCCGCAGGAACTCGCCTACTGGACGCCAAAGTTCGTCGAAAAGCTGAAGACCCTGCCGGATATCCGGGATGTCGCCACCGACCAGCTCAACGATGGCTTGATCGTTACGCTGGCCATCGACCGCGACACCGCTTCGCGCCTCGGCATCTTTCCCGCCGACATCGACAACACGCTGTACGACGCCTTCGGCCAGCGCCAGGTATCCACCATCTTCACCCAGCTCAATCAGTATCACGTGGTGCTGGAAGTCTCGGACGATTTCCAGCAAAATCCCGACGCGCTGAAAAATATCTACGTGCGCTCCTCCACCGGCCAGCAGGTGCCGCTCAGCGCCTTCACCCGCGTGGAATCGGGCACTTCCTCGCTGGTGATCAACCATCAGGGGCAATTTCCGGTGGTCACCATTTCTTTCAACCTCGCTCCCGGCGCCTCCCTCAGCACGGCCACGTCCGCGATTGAAAATGCCCGCCAGGAACTCGGCATGCCTCCCAGTATTCAGGCCACCTTCCAGGGCACGGCCGCCGCATTCTTGCGCTCGGTTTCGAATGAGCCGCTGCTGATTCTGGCTGCCCTGATCACCGTTTACATCGTTCTCGGGGTTCTCTACGAAAGCTACATTCACCCCATCACTATCTTGTCCACGTTGCCCTCGGCCGGCGTCGGCGCCATCCTGGCGCTGATGCTGTGCCGCACGGAATTCAGCATCATCTCGTTGATCGGCGTCATCCTGCTGATCGGTATCGTCAAGAAAAACGCCATCATGATGATCGATTTCGCGCTTGAAGCGGAGCGCGAACACGGCAAGTCGCCCGTCGATGCCATCTACGAAGCTTGCTTGCTGCGCTTCCGTCCCATCATGATGACTACCATGGCCGCGTTGCTTGGTGGCTTGCCGCTGGCCCTCGGCCACGGCGTCGGCTCCGAACTCCGCCGCCCATTGGGGATCACGATCGTCGGCGGCTTGATTCTCAGTCAGCTCCTCACTCTCTACACCACGCCGGTGGTTTACCTCGCTTTCGACTGGCTGGCCAGTCGGCTGAATCTCGGATTCACCAACCCGGTCGACGAGCCCGCGCACGGAGACTGACGGATGAATTTTCAGTCCAATTTCTCCGCACCGTTTATCCGCCGGCCGGTGGCTACCTCGCTGGTCACCATCGCCATTTTCTTGTCCGGTGCGCTGGCTTTCCGTTATCTGCCCGTTGCGCCGCTGCCGCAAGTGGATTTGCCCACCATCAGCGTCGGGGCGGGCCTCCCCGGGGCAAGCCCGGAAACCATGGCCTCCGCGGTTGCAACGCCCCTCGAGCGCCAATTCGGCCGCATCGCCGGCGTCACGCAGATGACCTCCACCTCCACGCTCGGCAGCACCGGCATTTCGCTTCAGTTCGATCTAAATCGCGACATCAACGCCGCTGCCCGCGACGTCGAGGCCGCCATCAACGCGGCGCGCAGCCAGTTGCCCGCGGACATCCCCAGCCAGCCCACCTATCGCAAGATCAATTCCGCCGATTCACCCGTCATTCTTCTCGCCCTGACTTCGGACACCATTCCCATCGGCGAAATTTATGATGCGGCCAACTCCATCCTGGCGCAGAAACTTTCCCAGGTGGATGGCGTTGGGCAGGTTTTCGTCTGGGGTTCGTCGAGTCCCGGCGTGCGCGTGCAGGTGAACCCGCAGCAACTCAACAGCTACGGTATCAGCCTCGAACAGGTGCGCAAGGCGCTGCAATCCGCCAACTCGAATCTCGCCAAGGGCTCCGTGTCCGACGGCCTCCGGACTTGGAGCATCGCGGACTCCGACCAGCTCTTCAAAGCCTATGAATACAAGCCGTTGATCGTCGGCGGGCACGCCGGCGGTACGGTGCGCCTGGAAGACGTCGCCAACGTCATCGATGCCGTCGAAGACATTCGCAACCTCGGCCTTTCCGGCGGAAAGCCCGGCGTCATCATCGCCATCTTCCGCCAGCCCGGTGCCAATATGATCGAATGTGCCGACAAGGTCAAAGCGACCTTGCCCTGGCTGCGCGCCTCGATTTCCCCCTCGCTCAAGTTGGACGTGATTATCGACCGCACGCTCGTCATTCGCGCCTCGGTCCATGAAGTCGAGCGCACCATGATCATCTCCATCATCCTGGTGATCCTGGTCGTTTTTGCATTCCTGCGGAACTACTGGGCCACGGTGATTCCGAGCATCGCCGTTCCTCTTTCCCTGGTCGGCACGTTTGGCGTGATGTACTTGCTCGGCTATAGCCTCGACAACTTATCGTTGATGGCGCTGACCATCTCCACCGGATTTGTGGTTGACGATGCCATCGTGGTGATCGAGAACATCGCCCGGCACATGGAAGCGGGAATGGGCGCATTCCAGGCGACCATGAAGGGCGCCAGCGAAATCGGCTTCACCGTGCTTTCCATGAGCGCTTCGCTCGTCGCCGTGTTCATCCCCATTCTGATGCTTGGCGGCATCGTCGGCCGGTTGTTCCGGGAATTTGCGGTCACCCTGAGCGTGGCCATCGCCGTGTCCATGTTCGTTTCTCTCACCACCACCCCCATGCTTTGCGCGCGTTTTCTGCGTCACGATGACCACAAAAAACATGGCTTCTTCTATCGCCTGGCGGAAGCCGGTTTCAACGGCATGCTCAAGGGATACGAACACGCGCTGCGCCTTGTCCTGCGCCACCAGCCGGCGGTGCTTGCTATTACGATCTTCACCGCCGGCCTCAGCGTCTACATGTTCGGCCATGTCAACAAGGGCTTCTTCCCGCAGCAGGATACCGGCCGCATCGCCGGTTACATCCAGGCCGATCAGGACACGTCGTTCGTCGAAATGAGCAAGAAAATGCGCGCCTTCACCGATGTCGTCATGGCCGATCCGGCCATCGACACGCTTACTTCCTTCACCGGCGGTGGCAACGGCACCAGCACCGCCCGCATGTTCGCCCAGTTGAAGCCCATTGAAGAACGCAAGATCAGCGCCGACCAGGTCATTTCCCGGCTGCGCAAGAATACCGCTCACATCCCCGGCGCATCCCTGTTTTTCCAGGCCATTCAGGACGTATCCGTCGGCGGGCGTTTCAGCGCCGCGCAATATCAGTACACCCTCCAGGCGGACAACCTCGACGACTTGTACCACTGGGCGCCCATTATCATGAACCGCCTCCGCCAGATTCCTGAATTGCGCGACGTCAACTCCGACCAGCAGGACAAGGGCCTGCAATCCTATCTATCCATTGACCGCGACACCGCTTCCCGCCTGGGCGTTTCCATGCAGGACATCGACAATACCCTGAACGATGCCTTCGGCCAGCGCCAGGTCTCCAATATCTATAAGGGCATCAACCAGTATCACGTCGTGCTCGAGGTTGCTCCGGATTTCCAGGAAAATCCCGAAGGCCTGAACTACATCTACGTTCCCTCCAGCAGCGGCAAGGTCGTTCCGCTCAGCGCATTCTCCCATTACGAGCACTCCAACACCGCGCTTTCCGTGAATCACCAGGGAATCTTCCCGGCCATCACCATTTCATTCAATCTCGCCCTCGGGGCTTCCCTCGGTCCGGCTGTGGACCACATCGAACTCGCCATGCGCCAGCTTGGCGTACCGAACACTGTTCACGCCACCTTCCAGGGCACCGCGCAAGCCTTCCAGGATTCCCTCAAGGACCTCTGGCTCTGGATTATCGCCGCGCTTGGCGCCGTCTACATCGTTCTTGGAATCCTCTATGAAAGTTTCATTCATCCCATCACAATTCTCTCCACGATTCCTTCAGCGGGCATCGGCGCGGTCCTGGCTTTGCAGCTCGTACACATGGATCTGAGCATCATCGCCATCATCGGCATATTGCTGCTGATCGGTATCGTCAAGAAAAACGCAATCCTGATGATTGATTTTGCCGTCCAGGTGGAACGCGAGGAGGAACTTCTGCCGGAAGTAGCCATCTACAAAGCCGCCCTGATGCGTTTTCGCCCCATCATGATGACTACCATGGCCGCCATGTTTGGCGCTTTGCCTCTCGCCCTGGGAACCGGCGCCGGCTCGGAAATTCGCAAGCCGCTCGGCATTACCATCGTCGGCGGTTTGATTCTCAGCCAGATGCTGACGCTGTTTACCACTCCCGTGGTTTACATCTACATGGACCGCATCCAGAATTTCCTGCGCCACGCCTTCCGCCGCCCTGCCATGCGCCCTGTCCCGGCCCACTCTGACGATTGATTCTGCCCCAAAAGAAAACGGCCCCGATCAACGAGGCCGTCTCCAAACCCAAATCAACAAAATCTAGAAAAGTTCCACGTGTAGAAAATCCACGACCACGTTTGTCTTCCGGTTCAGCAGCACAATGTGCCCGCCGATCAGCACATGCGCACAATCTGGCGGCGGTGGAGGCAGGTACCGGTCAAGATCCGGCGGGCAAGGCTCAATCCGTTTCTCTAGTCCCGGTGGAAGTGTCCCTCTCCGAACAAGCTGCTTTTCAAGTCCCGGAGGTAAATGATCTTTTTTCGCCAAACCGGGAGGCAGATTATTCTGGTGCGCGTAATACCACTCGTGAATATCGTGGTCCCGCTCGCGATAGTAATTGTCGTCATCCCGGTCGTCATCGTCTCCGTGCTTGTCATGACCTTTTCCGTGCCCATGGCCCTGGCTGTTTCCCTGCGCCATCGCGGCCGGACCGCCAATCAAGCACACTGCAACAACGGCTCCCAGCATCCACTTCGCAGACTTCATTCTTCTCTCCTTGAGAATTGAGGGCATGCTTCTAAACTAATGCTTAAGCACGATCTGGCAAAGCTTGACCACGCGGTTGTGCTCCAGGGTGAAACTGCACTCCCGTACAGTGCTTAGCCGTTCGTCTTCTGGCGCTGGTTGAGTTCTATGAGCAGCCGCTGAAGTCGATCTCTGCGACGCTGGTTGTTGTGGCCGGGAGAACCTTCAATGGCTGCCCCACCGAGTTAGTTGACGTTGTTTTCTCCGCAGGCATGCAATCCGGGGCTCCTCCGCTATTGGGCTTCGCCGCTTGGGCATCCACCGTAAACAGCACATCGCCACCCGCCGGGGGCGAGTAGGTGAATCCCGAAGACGAATAGATTCCCACGCTCGGATTGCTCGCCGGCACAACCAGCGTGTACGTAGCGCAATTTACGTTCAGGGGAGCACCCATAGCCGGGCAGTTCGCCGTGTCGGAGACCGAGATCGTTCCGGTTGAATCGACCTCCGGCATCATGTTCGTTGCCGGAATGGTCTGCAAAGGAATCGTGACTTGCAGGGTGGTATTGTTGCCCGACGGCACGGTCTGCAGCGCGGAAACGCTGACGTCAATCGTGGCGGGAGTCGTGCCGGTTGTTGCCGTAACCACGCCCTGCAGCACCGCCGGAGCCGTCGCGCCGGCCTCGGCCACCAGCGGTATGGCCCCAAGATTCGTGCCATTCGGGATGTTCAACACTGTGGTGGCGTTGTACGGCAGGTTCGCCGGGCCGATTCCGACGATTACCAGGTCAAACGATCCCGGCGGCAAGGGGCAAAAGCGGAAGTTGCCATTGCTGTCCGCCGTCGCTTGCATCACGATTCGGTCCACGCCGGTCGCGTCCTGCTGCTCGATGGCGATCTGCACGCTTCCGTTGATGGGTTGCTGCGTGACGGAATCCACCACCTTGCCGCCGATGCCGCTTGCGTTCACGCCAACCTGCCCCGCGGTCAGAGTCGGCTTCAGCCGAAACATGCCGTTTCCTTCATCAACAATCGAAGCGCACGCGTTGAAATCGATGTTCAGGTCCACGCTTTGCCCTGCGGTGACCACGATTGGGCCGCCGAGCACCTGTCCCGGAGGAATTTTCAACCCGGTATTGGCTTCGCTGCTCAACTGCAGTTCGTGCGTTGTGTTGTCGCCCAGAACCACACAGTTGTAGCCATTTCCGGCGCAGGCGTTTGTGGAAGGTACCATGTCGCTCGCTGCCGGTGTGTTGGAGACCAGCAGCAGGCGGATCTGCTGATATTTACCCACCGGAAGGCTTGCTGAGCCTAGTTGCGCCAGCACGCACGTGGTTTGCGGCTTCGAAAACAGATCAATTTGCATGGGCTGGTTCGCGAGTTGCGGTGCAAGCTCCTGCCATCCGGAGTCTCCGTCACCCGCGGTGGCATTTATGTTGGCCTGTACCGACCGCACCGTCACATACACGTGCGTGTATTGTCCGTTGGGCGGCATGCAGCTCGGCGGATCGCTGAGGGAAACGTTGATTGTTCCCATGCTGTTGGCCGTCATGCTGCTCGAGTTTCCCCCGCAGCCCGCGATGATCCCCAGGACTCCCGCGCTGCTCAGCAATGCAACGCACATCGCGCTCCCAGCCGCGTGAGCGGAAAACCAGTGCCTTTTCATGGTGCTTCTCTCCCTCGATGAATTTCTGCGGATCGTTCTTCGCCTGGCGGGACAGGGTAGCCGGCGATTTCTTCGGGCAGACCAAAGAGCTTTGGTCAAAGAGAGCTGGGCACTCTCACCGTCGGACAGTGTAACACTTTATTCATGGAGCGGGAAGGCTTTGGTTCTCCCAGTGGAGTGCGATCTCAACGGCCAAAATCGCGGTGCCGTGTCTGGTTCCTCTGGTATCCGCGCGAGTCCCCTCTGCTCTCGCAACGAAGACCCGACCGGTCCGATGGTTAAGCGGACGTGCAACCTGCCACTTGCTCTATGGTTTGATTTCCACCGGTGTGCCCACCTGTACAAGCGGATAGACCTCGTCGATTTCCTCGTTCGTGACCACGATGCACCCATCGGTCCAGTCGACCTCGCGGTGCCATGCGCCCACCCAACCCCATTTATCGCCTAGCCCGTGAATCTCAATATCGCCGCCGGCCTTTACCCCCAACTTTTTGGCTCGCTCGCGATCCATCTGGTTTGGATAGGAAACGTGTAGCGCCTTGTGAAACTCGCTGTTTGGATATTTTGCGTCGACAGTGTAAGCGCCTTCCGGCGTTTTGTGATCGCCTGCGCGGTCCTTGGGTCCGACCGGCTGTTCCCCGAGCGCCACCTTGTACGATTTCACCACTTTGCCGCCCGCCATCAGCTTCAGTGTGCGCTTGCTCTTCTCCACTACGATTCGGTCCACCCTTGGCGCACGTTGTTCAATATCGTTCGGCGCGGCAAATGCCACGCTCGCTGCAAGCAAACAAAAAACCAGGCCTGTCGCACAACTTGGGGCAATCTCTGGCCTCTTCCACCAGTCACCCATCACCAGTCACCATCCAACATCCACTTCTACGAACTCCCGATCAGCCATCCCGTCAAAAACACCAGAATGCCGCCCACAATCACCTGAAACGCCGCCTGCAGGAACGGCGTGTCCATATACCGGTGCCGGATGTAGCTGATCACTCCCAACTCCACGGCCACCACAATCGCCGCGATCGCCGTGGCCAGCCGAAATTCCGGTATCAAGAAGGGCAGCGTGTGCCCCAGCCCGCCCGCCGTCGTCATCAATCCGGTCACCGTGCCGCGAATCCATGGCGAGCCGCGCCCAGTCAGCGAACCATCGTCCGAAAGCGACTCCGCGAAGCCCATCGAAATGCCTGCGCCCACGCTCGCCGCCATGCCCACCAGAAACGCGTCCCAGCTTTTGTGCGTCGCAAACGCCGCGGCAAACAGCGGCGCGAGCGTCGACACCGATCCGTCCATCAAGCCCGCAAGCCCCGGCTGCACGAACTGCAGAACAAACAGCCGGTGGTGGGATTTCTCTTCAGCCTCCCTGGCCTGCTCGGTCAGGTGTTTTTCTTCGTATTCGCCCGCCGCCAGCGTGTGCTTGCGCTCCTCGTCCGCCAGCATATTCAGCAGTTCGCGCAGCGCAGCATCGGTCGTGCGGCTCGCCGCGCGCGAATAAAACCGGCTCGCCTCCATCTCCATGATTTCCGCCTGCCGCCGCGCCACCTTTACGCCCAGCGGCCTCATCATCCACACCGGGCGCCGCGTCAGGAATCCGCGCACGTCCTCGCGGCGAATCGGCGGAATATGGTCGCCAAAGCGCTGCCGGAAAAGCGCCAGCAATCGGTCGCGGTGCCCCGCCTCTTCCACGCGCATCTCCTCGAACATCTGCGCCGTCGAGGGATACGACTCGCGCAGCGCGTCCGCAAACTCCCCGTAAATGCGCCCGTCTTCCTCTTCGTTCGAGATGGCCACCGCCAGAATCTCTTTTTCGGTCAAGTCCTTGAATCGCTTGAGCATTGCGGCATGTTCCTCGTCAAAAAATCAACGTAGAGAATCGCACACTTCCCAAGCCGACGCCAACGGTGGGAAGACACAACAAAGGCCCCGGCAAACGCCTCGCCCTCGGTCCGGTACTTTCGTACTACCATCCTCTCCGGGAAAGTGCTACTTTTCTCCGGGTACGGAATCGCTATAGGTTTTCTTGGGCTGCCCTACTATCTTGGATTTACCAGCAGTTACCCGAAGTTTCAGAAGAGGCAGACTCCCATGGCGGCCCCGCAAGACCTTATGACCACTCCAAACACTCCCGGCGGTATGCTTTCCGCCCGTCCCAAACACGCCGAACGTCGCGGCTGCCGTCGCTGCAAGATCACGCAGTTGATGCGCATCCGCCCTTCCGACCCCGAACGCGATCATTTCGAAGACATTCGCGGCTCGGTCAGCGTCTCGCGCACCGGCGTCTATTTCCAATCCAGCGAAGCTTCATACGAAGTCGGCATGCGGCTCTTTGTTACCATGCCCTACGCCAAGGAAGCCTCGGCGATGTCCCACGAGTACCTCGCCGAAGTCGTCCGCCGCGAGCCCTTGCCCAACGGCCTGTTTGGCGTCGGCTTCAAGATCCTCATGGAACTCGGGCTTCAGCGCGGCTTCAACGTCGCTTATCCCGGTCCGCGCAAGTAAGCCTTCCGACAATTTCCGGTACTGAAAACGGAAAGGGCGGATGGCCGAAACCATCCGCCCTTCCCGCGTTGGGGGGTGGGGAAACTCGTTTCGCGCTAGCTGCGGCCCAGCGCGGAAAGCGTCTTGTGTCGCAACAGCCCGAAGTGCCGGTTCAGCGGGTGCTTTCTCTCCAGAAATGTGAACACCGGGCTTCGCCGCTGCGTCAGCTTCGCCATCGCGATGCTCAGCCGCACGTCGCGCCGCGCAAATTTCATTCCCGCCAGCAGCGCCTCGCGCGCGTCTTCCTTGCGTCCAGCCGAAAGATAAACTTCCGCCAGATTCAAATAAAGTTGCGCCTGGTTGCGCTTCATGCGCACCGCGTTGTCGCACAGGCGCTCCGCGTCCGCCCATTTCTGCTGCGTCCGCGCCAGCGCCACGCCCAGGTACGACATGTAGTAGGGATTGTTCTTTTCCAGTTCCGCGGCTTTCTGAATGTGGCCCAGGGCCCGGTTGGCGTAATTGTCGCGCAGCAGCGTCAATCCGGTCTTGAACTCGCGGAAGGCTTCCGTATCCATCATGACTCCACCTCGGCTTCAGATAAGGTTTCCCCGGGTAACGGTTGGCTTCCTGTACTGGGTCAGGCGCATCCCGCCAGGGAAGCAAGCGCGCGAGAAGAGGGTGAGAACGCGCTTGACTTTCCGTGGTGAACAGGTCTGCGAGATGGCCGAGGAAGTCGACATTTGCCCGTCCTTTGCTACGCTACGAGCTTCCTCCTGCCGAATCTACTGCCCGCTAGGACAGTCTTCGTTCAACGTCTTAACGGTCTACATGCAATCCCGCAGGGGCGGCTTCTTGCCACTTGCTACTCCCTGTAAGCCCCTGCGGTCTGAGAATGGGCGGGTGGGGCAGGCTTAGAAAAGCGAAGTAAGTTTTGGGCGCCGCACCGTTCGGTTTTCAGGGTGCGGATTTTCTCTTGGGGTCCTCTTTCGAATCCCCGCATATTCGAAATCGATCTCAAGTCCAAAGTTTTCCTTTACCGCTCTTCTCTTCGTCTTTTTCCTGTGCGCCCAAAGCGTGCCCTTTTCCCCATGCCCCGCTCCCGTGCGTGCAACAACACTCCTC
>JAJPIE010000089.1 GCA_021324935.1 Acidobacteriota bacterium
CAACGTCACGATCTGTTCCGGCTTGTACCTCTTCGTCGGCATACCAGCGTTCCTCCAGAGTGAAATTCTCTCTCACTCCCACTGGTACAAAAAAAACCGGTCAGGTCACCTGCATGATGGCTTGCATCCGGCTCTGCGGGCACTCGGTTGGCCCAAAGCTGGTCTGCACGCATTCCGTCGTGGCTGTAACCAGAAGTGGGAGTTGTCTGGCTTAAATCCTGCCGTCCTTCGCCAGCAGATGGGGCATAGCTCCGAGAAGATCACGGCTCTCTACACCGGACAAATCCCGCTCGAAGAAGTCAAAGCAGCATTCTCAAAAGTCAAACGCTCCACAAAGTCTGGCAACAAAATTGTAGTTTTGGAAAATGTGGAAAATGAGCCTGCTGCTTAAGTGCTTTAGAATCTGGAGCGGGCGATGGGAATCGAACCCACGTCCGAAGCTTGGGAAGCTTCTATACTGCCATTGTACGACGCCCGCTCTACCTTGCCTATTTTACTTTAGAAATTCATCCGAGTACACCGCTTGTTGCGGCCGGAGCAAACTTCATCGCGTCTCCACTTCGATCGCGCGGTCCACGCCGGGGTGGGAATCGCACGGTTTGCCTGGCGAATGACTCTAAATCGGGAGCTTTTGAGTGTGCCGGACCTGGCTGCGCAAGACGCAATGTACCAGGTGACACGCCTGTTTAATCTCCGGCACCGCCAGAGAACAATAGACGTCCTTTCCTTCTTTGCGCGTTTCCACGATCCCCGCCGTGCACAGAATTGCGATTTGCAGCGAAACAGTGGGCAGCGTAATTCCCAGGCATTTTTACAATTCGGAAACCGTGTGCGGACCCTTGCCCAGCAAATCCTTGATGTGCATGCGCGTCGGATGCGACAGCGGCTGGTGGCGAAAGCAGCGGACCAGATGGTCGTTTACCAGCCCGGTGGCCTGCATCAGCGCGTAGACAATCGTAGGTCCGACGAAACGGAATCCCCGCTTTTGCAGATCCTTGCTGAACGCCGCGGCCAGCGGCGTCATCGCCGGCACTTGTTGATGCGATTTCCAATGATTCTGGATTGGCACCCCGCCAACGAATTTCCAAGCGTACGCGTCAAACCCGCCAAATTCATCCTGCACTTTCAAAAACGATTGCGCATTGGAAATTGCCGCGGCAATTTTCAGGCGGTTGCGCACGATGCCGGGATCGGCCAGAAGCTGCTTCACTTTTTTGGCGTCATACCGTGCCACTTTATCGGGGTTGAATTCGTCAAAGAGTTCCCGATAGCACTGGCGTTTTCTCAAGATCGTGTCCCAGCTCAATCCCGCCTGCGCGCCTTCTAGAATCAAAAATTCAAACCAGCGTCGCTCGTCGTGAACCGGCACGCCCCACTCTTCGTCGTGATAGGGAACGTTCAATGCATTCGTGGCCCAATGGCAGCGAATTACTTCGCAAGTGGACTTGCTCATCTAGCCTCCCGGGTCCGTGTGCACGACCACTTCAAGGTGCCCGCTACAATCGACAAAAGAAGACGGCCCGCCAATATGACGGGCCGTTCCCTGTTGCCGAATTTTCTTTCCTGCAGCGCGCTTAGCCGAGGTGGCGTTCCAGCGCCTTGGTGATCTGGTCCTTCGGCACCGCGCCGACGATCTGCTCCACCACCTGCCCATCCTTGAAGACCAGCAGCGTGGGGATGCCCCGGATGCCGTAACGCGTGGACGAATTCATAGCTTCATCCACGTTCAACTTCGTCACCTTGATTTTGCCGGCATAGTCCTGCGCAATCTCCGCAACGGTGGGGGCCAGCATGTGGCAGGGGCGGCACCACTCGGCCCAGAAATCGACCATGACAGGCTGCGTTTTGCTCGCCGTCAGCACTTCGGAATCGAAGTTTCCGTCGTTTACCGCAAGAATATTGTCAGCCATAACTTTTGCATCCTCTATAGGCTGCCCGTGAGCAGCCACTTTCTAGCTTTTATTAGATGTCGGAACCGACTTTTGGTTTCGCGCTGCCCTGGCAGCTTCATATAGTTTCGCATATTCCGCCGCTGAGGTGTTCCAGGAAAAATCTTTTGCCATTCCATTCAATTGAATGCGCTTCCAGATGCGGTCGTCGGCATAATAGTGCAAAGCTTGCCGGATGGAATAAAGCAATGCGCCGCCGGAATATTCGAAAAACTTGAAGCCAGTGCCCGTGCCGTGTTCCAAATCGAACGCCTCGATGGTGTCATCGAGCCCGCCCGTTGCTCGCACCACCGGCACGGTGCCATAGCGCAGGCTGTAAATCTGGTTCAAGCCGCAGGGTTCATACCTCGACGGCATCAGAAAGATGTCGGCGCCTGCTTCCACCAGGTGAGCCAATGCGTTGTCGTAGGCTACCTTCACGCCGACGCGCCCCGGAAAATCCGAAGAGAGCGCCCGGAACATATCCTCGTACCGCCGTTCGCCCATACCGACAACGGCCAACAAAACATCCTCGTGCATCAGGTCGCGCGCAATCTCGGCAATCAGGTCAAAACCCTTCTGATCAGCAAAGCGCGAAACGAATCCAATCACCGGCCGGTGTGGATTGTCGCGCGACAATTGGAACTCTTCGAGCAGCCTCGCCTTGCAGACCTTCTTCCCTTCCAGATTGATCGAGGAATATTTCGCCGGGATCAGTTTATCCTTCTCCGGACTCCACGAGGAATAATCCACGCCGTTGAGAATCCCCATCAGGCGATCCGCCCGGGAACGGATTACTCCGTCCAGCCCAAATCCGAATTCCGGCGTTTGAATCTCCTGCGCATACTTCCGGCTGACCGTCGTCAGATAGTCCGAAAAGATCAAGCCCGCCTTCAGAAAATTCAGGTTCCCGAAGAATTCGATGCCGCCCGGATGAAAGATTCCGCGCGGAATGCCGGCGCGGTCCAGGGTATCGGGCGGAAACACGCCGTGATATCCGATGTTGTGAATGGTGAAGATAACCGGAATGTCCTTCACGGCGGGATCGTCGGCATAGGAAGAGCGCAGCAGGGCGGGCACCAGCGCCGTCTGCCAGTCGTTGCAGTGCAACACATCGGGCGTCCAGATGTGCTTGGCCAGTTCAATGGTGGCGCGGGAAAATTCCGTGAACCGCTCCGCGTTGTCGGGATAATCGTGATTCCGCTCGCCGTAGATGCCTTCGCGATCGAAATAATAAGGATCGTCCAAAAAGAAATAGCGCACCCCGCGATGAACCGAGCCGCTGGCAATCGCCGGGAAGCGCAACCGCGTGCCCTGCGGAATCGTCATGCTCGGCATCACCACGGAGCTAACCTTCACCCCGCGGTACCTTGGCAGGAAAACGGCCACCTCGTGGCCGAGCTTCACCAACGCGCGAGGCAGCGCTTCAATGACGTCGGCAAGGCCGCCGGTTTTGGCATAGGGCAAAGCTTCCGAAGCTGCAAAGAGGATCCTCATGCGCTTGGCACGAAATTTCTACGCTATCGAACGCCCGGCAAAGCGTCAACCTTCTTCCCCGCAAAGGTGTCCAAATTCCCGCGCGAACGCCTTGTTATTAAATCCGAAGTTCCATACGTACCGGAGGCGTCGTTTCGGAAGGATGAACTCCGCCGGAACAATCGCTCGATTCCCACCGTGGGAACCCAAGTGAAACCCTATTCGCACTCCTGTAACTTGCCGGAAATACTATCCATGCTCTAATCCCAGCGCGCAGGATCGCGCGTGCCGCAACGCCGCATGCACTTCTTCCTCCTCCTTCTCCAGCTGGGGCGGCAGGGTCGCGAAACTGCAGCGCTCTCACTCTCACAAGGAGAACCAATGAATCGTCAGCATTTCCGCTGCTTCGCGGCTTTGTTATTGGCCTCGAATCTCTCCGTTGCAGCACCCGGCGTTGTTCTGGCTGGTCAACCCGCGCATGACTGGAAAGACGCCTCGAACTTTCCCACCGCCACACCCATCAAACACGTCGTAGTCATCTTCCAGGAAAACGTTTCCTTCGACCACTACTTCGCCACCTATCCTAACGCCCCGAATCCCGCAGGCGAGCCGGCCTTTTACCCGCGCCACGGTTTCCTCTTTCCAACGCCCGCCGTCAACGGACTTACTCCGTCACTCCTGACCAGCAATCCCAACTCCGCCAACCCTTTCCGCCTGGACCGCAGTCAAGCCTCCACATGCGATCAGGACCACAACTATGGCGCCGAACAATCCGCCTTCGATCAGGGCTTGATGGACAAGTTTCCGGAAACCGTTGGCGTCAGCGAAAGCGCTTTCTGCAATGTGAGCTTTTCCTACGGCCACCTGAACGGGGATCTGGTCATGGGCTACTTTGACGGCAACACCGTCACCGCCCTGTGGAACTACGCGCAAGCGTTCTCCATGAGCGACAACTCCTATGGCACCACATTTGGTCCGTCAACTCCCGGCGTGCTAAACCTCGTTGCCGGCAATACTTTTCCGGCGACGCTTTCCGGCGCTGCCAGCTCTCCGAAGGTCGTGAACGCCGTCGGCCAGACCGGCACGCTTGATGGCGATCTCGATCCCACGGGCGATATTTGCTCCTCCACCACAACGATTCAAATGGGCGGCCAGAGCATCGCCGACCTGATGATCGCCAAGGGCATCACCTGGGGTTCGTTCATGGGCGGCTTCGACCTGACCGTAACGAATCCTGACGGCAGCACTGGATGCAAGCGCCAAAGCCCGGCGACTCCAGCAAACGGCGGCCCGACCGCGGACTACATTCCTCACCACGCCTTCTTCCAGTACTGGCCGAGCACTCTCAACGCCACTCACGTTCGTCCCAACGTTGGTCCCGCACTCTATGGCACCAGCGCAGACACCACGTCCAAGCACGCCTACGACACGCACGACTTTTTCGACGCGTTGAATGCCGGCAACCTGCCCGCGGTCAGCTTCCTCAAGGCCCCGGCCTATGGTGACGGCCACGCCGGCTACTCCGATCCATTGCTCGAACAGAGCTTTCTGGTCAATACCATCAATGCGATTCAGCAATCGCCTTTCTGGGACACCACTGCGATCATCATCTCCTACGACGATTCCGATGGCTGGTACGATCACCAGATGAGCCCGATTCTGAATTCTTCGGCCATCACTTCGCCCAACCAGTCGCAGAACGGCGACAATCTCAACGGCGTCGGGAAGTGCGGCAACGGCACTCCGCTGAAGGATAATAATGGCAACCTCATTGAAGGCCGCTGCGGCTATGGCCCGCGCCTGCCTCTGCTGGTGATCTCGCCCTGGGCGAAAGCGAACTTCGTTGATCATTCCATCACCGACCAGTCTTCGATCATTCGCTTCATCGAGGACAACTGGGGCCTCGGGCGTATCGGCGGAGGATCCTACGATGCTCTGGCCGGGAGCCTGAACAACATGTTCAATTTCGACAAGCCGGAATTCCGCCGAAAGCTGATCCTGGATCCCAACAGCGGCGAACCCGTCTACAATGACTTCGACAACGAGGCGCGTTCTGTCGATGTCTGGTAACGCGCCGAGTCGTCAAAGGACGTTGGGTCAAATTTCATCGCCACCTGCGCCAAGCATCGCAGGTGGCGATTTTGTTTGAGAACTCCCAGTCCATCCGATCTCCGGAGCCGCAAGCCAACTTTCCCGGGAGTTCCCGCATTGCTGCTACACTGGCAGTGCGAAATTCTATGGCCCGACAAAAGCTGGGACAGCATTTTCTAGGAGATGCCGGGTGGCGCGAGAAAATCGCCCGGGCCATCCGCGTTTCTCCGCATGGCATGGAGATACCCGTCGCAACTTGTGAGCCCGAGTATTGTTGGATCGAAGTGGGTGCCGGCCATGGCGAAATGACCGAGCATCTCGTTCGCAGCGGCGCCCCGGTCTATGCAGTGGAGCTAGATCCCTCACTCGTCGAGCGCCTGCGGAGACTGGCGCAAAAGCACCCCAATCTCACGATTGTTCCAGGCGACGTCCTCGAAACCAACTTGCGGGCCTTGGCCGCCGGGCGCCGTATTCGTCTCTACGGCAATCTCCCCTACTACATTACCTCGCCGATCCTGCACCAATTGTTCAAATTTGCGGACCTTCTCGACGAAATCCACATCGTCATTCAACTCGAAGTCGCGGTCCGCCTGACCGCGCGTCCCGGCAAAAAGGATTATGGCTACCTATCCGTGGCGGCACAATTTTTCACACGGCCTGAATTTGTCTTCAAAATTCCCCCCGGTGCCTTTCGCCCGCCGCCGGAAGTCGCCTCCGCACTAGTCACACTAAAATTTCCCGGCCCCGGCGCAAGCTCCGGCATCGAAGATCCGCAGGCGTTTCTGGAGTTCGTCAAGGTATGCTTTGGCCAAAAGCGCAAAACGCTGGCCAACAATCTGCGCCCGCTGGCGGAGCCGGAGCACATTCGAGTGATTTTGAAAGAACTGAGGCTTCAAGAGGATGCGCGCGCCGAGCAGCTCAGCGTTACCCAGATTCTGGCTGTCTATGGAGCTATTTCTTCAACGAAGCCAGCAATCGGTCCGGATAATCGGACATAATTCCGTCCACGCCAGCCGCTTCCAACATCCGCATGTGCGCCGGCGAATTGATCGTCCAGCACACCACTTGCAGATCGCGTTTATGCGCTTCCTTCAGGAAATTCGGAGTCACCAGGTCTCCCCGCACCGCCAGTTGGCGCGCGCCAATCTGCTGCGCCTTCTCGAACGGATCTTCGAGTTGCCCTTCGTAAAGCAGCCCGGTCATCAGGGTGGGCTCGATTTTTCGCAAGCCGGCCAGAATGCGGGGATCGAACGAGATCACGACCACGCGCGGAATCTCCCCTGACTCGCGCAAGTTGCTGATCAGGGCGTGCTCCCCGCCCCAGAATCCGCTGGGTTTCAGCTCCAGATAAAAGACCACGTCGTGCTTGCGGGCGAATTCCAGGACTTCCATCAGCGTCGGAATGCGCTCGCCGATGAATTCGCTGGCGAACCACGAACCCGCATCCAGCCGCCGGATTTCCGCCAGCGTCATTTGGTGTACGTCGCCGCGGCCACCCGTGGTGCGATCGACGGTTCCATCGTGGATAGCCACGAAATGCGCGTCGCGGGTGAGGTGCAGGTCGGTCTCAATGAAGGTTACGCCCTGCGAAACCGCGCGTCGAAAAGCGGCAAGGGTATTCTCCGGGGCATACCCAGATGCGCCACGATGAGCTATCGCTAACAAAAAGCCTCCGCCCTCCAGAATTTCCTGCGCCAGACAGCGAATCCACAGGGAGGCAACCCTCGTTGTATGCTATCACCGACGAGCCGGTCACGACGGAGTTCCGCGAACGATGGGTGCAGGAATCGAAACATTACGTTCCGTGCGAAAGCAGATTTGCTAAGCTGAAGAACATGCGGCGAATCTCACGTTTATTCGGAGCCGTATTGTTCCTTGCCGGTGCGGGGACGGGCACGAACTCTGCCGTCGTTCCCCGCCTGGCTGAAAGTCAAGCAGGAAAATCCGTGCCCAAAACCGAAGACAACTCGCTGGGGCACGAAATCCACCACCAGTTGCAGGTCCTTCCTTATTACTCGGTGTTCGATTACATTTCATTTTCTCTGGAGGGTGGCAACGTCACCTTGACGGGTTTTGTCGTCCGCCCCAGCCTGCGCCGCGATGCCGAGGCGGCCATCCGCAGCATTGAGGGCGTTTCCAGCGTCTCCAATCTCATTCAGGTCCTTCCGCAGATCCCGGCCGACGACGATCTCCGGAATGCTCTTTACCGCGCTATTTTTGAGGATTCCACCTTACAGCGCTATGCCGTCAGCGAAGTGCCCGCCATCCACATCATTGTGAAGGAGGGGAGTGTCACCCTCGAAGGCGCCGTTGACAGCGAAAGCGATAAAAAACTGGCTGAAGTCCGCGCGGCGAGCGTTCCCGGCTCCAAACGCGTCGGCAACAGTCTTGTAGTCCGCACGAAAGCCGCGCCGGCCAACTAGCACGCACGCGCAATCTGTCGCAAAATAGTTGGGGAGCAAAAATCTTGGCCAAGTCCAAAGATCCGTACGCCAATCAAGGCGACAATCGCGATACTCCGGCACGCCAAAAACTCGTCGCCTTGCGCCAGGCGCTGCTGCGCCTGCACAAGACCCTGCTGGAAATGGAACGCCGCGATTATGAGAAAATCCACGGCGTCGTGAACGCCGGCGAACTTTTCCGCCTGGTGGTGGACGACCCGCAATTCGCCTGGCTGCACAATATTTCGGAATTCGTGGTGCGCATTGACGAGACTCTGGCAAGCGATCAGGGCGTGGCCGAAGAGGACGCCCGCGTGCCCATAGAACTCGCGCGCAAGCTGTTTGCTCCGACGGAAACCGGAGATGGCTTTCAGAAACAATATTTCTACGCCATTCAGCGCGACCCCGCCGTCGTGATGGAACACGCCGTGCTTGCGCGGCTGTTCAACAACGAGCGGCCAGATCTCGAACACGACTGACCCGGCGTTCCCTGCCACCTTTGTAAAATGTCAAAACCTGCATCTCGCCAAATTCCGGCGGAAGGCCTAAACTAATTTTTGTAATCGAAATTCTGCATTCCAGTCCAACCCTGAGGAGTGTCATGCGGTCATTACTTTCGGTCCGCGCCGCGAACGGCAAGCCGCTCCGCATTCTCGCCATCGTCTTTTTGCTCGCGTCGGGTCTGGCGCGCCCCAGCGCGGCAAAAGTCACCATCGATTTTGATCCGAGCCTCGATTTTTCCAGGTACAAATCCTTCGCGTTTATCGGCGGCGTGCCGAATCTGGTGATGCTGCAGCTCGACCCGGATTTCATGTACACGCGGATACACCACAACGTCGCGCAGGAACTCGAAAAGAAAGGCGTGCGCGAGGTCGTGGCCGGGCAGAACCCGGATCTCGTGGTCCGCTATTGGGTCACGCCCTCGGCCGATGTGGACGCCGCCGCCATGGGCAATTGGGCTCCCTACAGCCCGTATATTACCGGCTCCTGGGCCGGGACCTATAACACCTCCGCCATTACCAGCAAAAAGACCAACACTCTGGTCATCGACTTGATCGACACAAAATCGAAATCCCTCGCCTGGCGGCTCTATCTGACTCGTCAGTTGTCGGATCCCGACCGGGATTGGAAAAAAGTCGACGAAGAGATGGCCGCGGGTTTCAAGAGCTACCCACCGTCAGACAAGGACAAGGCGGAGAAGCATCAGTCGCAGAAGCCAGCCGGAACGTAGGCTCATTCCAGTTTGCCTTGGCAGC
>JAJPIE010000002.1 GCA_021324935.1 Acidobacteriota bacterium
AAAGAAAGAAAGAAAGAAAGAAAGAATGAATGAATAAATTAAAGTAAGTAAGTAATTAATTAAGTAAGTAATAATAATAAGAAAAGACAAACACAAAGGCGCTGAGAGCGAGGAATTGCACGGAGGGAAGCTGGCAGCAATCCCTCTTGCTAAAGGCTAAGGGCTGACAGCTAATGGGTCGTAGTTTATTCCTGCGACTGAGCGCGGACGACGGATCGCCAAGAAAGTGTTGGGAGAATGAGGCGAGGATGAGTAGAATCGCGGCAACCGCAGGGCGGAATCCGGAGGAAACGATGAGAAAAGCGACGGCAATGGCGGCACTGGTGGCGCTGGCGATGGTGGTTGCGAGCGTGTGGACGGGACCGGCGGCAGCGGCAGGGGAGGAGAAGCCGGAGATTGTCGAGTTGACAGGAATTCTGGTGAAAGTGTCCGCGGTGGGAGCGGAGACGACCGGGTGGGAACTGCACCTGGCCAATCCAGTGACCATCGACGGGAAGTCCGTGCGGTCGGTGGAACTGGAGGGAGACGCGCACAAATTTCAGAAGCTGGAGAACCTGCGCATCGGCGTGAAAGGAATCGTGACCCATCGCCAAGGGACGGAGAACGGCGACCGGATCGTGATCAAGGTGCAGAAGATCAAAGAGAATGTGTAGGCGCTCGGGAGCGACCGGCGATCAGCGGCGAGAGGATGACCGCCGAAAAAAGCGGATATCCGATGCGGAACTAGGGCTGGCGCTGGACGTGGTCGAGGGGCTTCCAGTCGCCATTGAAGAGCGAAGAAGGGTTGAGATTGGGATCGTCGCTGAGGACGAATTCGTTGTTGCCGTTGGTCCAGGCATTTCCGTAAAGGCTGCTTAGCTCGTAGGTTTTGCCCGTGGCCGGGTCCCGGTAGGGTTCGACGCCGCGAATCAACTCGTCGGCGCCGACGACGGTCTGGTTCATGCCGCGAGCGCGATTGGCCACCACGCCGTTGATGACTTCCACTTCATGCTGCTGGAATTGCCGGATCATCTGAGCGCGAATCTGGCGCTGGTTCTGCTGGAACTCGGTGAGGTGATCGACCATGCCGATATATTGCCTTTGCCACTCGGGTTCCCAACGGAGACTGGCACGGATCATGCGGAAGAGCGCTTCGTTGGCGCCGAGCTGGCCTTGCGGCGCGCGCATGGCGTAGAGCATCACGGCGCGGCAGTTGATGCCCTGCGTGGCGCCGGAACCGGTGGAGATGGTGGTGGCTTCGGCGACGCTCACCGCGGTGATCCACTCTTCGACGGGCTTGCCATCGAGATCGTATTTGAGGCGGGCGCGCGCCGAGTCGCCCTGAAATTGCACAGGCTGGCCGCCGCGAGAGGCTTGCTGGCCCAGGGCCTGCGCGCGGTTACCGATGAGTTGCTGGATGTCGGGGAGCGGCTCGAAGCTGACGGGCTCCTTGCCCGGGCGGTATTTCGGAAGCACGACCCTTTTCAGGACTTCGGCGGCGGGGATGGGGGGATTTACCGGGCATGGTTTCAGACCCGTCTGCTGGCCCTGCTGATTTTCCATCACAAGATATTTCTGGACCGCGGGACTATTGGCGTATTGCCAGGTGAAGGAGGGAAAGGCCTCGAAGGCCAGCTTTCCGTCCGGGCTCCGCGCGAGGAAGGAAACGGCGGCGAGGTCCGGGAAACACCCGCGATTGCCCCATTGGACTTTGCTTTGAAATTGCCAATCGGCGGGGATCAACAGGTCGGCAGCGGGAACGGGTTTGCCAAAGCCCGCCTGGTCGACTACCTGGACCTGTTTCATTTTGAAGGCCGAGCCTTTGCCAGCGGTGAACGCCCAGGCAGAAGCAAGCAGGACGGCAAAGCTGACGACCAGCCACCTGGGACTGGAAGAGAGAGGAGCCATGCGGAGTCCTTTCGTTTTCACGGCACGCCGGGTATTGGGAAAGAATCGGGATGGCCCGGTTGGACCGACGGCCGACTATGCGGGACTTGTGGGAACCGGCAAAGTGGCAGGAAGGGGCACGAGAAGACATATCGGGGCAGAAGGAGGCGGAAGACGGTTTGGGGAACGCCAGGAATAAGGAGGCGTGGCCCCGGAGAGCGCCGGTTTGTCAAACGTCCACCCAAGCGGACTGGGACGTGATGGCGGACACCGCCCGCAGCGCCGCAAGCGCGTTTTGTGGTGGGAGCAACGTATCCACTTCGACGTGCCATGGGCTGGCGCAAGCTGCCGGCTCATGGCACGACTTTTTTATGGGACGCGGAAGGGCGCTGAGTGATGAGAGTGGACGGCGCGAAAGACTCGGAGGGTGAAGTGGGCAAGCGATAGCCCGTGCAAGGCAAAGCGCGCCGTTGAAAGAAATGTCCTGGAGGCCAAGGCTTAAGGATGAGCGATATCCGCGGCGGCGGATTTCGCGTCCCGGAGTTGAGGGCTACGCCAGTTCCAGACGTTGTAGGAATAGAGCGCGATGCAGAAGAGATTGGCGGGGATGAAGCCGAACTGGGCGGTGCGGGCGGCGATGACGCAGACAATCACGCTGTTTGCGCCGGCCACCATCCATCCTTGCCAGAATTTCCTTCCGATGAGCAGCGTCGAAAGAATGGTAAGCACGCAAGAGATGTAATCCAACCGGAGCACGATCACTTTCACCTGGCCACTGGGTCTTTGGTGCGCGTTACGCGCATCAGACCGCATTTTTGCGGCCTGGAGTCAGGCTAGCATCGGGGTTTCAGGTGAATAACTGTTCTGGAGTTCAGTTTCGCCTGGAATGTCCTCAGCTGGTAAACGGGCAAACGGATGAGTTGGCTCTCATGCTCGGATGGCGGGACGGTGGGCGCGGGAGGATGGAATGATGAGGCCGATGTTCCGGTGACTTGACGAGGCTTCGCGAAGGAGAACGAAGCGGGATTCACGCAGAGACGCGGAGTGCGCAGAGTTTCTGAGCAAGGAAAAGTCCACCCGCGGGTGAGGCCGCAGCGCTGACTGAGCCTGAGAATGGCAAAGCGAAAAGAAGGAGGCGCCCGGCCGGTAAGGTGCAGACAACTTCGTTTGTGCCAGAGAAGCCGGGCAAGACAACGAGAGTTGCACGAAGAGATACAGTGCGTTTGACTGGCTACCTGCACGAAGATATGCTGAAGTTCCTTCCCGAAAGGCGAGACTTCCGCGCCTTTCTGTATTGCACCGTTAAAAACCAATCGTCCAGCCCAACCTCTCGCGGCCAGGCGGAGGCTGCAGAATGCGCCCGTCGAAAAAAACGGGAACCCATCCGAAAGGGACATCGGCGGTCGAAGACGTCCGCAGCGATGGATATGGAGAAGAGTTGCATGAAGTGCATGAATCGCAGCAGATGCGCCGGATCGCGCAGTTGGAAGAGCAAGTAGCGGCTTATCGCGGCTGGCTGCAGAAAATCGGAGAGGTGGCCGAGGAAGCGGCACAAGGCAACCTGGAATCCCGGCTGTTGAGACTCGAAGAAGCCGTGGACCTCGGGGTGGTGGGAAATTCCGTGAACCACCTTTTGGACCTGATGGACGCATTCCTGCGCGAAGCAGGCGCGACTCTGGAGCACGCGAGCCACGGAAAATTCTACCGGCGGGTTTTGCTGCGAGGAATGCGCGGCACATTCCGGCACAAATCGCAGCTGATCAATGAGGCGATTGAGAGAATGGCTGGGAACGCGGCGTCACTTGAGAAAGTAAAGCAACTGGTCCGGCAATCGGCGGAGATCGCCGCCGGCGCGGCGGAAGAATCGCGCCAGGCGAATACGGTGGTCAAGCAACTCTCGGACGCTTCGGCAAAGATCGACAATGTGGTGAAGTTCATTTCCAACATGGCCTGGGAGACAAGCTTGCTTTCGCTGAACGCCACCATCGAAGCGGCACGGGCGGGAGAGGCGGGACTGGGCTTTGGAGTGGTGGCGCAGGAAGTGAAAAATCTGGCGGAGCAAACCTCCTCGGCCGCGGAGGAGATAACCCGCGAGATCGCCGTGATCGGCACGGAAGTTCGCCGGACGGCGCAGGCCATCGGAGCGATGGACCAGACGATCAGCAAGATGAAGGAGATTTCGGCCACGATCGAGCACGCGGTGATCAACCAAACGGCGAAATTGGGAAAGAGCAACGGGGCGGGCCGCAAGGGGGTTGGAAGGAAAATTTGAGTGGCGAGCGAGAGGGAGGCAAACAGGAGAGCCGTGGCGCGGAGTCCGCGCGGGGAGCCGATGCGGGGGATGAAACAAAGAGAACGCAGAGGATCGGGAAGAATAGGCTGGCATGGAGGCTGGCGCTAGGGGTGTGAAGAAAGCGGGGGAAGAAAAACCAGCGCCTCGAAAAGCACGGGGTACAGCAAGCGGCGAAAGCAGAGAGGGCGGGGTGATTCGCAGAGAAGAGTCTCACCACAGAGTTAACAGAGGGGGGCAGAGGGAGCGGAGAGTTGGGCGGCGAGAGTTGGAGTCGTTCAGGTAACTGACGAAAACCTGCACCCTGAAAATCACAAGGTGCGGCACCCGCATGGTGCCAATCGGGAGATTTATCCCGCAGAGAGCGCGGGGTGGCGCAAAGTTGGCGTTCCCGGGGGATCAGGAAGACCGGGCGGATTCGGTGAGGAAGAGGCCGACTAAGGCGAGGGCGGCGCCGAGGAGTTCGGCGAGGGAGCCGCGTTCGTTGAGGAAGAGGATGCCGAGGAGGGTGGCTGCTACCGGGAGGAAATAGGTGAAGGCGCTGAGCTGGGAGGCCTGAAGGTAGCGGAGGAGCCAGAAGTAAAAGAGGTAGGCGAGCGTGGAGCTGAAGCAGGCGGTGAAGGCGAAGCAGGCCCAGGCTTGCCAGGGGACGGCGCGGTAGTTGGCGAACGGGCCGAACGAGATGGCCTGGTGGATGGCGATGGGAAGGACGATGAGGGCGCCGAGGAGGTAGTTCCAAGTGGTCATGGTGAGGGCATCGTAATTCCCTGCTACGCGCTTGCCGAGGACGACATAGAGCGCAAAGGCGATGGAGCCGCAGAGGGTGATGAAGTCGCCCAAGAGCGTGGGCGAGTGGCGGCCGACTCCGCCGGAAGCGGAGGCGAGGATGGCAACGCCGATGAAGGAGACGGCCATGCCCAGGGCTTTGCCCCAGGTGAGCGATTCGAGGCGAAAGAGCACCGCGAGGATGAGGGCGTAGATGGGTCCCATGCCGAGGATGATGGCGGAGTGGGCGACGCTGGTGGAACGCAAGCCGACCGTGAAGCACATCTGGTTGAGGGAAACGCAGAAGAAACCGAGATAGGCGAAGGTGAAGAGGTCGCGGAGAGTGCGGGGCTGCTTGTGGGCCTTGAGGTCGGCGGCGAAGGCGGGCGAGCGCGCGGCGATGGGGTAGACGAAGAGCATGAAGGCGGCCGCGGCGACGACGCGGAACGAAGCCATGGTGAGCGGCGGGAGATAGCGGAGAGCGTATTTGGTGGTGAGGTAGTTGACGCTCCAGATGGCCATGATGAGGGTGATGCAGGAATAGAGGATGGAATTGGAAGGACGGTGGCCGTCGGCGTTGGTTATGCGCACGGGAGTGGGAGAGGCGAGGACATTGCCGAGGACAATTATACGCAGGAAAGTTTAGGCAAGTGAGTGCTGGAAAAACGGCCGGCAGCCGGCGGAGGGCAAAGAGAGAGAGGGTGAGAAAGGCGAAAATAGAAAATTAGAATGGGATTGGGTTGAAATCGTGCCTCGGTCCCTCCACTTCGGCCCGCAAACGTCGCGGGTCTTCGGTCGGGATGACAGCGCGCATGAGGAGGGCGCGGAGAATCGGGGGGCAAGTATTAGAGGGGTGCCGCGATCCCTCCGCTTCGCGGCCCGGGGCGCAAGAACCGCGCGGAAGAAAATCGGGCCGCTCCGGTGGGGATGACAAAGAAGGAGAAGCGTCAAGCGAAGTGGAGTTTGCGGACGGTGAGGGAGTCGATGCGGTCGGGGCGGGGTTGGAAGCCGATGCCGGGGGCGTGCGGGACTTTGATGGTGCCCTGGGGAGTGACGGTGACTTCGGGGGAGATGATGTCTTCGTGCCAGTAGCGGGCGCTGGCGGAGACGTCGCCGGGCAGAGAGAAATTGGACAGCGTGGACAGGGCGATGTTGTGGGCGCGGCCAACGCCGGATTCGAGCATGCCGCCGCACCAGTTGGGGATGGAATATTTCTGACAGAGATCGTGGATGCGTTTGACCTGCAGGTGGCCACCGACACGGCCGAGTTTCACGTTGATGATTTTGCAGGCGCCGAGGGAAGCGGCGGCTTCGGCTTGTTCGTAGGTGTGGATGCACTCGTCGAGGCAAATGGGGGTCTGGAGCTGCTTCTGGAGCTGGACGTGGTTGTAGAGGTCGTCCCAGCCGAGAGGCTGCTCGATCATCATGAGGTAGAAAGCGTCGAGCTGCTGGAGGAGCTGGAGATCGTCCAGGGTATAGGCGGAGTTGGCGTCGACAGAGAGCTTGATGCGGGGATGAAGATTGCGGATGTGGTGAACGACGGCGACATCCTTGCCGGGTTTGATTTTGAGCTTGATGCGCTGGTAGCCGGCATCGAGTTCTTTTTTGACGGTGGCGGCGAGTTCCTCGAGCGTGTCCTTGATGCCGATGGAGACGCCGCAGGGAATTTCTTCGCGGGTGCCACCGAGGAGTTTCCAGAGCGGAAGATTCTTGAGTTTAGCTTCGGCGTCCCAGGCGGCGGCTTCGAGGGCGGCCTTGGCCATGTTGTGTCCGCGGACGCGAGCGAGGAGATCCCAGATTTCGGCGGCAGAGGCGATGCTCTTCCCTCTTAGCATGGGCCAGAGATAGGTGGTGAGGATGTGCCAGCAGGTGTCGGTGGTTTCTGGAGAGTAGAAAGGATCTTCGCCGGCGGTGCATTCACCCCAGCCGATCATGCCGTCGAGGTCCAGTTCGGCGAGAAGGATGCGGCGTTCCGTGACGCGATCCATGGAGGTTTCGAAAGGATGAAGGAGCTTGAGATGGATTTCGCGGAGGGTCAGTTGACGAATTTGCATCGAGAGTCCTTGGGATGAAAAAGGTGAGAATAAGAATTATCACAGAGACCACAGAGAAGCACAAAGGACACAAAGGCAGAAGGGGACATTTCAGAAGTCGGACCAAGGATGGAGGAGGTAGTCGGCGCCATCGGGAGTAAAGCGGACGGAGGTGGCAGCGTAGTTTTTAGAGAACCAGTGCTGAAATTCGGAGCGAACTTTGGACTGAACGCGTGCAGCGGATTCCGGATCGAGTTTGGGCAGGTGGATGACGGCGGGGGTGTCCGGAGGCTCGGGGGCCACATCGTTGATGGCGGCGACGACGCGAGGGGAATCAAGATGCCATTCGCAGAGGAGGCGATCGGTGGGCAGGCCGCGATGGAGCGGGCTCGAAGTGATGCCGTAGAAATTGGGGATGTAGGTGCGGACGATGGCGCCGAGACGGTTGAGATTGAAATGGGCGTTGCGGGTTTCGAGCGGGTCGAAGGTCCATTCGACGAGGCGGATGTCGCGCGAAAGGGCTTCTTCGCGCTGGAAGAGTTTGAGGGAGCGGCCGACTTTGCGATTGCGGTATTCGGCGAGGACGCCGGTCATGTGGGAGTGGAGGTAGGGGATTTTGTCGCGGACGCCAGCGAGAGCCATGGTGAAGCCGATCATGTGGTCGCCGTCGAAGGCGCCAAGGACCTGGCCACCCGTGTGATTGGCGACGACAAAGGTGACGTAGGGTTCGGTTTCGAGGTCGGACTCGCCCCAGACGGCTTTTTGGAGATCGACGCAGCAGTGGAAGTCTTCCAACGTGGTGCAGCGGCGGATTTGGATGGGAGAAGTCATGAGGAAGAAGTGGCGAGGAAAGGGGAGAAAAAATAGTAATTGGAAGATAGAAAATAGTGGCGGGTTGAAATTGTGCCCGGGTCCCTCCACTCCGGCCCGCAAAAAACGGGGGCCTCCGGTCGGGAAGACAGAAAAAGAAGAAGACAAGGCGGTGACAAAGATGGACGCCAGGTGTTACGGCCAGGGCTAACGTTTGCCGCGCCAGCGACGGTTTGCAAAGATGAGGCGTCGAGGATCATTTTGTTAGCGCCTTTGTGCGAGCGGCTGTGGGAGCGGCGGTAAGTTCAGATTGTTTGGATTGTTCCCAAAGGGATTCGAGCTGGGGGCGGGGAACGTCGGCGAGGGTAGTTCCCTGCTCGCGAGCGATGCGTTCCATTTCATGGAAGCGGCGAGTGAATTTGGAGTTGGCTTTCTTCAAGGCGAGTTCGGGGTCGACGTGGAGGAAGCGGGCGAGATTGACGGCGACAAAGAGAATGTCGCCGAGTTCGCCTTCGATGCGGCCGGTGGGTTCTTTTTTGAGAAGGGCTTCGCGGAGTTCGTTGGCTTCCTCGTGAAGCTTGTCGAAGATGCCGTCGACGTTGTCCCAGTCGAAGCCGATGCGGGCGGCCTTGCGGGTGAGTTGGAAGCCTTCGAGGAGAGCGGGGAGGGCGTGAGGGACGCCGTCGAGATAGGAGGTAAAGGAGGCCGAGGAAGCAGAGGACGCAAAGGGTTCGGAGGAAGAGGCGCCGGCGGCTTGCGCGTCGCTTTGGGCTGGCCTGCCAGAAGCAGGAGCTCGCGCGGAGCGCTCGGCGGCTTTGATTTGTTCCCAGTTGCGGAGGACGTCGGCGGAGGTTTTGGCGCGGACGTTGCCGAAGACATGCGGATGGCGGCGGATCATTTTGCCGTAAATTTCGCGGATGACGTCGTTGATGGTGAAGCGGCGCTCTTCGGCGGCGATTTGGGCGTGGAAGAGGACCTGGAGAAGGAGGTCGCCGAGTTCTTCGGCGAATTTGGCGTCGTCGTGGGAGTCGAGGGCGTCGAGGACTTCGTAGGCTTCTTCGATGAGATAGGTGCGAAGGGTGGAGTGGGTTTGTTCGCGATCCCAAGGGCAGCCGCCGGGGGCGCGGAGGCGGGACATGACCGCGGCGAGTTTGGAAAAGGCGGGGCCGGGATTTGGGTAGATAGAGGATTTTTGGGCGCCGCGCAGCTTAGCGGGAGGCTTCTTACGAGAACGTTTTTTGCGCGGCATGCGGATGCGTTTTCCTGAAGAAATAGCGTAAGGCGAAATCAGGAAATTGAAAATAGGAAATCGGAGGGCGAAAACTGTTGAAACTGCGCGGCTCTGTTGACGTCCAGGCAGGAAAGGTGCGAGGGATGAAAAGCAGATCCCTCACCCCGCAAAAAACGCGGGATTCGGGATGACAAAGCTTGCCTGGGTGCGCCTTCCACGAAGATGTCAGCAGAGCGAACTGTGCCGGGATCGCTCCGCACCGGCCCGCAAAATGCGCGGTCCACCGGTGGGGATGACAACCAAGGAAGAGTCCCCGGCCGAGGGCATTGGACGTGTCTGCGGAATCCGAAACCAGCGGCCGGGAACCCTGACGGGAACTAGAGAGTGTTGAGGAAGGCGATGAGTTCAGCCTTCTCCTGATCGGTCAAATTCATCTGAAAACGCTGATTGTAGAAGTTGAGGAGCTGCGTGAGATTTTGCGCGGCTCCGTTGTGGAAGTATGGGGCGCGAGCAGCGAGCCCGCGGAGGATGGGCCCCTTGATTCGGTTGAGGTCGCTGCATTTGCCGGTCAGCAAGGCTTTGCCGGGATCGGTGGTGTAGATGACGTAGGGCGAGGTGGAGGAGGGATCGAAGGGATTGGGGCAGCCTTCAATCTTGTAGACAGGCAGGTCGGGAAAATCAAGCTGCGAAGTGGCGTTGGCGATGATGGGGTCGGATTCGTAGGCAGGGTTGTGGCCGGTGCCGATGTCGAGCGGAAGCGGGAAGGAATGATTACCGACGTTGGGCGTGTCGTGGCAGGTGGTGCAAGTGCCCATGAACGGCGCGACGGGGACCGCGCCGAGAGCGGAATTATCGTTGAGGCCGCGGACGCTGGAAATGAGGAGGGGGCGCGTGTTGAAGAGGACTTCGCCGGCAGCGACCATCTGGCGGAAGTTGTCGTCATCGCCGGAGAAGAAGCGGGAGCGGGAGTTTTCCCAGGAAGTATAGAGAGTGAAGGTGCCGGCAGGATTGAAGGGCTGGCCGTTTGGATCCGCGCCGAGGGAATCGTTGGTGCCGGGATGATATTCCTGATTGAACAGAAACATGGGGCCGCCATGTGCGCCGCGCGAAGAGAGGAGGCCGGCCTGGTTATCGAAAAATTGCGCGCTGGTGAGACCGAGTTCGAAATTAACGATGGCGGTTTGCTGATCGAGGGTGGGAGCGGAGGTGGCTTGGGCATGACCCGTGGTGGCGTCGACGGCCTGATGCATCAGGTCGGTGACGAGATTCGCCTGAAAAGTGCTGGCGTTGTTGAGAGGCTGGACGGTTTCACGGCCATCGAACATGACTGCGCTGAGAAAGCGCAGGTTGGTGGAGGGAAGCGGGCGGCGGTAGACGGAGACAGACTGGCCACCGGCTTGGGGATCCGGAAGGATGGCGCAGCCGTAGGGATCGTGGACGGCGGAGATAGTGAACTGAGCGCCGGCCGGGAGAGTGAGGGCTACGCGGATCAAACCACTTTTGAGCAAGAGACTGTGGTCAGCGGGATTGCCGGGGACGCCGTTGGGGCAGTTGGCGCCGTCGACGGAGGCGAAGAGGGGATCTTGGCCATGAGTCCTTTGGTAGGTGGCACGCACGGTTTGGGCGCTAAGGCCCATGGCATCGCTGGCGAGATGGCAGGTGGAGCAGGAGCGGCCGTTGGTGCCGAGGCTCTGGAAGAACGGATTGCTCTGGTCGATGGGGCCCGCAGAGTTATAGGTGGAAACCAGGCCGGTGGGGTCGCGGAACGGAAAGAGACTGGGAATAACCATCGCGGAGGCGACGGAGGCCAAGGCCAAGCCAAGCAAGATGATGGGCCAACGCATCCGCCGGGGACGAACAGGTTCTTTACGCAGACTAACGACAGGCATGGAGAATTCCTCCTAAAGATGGGCCGCGGGGAGGCGGCAAATGGGACGACCTAGCGTGGTGAGAGGAATGGCAGATCCAGGGGGCGAAGACAATGGAAGGAAGGTGAGGTTTGGATGGAATGATGGTGAAGAAGCAAGTTATTCAATTTAAGAAATTTAGATTGTAAAAGCAGGGAGGGCGGTGCAGAATTTCGAGCAACTTTTCAGGCCTTTGCATGAGCACGGAACCCTGCAAATACCGGTTTGGCATCTACGAAGCGCGGCCCGGCACCCGGGAGCTTTACAAGGACGGGCGGAAGCTCAAGTTGCGCCCGCAGGCGTTCCAAGTGTTGCTGGCGCTGGCTGAAAAAGCTGGAGACGTGGTGACAAGGGAGCAGTTGAGGAACCGGGTTTGGGCCTCGGACACGTTCGTGGACTTCGAGCACGGGCTGAACACGGCGATCAAGGAGTTACGGGCAGCGCTGAATGATTCGGCGGCGGAGCCCAGGTACATCGAGACCTTGCCCAAGCTGGGTTATCGAATGGTGGCAGCGGTGGAGAAGGAAGGAGCAAAGGAAGAAAAGGAAATACATGAAGTAAAGGAGGTAAAGGAGGAGGAGATCTCGGAAAGCGGTCGAGTTGAGAGAGAAGCGAGGAGGATTTGGTGGGGATGGATTGCCGCAGTGGCGGCAGGAATATTTGCGCTGACCTTGCTGGGCGCCTGGATACAGAAGCGAAGAGAAGCGACGACGGAGAAGGCGGGGACGCCACGGGTGGCGGTATTGCCGTTCGATAACCTGACGGGGGATGCGGAGCAAGAGTATTTCAGCGACGGTTTGACGGAAGAGATGATCGTGCAACTGGGCAGAATCGACCCGCAGCAATTGGAAGTGATTGGACGGGCTTCGGTGATGCACTACAAACACACACAGGAGGCGGTGGGGCAGATCGGGCGGGAACTTGGCGCGCAGTATGTCCTGGAAGGAAGCGTGAGGCGGGATACGGAGCGCGTGCGTGTGAACGCGGAGTTGATCCGGACGAAGGACCAGAAGCGGTTGTGGTCGAGCGAGTATGACCGAGAGCTGAGCAATCTGCTGGAGTTGCAGGCGGAGATTGCCCAAACCGCCACGGCGGAGATCGCGCGAACCCTGCACACGGGAAGGCCAGTGAATGCGAGCGCCAGTGCGCCGGAATCAGGTGAAAAATACGAGGCATACGACCTTTACTTGCAAGGTCTATATTTCTGGAACAAACGGACGGTGCAGGATTTCGAGAAGGCCATCCATTATTTTCAGGCAGCGATAGAGAAAGATCCGAACTATGCTCCGGCGTATGCCGGATTGGCGGACTCGTATTTGTTGCTGACGGGTTACAGCTTTTCACCGGGGACGCGGTACATGGAGAAAGCGCGAGCCGCAGCCAAGCGAGCGCTGGAGTTGGAGGGGAATCTGCCGGAGGCCCACACCGCCATGGCGCTGGTGGTACAAAACTACGACTGGAATTGGCAGGAAGCCGAGAAAGAATTCCGGCGTGCGATTGAGCTGAACCCGAACTATGCGACAGCGCACCATTGGTACGCGGAGCATCTGGGATTCCGCGGGAGATTTGACGAGGCTTTTGCCGAGAGCGCGAAGGCCCAGCGTCTGGATCCGCTTTCGCTAATAATTGGAGCGGATCACGGGGTATTGCTACTGTACGCAAGAAAGTACGCCGAAGCAGAGGAACAATTGCGGAAAGTCAAGGAAATGGATCCGAACTTTTCCCGTTCGGGGGTTGTTTTGGAGGTCTACATCGCGGAAGGACGCTATGCACAAGCGGAGAATGAGATAAACAAATGGAAGCAAGACGGCGGGGGCGGAGTCATGTATTGGACCGCGAAGGCCCGTTTGTATTTGCGAACGGGAGAGCGGGAACAAGCCAAGAGGGCTTTGCAGATGCTGAAGAGACTCCAAAATCCACAAACGACGGACCCAAGCGTGATGGTCTGGGGCTACCTTGCAGCGGGAGAGCGAGAAGAGGCATTCCGGTGGCTGGAGAAAGCCTACCAGACGCATTCCAATATGATGACAACGCTGAAAGTGGATCCCGCGCTGGACGAGATACGAGGGGATGCGCGATTTCAGGAGCTGCTAAGAAAAGTGGGGCTGGATACGAACTAGGAAATGCGGGATGAAACGGTGGGCGGAACCCAGTGGGATCACGAAAAGCGGCGGAAAAAAGCGACAGCCAGCAGGCCGAGGGCGAGGAGGAAAAGCGACGCGGGCTCCGGGGCGGGGACGGGATTTGCGGTGACAGAGCCGGTGAGGCTGGTGCGAATAATCGTGGCGTTGCATTGCGAATCCTGGCAATAGGTTTCGACGGCGTAAACGGGATCGGGGACGCCGGCGCTGGTGAGCGGATTGGTGAAGATCAGTTGGAGAAACGTGAGGCCGGAATAGTCGGAGGGAAGCGTCGCAGGGCCAAGACCGAGCAGGGTGCTGCCGGAAAAATACGCGGGAGTGAGCGTGGTGTAGAGGGTGCCGGCCAGGAGCAAACCGGAGGTCGAAGAGACGTTGATGGCGGAATAAGCGTTGGAGGTGGCGTTGTAGCAGAAGGAGCCGGTGACGGCGCCACCGTCGCTGAGATCGACGCCAGTGAGGGACCAGGTGATGCCGTCGGCCCAGGCGTGTGAAGGGACCAGCAGCAGGACGACGGCGAGCGCAGCGACCAGCGCGAAACGGGCATGGCGCATAAGCGAGTCCTTTCGGGACGTAGAGAAACCTTAGATGAGTCTTATTTTGGGGGAATAAGGAACAAAGTAAAGGCACAATCGGAGGTACCACGGGTACCAAGGTGAAAGAAGCTTAGGAGGTAAGGGATCGGAGCGCACCGGATGGAGCCAGGGACGGCACCACAGGAGAGTTCCCTTCCCGTGTTAAACTGAGGCGGAAGACTGAATGCGCGAGGGAAGGTACCGTGTCCGAACACAAGCAGGATGAGGGATTCAAGGTGATTGACCGGCGGCCATTTACCGCCGAGGGCGAAATCCGCAAGGAGGTGGTGGAAGAGCAGGAGCGGGAGGCGAAGCGCGAAGAGGTAAAAGAAAAGGCAGTGGCGGCCGCGGCGGAGAAGGCGGCGCCGGCGACGGAGACTCCGAAGAAGATTCACGCGTTTGAAAACCTGGTGCGGATGATCGGGAGCAACGCGGCGATGGTGCTGGGCGCGTATGCGGACCCGCGGACGGGCGAGCCGGTGATCGATCCGGAAGCGGCGCGGGAGTTGATCGACATGCTGGATGCGCTGCACGTGAAGACGAAGGGCAACCTGGCGCCGGAAGAGGATTCGATGATCCTGGATTTGCTGGGGAAATTGAAGATGACGTATCTGGAGGTCAACAAGGCGCTGGCGGCGCAGATGGCGCAGGTACAAGGGGCGATAAAGGGGAAGAAATAGAAGATAGAAAATAGAAATTGGAAAATGGAAATTGGCGGCGCGGATATTGGTTCGCGCCGTTTTTGTTTTTGCGGAGAAGAAAAGGAAATAGCACAGAGGGGCGCAGAGATCACGGAGACGGATTTGCCAGCGAAAAAAACGTTGGGATCAGTGGGAACTGGAGGCAGATGCCGAGGCGGGTCCGGGAGCGGCAGGGGAAGGCTGCGTGGCAGCTAGGTAGACTTCGTGGATGGCGGAGATGACGGCGTCTGGGCGGAGGAGGGGGATCATGTGGGAGCTGTTGGGGACAACGATTTGCCGGCCGCGGGTGGAAAGATTTTTCTCGCGGACCTGAAGATCCGTGATCCAGACTTTCTGGAAATCGTTCATCTCCTGGAGCGAGACACCTTTGGGGAGATCCTTTGTATCCTGAGGCTGGCCGGCGGTGAGGACGAGGAGGGGGCGATCGCCGAGATTGCCGGCGGCGCGAACCTGCTGGGCGCTGCGCTCGAAATTTTGCAATTCGGAAGCGGAGGCATCGACGAACTTGGTTTGCAGTTCGAGATAGTTGAGCTTATTGATGAAGTCTTTGCTGACGCGGGGGTCGGAGATGTCGTCGGTGGACATGATTCGAGCGACGCCGAAGAAGATCAGCGCCGGGAAGAGTTTTTTCTCGGTATCGAGCTGTTCGGTCATGGATTTCATGGTGGATTTGAGGGTGGGAGGGAGGTAATTGTTCTGGTCTTCGTTGGAGGTATCGACGAGGACGAGGCCGGCGACGTCTGCGGGGTGCTGCGCGGTGAAGACGCGAACGTTGAAGCCACCGAAGGAATGGGCGACGAGGATGTAGGGAGGCTTTTCGCCCGCGGCGGCGAGGAGCGCGTGAAGTTCCCGGGCGATTTCGTCGCTGGTGCGCGGGAAGGGGCCGGGGGTGCTCCAGCCATAGCCGGCGCGATCGTAAGAGCAGACGCGCGTGAATTTGGCGACGTCCGGTTGGACGAGATCCCAGCCGGCGGCGGGAACGCCGAGGCCCGTATCCAGGATTACGGTGGGCGAGCCGGAGCCGGTGCAATTGAGATTGAGAGAGACACCGGGAAATTCGGGGCCGAGAGGGATGGAGCGGCCTTCCTGGGGATAGCGGCGGGCATCGCGGGCGTTGAGGACGGACTGATAGATGATGCCGAAGATGGCGGCGGCAACGACAAGAAGGAGAACGCCGATGAGGAGGCGTTTCACGACGCGCCAGAGGCGGGAAGATTTTTGGGGAGAAGAGGATTCCATGAGAGCTCCTGAATAATTGGGGAGAGTATCACGGAAGAGTAAGCAGCACAGGCGAAAATTGAAACCGGAACCCGGTGGAAGAAGGAAGAGAAGAAAAAGGATTTACCACAGAGGCCGCAGAGGCGAGCAGAGGGCACGGAGAAAGCACGCAGAGGAAGAGAAGGTGCCGGTCGATGGATGAGCATCCCCAAGAAGGCGGCGTAACCTTGGGCAACGCTCAGGGCGAGAAGCCGCCGCTACAGCGGAGCGTTGAGCGGGAGAAAGGCGGATACAATTGAGAGTGGGATGAATGGCGAAGAAAAAATACGGGTGAGGGTGCTGGGGTCGGGAACGTCGATGGGCGTGCCGACGCTGGGATGCCATTGCGCGGTTTGCGATTCGGGAGACGCGCGGGACAAGAGGCTGCGCCCTTCCCTGCTGCTTTCGCGGGGCGGGCAGAACGTGGTGGTCGACACGACACCGGATTTCCGGACGCAGGCGTTGCTCGCGGGGATCAACCGGCTGGACGCAGTGGTGCTGACACACGGGCACGCGGACCACATTCTGGGCTTCGACGATTTGCGGCCGTACAACTTCAAGCAGCGGGCGCCGATGCCGGTGTATGGGAGCGAAGAGACATTCCGGATTTTGCGGCGAGTGTTTGCGTACGCGTTCGACGACAAGCCTTCGCTGAGCAGCGTGCCAAGCGTGGCGCTGCACGAAGTGAAGGGGCCCTTTTCGCTGATGGGCGTGGTGTTCACGCCAGTGCCGCTGCTGCATGGAGAGATGGACGTGCTGGGGTACCGCTTCGGTAAGGCGGCGTACTTGACGGATTTCAGCAAATTGCCCGAGGAGAGCGTGGGGCTGCTGGAGGAGCTGGACGATCTGATACTGGATGCGCTGCGGGACGTGCCGCACCCGATGCACATGACCGTGGAGCAATCGCTGGGAGTTGTGGAGCGGCTGAAGCCGAAGCGGGCGTGGTTCACGCATATTGCGCACGATCTGGGGCATGCGAGGACGGAAGAGCGTTTGCGAAGGCTGGGATATCCGCAGGTGAAGCTGGCGTATGACGGGATGGAAATTGAAGTGGCGAGTGGCCCTTCGAGTCCGGTCAGGGCAAGCGAGTGGCGAGTAGCGAGCAAGAAGAAAACGAATGTCGCGGTTGGCAGGCGAAAAATGAATGTTTTCGCATCGGCAGAGGAGTGGGCCGCGGTCTATGGGAAAGCGGCGAGTGGAAAGGGGAGCGTGATTGCGATTGGGAATTTTGACGGGATTCATTTGGGGCACCGGAGAGTGCTGGAGTATTGCATCGGGTTAGCGCGGGAGTGCGGGGCGGTGGCGACGGCGTTGACGTTTGAGCCGCCGCCACTGAAAGTGCTGCGGCCAGAGTCCGCCCCCTTGCGAATTTCGACGAACCAGCAGAGGCAGGCGTGGTTTGAGGCACTGGGGATGGAAGCGGCGGTGGTGCTGCCGTTCACGATGGAGCTAGCGCGAATGACGCCGGAAGATTTTGTGGACGATCTTTTAGTGCGGCAATTGCAGGTGAAGGCAGTGGTAGTGGGAGACAATTTCCGGTTCGGGCACAAGCAGGCGGGGAACGTGAAGTTTTTACGCGAGCTGGGAATGAGGAACGGGTTTGACGTGATCGTGCACGAGCCGGTGACGATCCGCGGGGAAATCGTGTCCAGCACGCAGATTCGGAAACTGGTGGCGGAAGGGAACGTGACGCGGGCGGCGAGGATGCTCGGGCGGCCGTTTGCGATGACGGGGGAAGTGGTGCCGGGGACAGGGACGGGGCGGAAGTTCACGTTTCCGACGTTGAATTTACGGCCGGAGCAAGAATTGCTGCCGGCGAAGGGCGTCTATATCACGCGGACGGTGCTGGATGGAGAGACGAACAGCCACCGGAGCGTGACAAACGTGGGAATGCGGCCGACGTTTGACGGGACGCGGTTAACGGTGGAGACGCACCTGCTGGATTATGCGGGGAATTTTTCGCCGAAGAGGATGGAGGTGCGGTTCTGGAAGAAGCTGCGGGAGGAGAAAAAGTTTTCGGGAGCGGAGGAGTTGAAGGCGCAGATCGGGAAGGACATCGCGAAGGCGGGAGCGTTTTTCGACAAGCTGCGGAAGACGCGGGAGAAGTGGCGAGTGGCGATGCGGGAAAACGAAAATAGAAATTAGGAAATGGCTGAGGTTGATCCGCGGGTCGCGCCGGACGTCAGACAACGCATGGCTCATCCGAGGACGCGGAGTTCTGGCGCGCCTACGGCGCTGGTGATTCCGCGAAGCTCTCCCCGGGCTGGCGACGGGGGCTACGGCTGGGGGCTGAAGAGGGAGAGGAGATTGAGGGAGCGGGAAGGGTCGAGCGAGAAAGTGGCGCGGATGAGTGGGGAATCGATGAACTCGGCGAAGCCCGAATGCTTGATGAGGGGTTCCTTGGTGAGGTCGTGGAACCCCATGGGCATACCGGGAAAGAGGCGGCGCTCGGCGGGGCCGCGCATGAGGACGAGAATTTCGGAGTGACGAGGATCCTGGGAGATGGTATTGGCGAGTTTCGTGACGGCCGCTTCCTCGCCCTCGAGGCACTGAAGGAAGTTACCGTCTTTATAGAGAAGCATGCCAGTGATGCCGAGGGCGTGGTTTTTGGGGCGAGCGCGCTCAAGCATGGTTTCGATTTCGGAGATGTCGAAATATTTCGAAGCGGAACTGATGTAGACGATGCGAAACATGGGCTGCTCCGGACTCGAGCAAAGTATACCGGGGAGGTGACCCGCGCTCAGTGACCCGTGACCCGAAGAGGAAAGAGGCGCACCGGGGCCCGGGTGCTACTTTTTTTCGGAGGCGAGGCAGGCGTCGCAGATGCCGCCGACCTCGGTGCGGGAGACGGTGACACGCATATTGAAGTCGCGGGCGATTTGTTCCTTGAGCTGTTCGTAGAGGCGGGATTCGAATTCGCGAACCTTGCCGCAGCGGAGACAGGCGACATGGATGTGGTCGCGCGGGCCGTGAGTTTCGTAGTAGTGGCGATCACCACGGAGGTGGAGAAGATCGAGCTCGTCGATGAGTCCCTCTTTCTTGAGGAGGTCGATGGTGCGATAGACGGTGACGAGATGGACGGCGGGATCGATTTTCTGGGCGCGTTCGAGGATCTGATCGACGTCGAGATGCTGCTCGGCGTTGTCCATGACTTCAAGGATGACGCGGCGCTGGCGAGTGAGGCGAATGCCCTTGGCGCGGAGGGTTTTCTGGAGATGGCCGGTGGGGTCGGCGGAATTGAGGCGTTCGCCGGAAGAGACGCGATGAGTGGGAGTGGCGGCCATGAGTGGTCCTTGAGGGGGTAGTTTAGCAGAAACTTGGGGAATGGGCCGCTGAGGGAGAGGCAGGGCGGCCGGTGGGAATGGAAGGCCGGGATAGTAAAAAGACAGCGGTTTGACGGGAGGCAACCAGCCCGTCAAACCGCTGTGAAGGATTGGACCTCAGGCAAAGAGCCTGAAGAGTGCGTGGTCAGGCAACGATACGATCAGGCGGCCAGCTTGCGGCGGCGCAGATAGCCGATGCCCGCGAGACCGAGACCCAGCAAAGAAAGGGTGGCCGGTTCGGGGGTCGAATTCAGCACAGCCTGGTAGTTGGCGGAAAGATCTTCAATCAAGGTGCCGGCGGAGGAAGTGCCGCCGGTGACGCTGATGAGCTTGATGAAGTTGCCGTTAGCATCGAATTCAGCAAGGCTCGAGTTGAAGATGCAGGAGACGAAGAAATCGGTGCCGTCGAAGGCGATGCCGGTAGCGTTGCCGTTGCAAACGCTGGAGGCGTCGATGAAGTTCGACTGCAGCAGGGTGCCGTTCAGGTTGTAAAGGTCGTAGTGCGGACCGGAAGCATCGGCTTCATTGGAGATGAGTTCCCCGCCGTTGGCAGCCAGATACTCGAGGCCGTCGCAATAGCCGGTGCACTGGCTGAGGCTGACGGTCTTGAGCAAGGTTCCGGTGGGAGTGTACTCGTAGACATTGTTGGTGCCGCTGTAGTCGCCGATCCAGAAGTTGGTGCCGTCGTAAGCCATGGTGGAGAGACCGGAAGCGCCGGCAACGGTGAAGACCACGCCGAGGGAAGTATTCGTCGTGAGGTTGTAGCCGTAGACGGCATTGGAATTGGCTTCGGTGGTGTAGAGGATGTTGCCAACCTGGACGACGCCGCGACCGTTGCCGGGCGAGACGTTGTATTGGTTGGTGACATTTCCGCCGGTGGTGATATCGATCTGATAGACCGTATCGGGACCATAGCTGGCGTTGTTACCGTAGATGTACTCGTCGGCCCGGCTGGTGAAGCCAAAAGCCAGAACGCAGAGGAAGGCCACGGAGAGCTTCAGAGCAAGAGAAGTGGACCTGACCATCGTAAGCAGATCTCCTTTCAAATTAAAGGGACTACCCGGAGGCAAGCCAGGAGCGAGGACACCTGGTTGAGAGGGAGGGAGCAATTTGCTGGCCCATTACCAAGGGTTTAGAACAGGCCTAAGTACAGTGGGAACTATATGTTAGGGGAACATTGGGGGGTAGGTGGGGTTCTGGTACGGCAAAGGTTTGCACAGTTTGGTCGAAGCACAGGCAAATGGTTGCGCAACTGGAAGTTAATGGATAAATCGAGCAAGCTTGGAATCGACACGAAGGAGAAGATGCGCAGGCGGCAGGCAGGCCGAAGGAAAAGGGGCTCGACGCGTCTTGGCGACGCGCCGAGCCGGGAGAGATCGGCAGAGGTTACCGGCGGCTGGCGGGAGGAACGATGCCGTTCATGCGCAGATATTCGACCATTTGGCCATAGTGATCGAAGCAGTGGCCGACGGTGAGTGTGGCCATGGCAAGACGCGTGGTGTTGCCCTCGCCGAAAGGATATTTGATCGGCGAGAGCATGTTGGCGTCGTTAAGGGAGCCGACGGCTTTGTGAACATACGCGAAAGAGTCCTTGAGGAATTTGATGATTTCCGCTTTGGTTTTGACGGAATCCGGACCGTTCTCCCCACCGATTTCGATGGGCGGCTTTTCCTGCAGGATGGTGGAACCGAGAAAATAATTGACGGCGGCGACGTGCTTGACCTGCTCGGCGAAGGTACGCACACCCTTGAATTCGCCGTTGGTGGGAGCGAAGGAATATTTGCCTTCGGGCATGGCTTCGGCGGCGGGGACGAATTCGTTTTCGACGCCGGTGAGACTGTGCTCCATGGTTTGAGCGACCGTGGGGTGTTCGGGCGGCTTGGCAGCCTGGCCGAGGGCGAAGCCGGCACCTGAGAGCAGAAGCATGGACGACATGAGAGCTTTTATTTTGAGCATGAAGTGATCTCCTTAAACGGCGGAAAGAGAGTTTAGCTCAGAACGAGGAGAATGCGAGGGGGAACTGCAGGGGAGAGACAGAAGCCCGCGGAGGGAGCGCGGCGGAGTTGGGGGGCGTGCACGGCGAGGACAATGCGGACCCGTGCGGAGGCGCCGGTAACCAATTGGCTCCTAGATTGCCGCTCATCCTTATTTTAGGGTGCTTTTTCCATTCGTGAGAGCCGGGCAGAACGAGCGTGACAAGGTGCCTCATAAAAAGGAGTGGTGATGGAAGCATTTCCCCAGGCGCCGAAAAACAGATCCCGCACCCCGCAAAAACCGCGGTGATTCGGGATGACAATTTTCCTCACTGGGCAGAACTCGGAGGGAAATCAACAAAGCCAGATGGCAGCTAGTTTTCGGGAGATGGGCTGCGGCGGAGTTCGAGATACGCGGAGAACAGTCCCCAAACGTACAGGGCGAGGAGGAATACCAGGCAGAGGGTGGCCAGGCGGAGGTAGCGGTCGACGAGTTGGGTGAGGGACCAGCCGTACATTTCGGTGAGCAGGCTGGGATCGGAGAGGTTTACTCCTTCGATTTCACCGAACGGAATATCCTCGAGCGGACCCGACCAGACCATAAAGACATGCATGAAGCTGAGCGCGCCGATTGCCAGGAAGCCCCAGCGCAGGCCCTGATTTTTGCGGAGCGCGCTTTCGCGCGGAGCATAAAAGGAAGCCATCAGGATGGTGCCGAAGAACAATGCGCCGCCATCGCCGAAAAATACAATCAGGGCTCCCGCAGGCAAAGACAAGGCGATGATCTGGAGAAGGAACAGCACGGCGGCGGCAGAGAGCCAACCCCAGCGCCGGGCTTTCCAGGAATGAAAGCCGACGAAGAGGATGGCGGCTGACAGAATAAGGACAATCGACCAGGAACGTTCTTCTCCGTGCTGGGTGACCCAGAGCAGAGGCACGGCCCAGCGTCCGGTGAGCCAAGCGGTGATGGCGTGGCCACTTTCATGGAGGACCATGGCGAGCATGGAGGCGGCGATACGCAAATTGGTGCCACAGAGCAGGCGCGCGAGTAGGAGTGCCAAGGGAAGGGCGAGGGCGCGGTACTTCAATTCCCTTTCGGCGGCGCTTCGGTCAACGGGCGAGGATTGAAAGGCGAGAAACGGGGGGACGGCGGGAACAGTTGGAATGGCGATTGGATCGAGTGGCGGCTGGTAACGCGAGAAGACGATGCCGCACTTCAGACATTCGGTGGTTTGCAATGGGTGATCGAATTGACATTTTGGGCAATGCATC
The DNA here is from genome assembly GCA_021324935.1 of Acidobacteriota bacterium. GTDB lineage: Bacteria > Acidobacteriota > Terriglobia > Acidiferrales > UBA7541 > Acidiferrum. The sequence goes on from JAJPIE010000002.1 coordinate 22,142, forward strand.
CAGAGAGACCTCAGTCCATTGTAGGAGGGCGAGGCAGGGCAATCGGAAGCGGAACGGGGATGCCTGACGAATCAGGTACTAGCATTCCGGGAAGCATGCGACGGCAAGGCATTCTGGCGTTCATCGAGTTGGGAAAAGAAGGGACGAAGCGGGGGAGGAGGCGGGGACGCGAGGCAGGGGCGCGGAACGCGGTTGTTCCATAGGATGAAGACAAGACAAGAGGAAGGTGGCCGGTCTAAAGTCCGGCCACTACATTAGGGCCTAGGAGTGGGAAGGTAGAAGGCGCACCACGTCGTTGTACATGACGTAGGCGAAGAGGACGAGGAGGAAGACCAAGCCGACCTGGATGAAGCGCTCCTTGAAGGCAAGACTGAAATCGCGGCGGCGGATGCCTTCCATAGCAAGCAGAAGGATGTTGCCACCATCGAGAATGGGAATGGGAAGAAGATTGAGGATGCCCAAATTGACGCTGATGATGACCATCAGGGAGATGACAGTGAAGGCTCCCTGCGAGACGGCTTGGCCGGCGGCGCGAGAGATGCCGACGACGCTCTGGAGCTGCTTGACGGAGACGCGGCCGCTGAAGAGCTTGCCGAAGACGCTGAGAGTGTCGTCCACGATTTCGTACGTGCGGCCCGTGGCTTCAGACAAGGCGAGGGGAAGGCTGACGCGGCGATACGCGAGAGAAGGCTCGGGAGCAACGCCGATCTGAAATTTTGTGTCGGACTTATCGGAAAGACCCTGCTTGGGAGTAACGGACATGGTGAGCGTTTGGCCGTTGCGGGCGATCTCGAGCTGGAGCGTTTTGCCGCCGGAAGCACGAACGACGTCGACGAACTGATCCCAATAGGAGATTTTCTGGCCGTCGATGGAGAGGACAGTGTCGCCGGCGCGGAGGCCAGCGTGGCTGGCGGGCGTGTCTGGAGCGACTTCGCTGATGCGCGGCGGAATGGGGTAATAGCCAAAGGGACGACCCGCGGTCTCATTCTTCAGAGGAATTTCGAGGTTGCGGGTGGTGCCGCTGTTCTCGACGGTGACATGGAGAGTGGCGTCGGGAGGGATGCGGGAAAGCAGGTTTTGCACCTGATCCCAGGTGGGGTTCTTGAGGGAGTTGACGGAAACCACGTGATCGCCGGAGCGCAGGCCATTGGAGGTGGCCGCCTGGGAGGTGGAAGGCTCAGCAACCACGATGGGCTTATTCAGAAAGGCGGGATAGGGTACGCCGACGATCATGTAGTAGCTGCCGAGAAGAACGATGGGGAAAAGGAGATTGACGGCGGGGCCGGCAAAGGTGATCAAGGCACGCTGCCAGCGGGGCTTGGACATAAGTTCATCGGGAGCGCCGGTGGGCTTCTGGTCACCGGAGTCGATTTCGGTGAGGTCCTGACCAGCCATGCGGACGTAGCCGCCGAGCGGGATGGGGCTGATGCGCCAGTCGGTGTCGCCCCATTTGACGCCGAACAGGCGCGGGCCGAAGCCGATGGAGAAGACGTCGACACGAACACCAAAGAGGCGAGCGACGATGAAGTGTCCCCATTCGTGAACGAGGATGATGACGCCGAGAACGAGAACGATGCCGATTGCGATATTCATGCCGTGCGGGTGACCTTTCGAAGTTCAAAATATTTTCTCATAAACCCTGGAGCAATGCATGAAGCGAACTGGGATGAGACCTAAGAGTTAGATGCGGGAGGAGGGGTGTGGGTGAGCGAGGACCGAGAAAGAAAAGGCGGACATAGAAAATGGACATTGGAAGAAGGTGGAGAACGAGTATTGCCCCTAACGGCGCAGAGCGCCCCGCGCGGCAGAGCACAGAGAGGAATGGCTGTGCTACAGGCAGAGGATGTGTCCACCCGAAGCAAGCCAACCGGCACGAGGCACCGCACAGTTTGGTGTATGATTTGGTGTCCCAGGAAGCGCGGGAAAAATCAAGACAATGACAAACGAAGAACGGAAAGCGGCACTGGAAGCGATTATTTACGCGGCGGATGAGCCGGCGACGCTGGAACAGCTGGCGTCGGCGCTGGGCGAAGAGAAATTGACGGTGCAATCGGCGCTGGACGAGTTGATTGCCGGGCAAGAGACGGAAGAGCGCGGGATCGAGATCCGGCAGGTGGCGGGCGGGTACAAGATGTACACGAAGCCGCAGCACCACGACGTGGTGCGGAGATTTATCAAGTCGCTGCGGCCGCCGTTGCGGCTTTCGATGCCGGCGCTGGAGACGCTGGCGGTGATCGCGTATAAGCAGCCGGTGACGGCGCCGGAGATTTCCGATATTCGCGGGGTGAATACATCGGGGGTGATTTCGACGCTGCTGGACAAGAAGCTGATTACGACGGCGGGGCGCAAGGAAGTGATGGGGCGGCCGATCCTTTATAAGACTTCGAAAGAGTTTTTGATGCGGTTTGGACTGAGCGATTTGGATGAGCTGCCGAGCTTGAAGGAGTTTGAGGCGCTGGCGCGAGAGGCTCTGGGAACGGATGAAGGGATTGCGACGGGAGAGGTGAGCGAGGAACCGATTGGGGAGCTACATCCGGAGGTGGATGCGGCGAATGGCGGCACTCTGCCGAACGGACCGGATGCACAGGCAGGAATGCCTATGCCACATGTGCATGCGAGTACGGCCGAGGCGATCGAGCACGTGAAGGAAGAGTTGAGGGGGGCGGAGGAGTTCCGAGAACACGAGGCGCTGGCGACGGCGGAGGGGATGCCAAGCGGGGAGCTGGATGAAGACGCGCCACCCCCGAGTGCGAAGAGTACAGCGGCGGGGGAATAAGAGCGGAAAATAGAAATTGGAAGATGGAAAATGGGGAGTTGGTGTGTTTGGAGTTGGGTGGGTTGGGTTAACACCGAGAGCGCAGAGGAAGAGCAGAGAGAACACGAAGGGCTGTGGCACGGGATCGCCAGAGCCCGCCCTTCGCGCAAACACCGAGCGCAGGAAAAATGGGCCGCTCCGGTCGGGATGACAGCAAGGTGGAGCAGGCAGGCCGAAGCCTGGGCTACGGTAAGGTGGCCGATGTGAAGTTCGGCCACGAGATGGGGAGAAGAGGCGGGGTAAAGCCGCCCCACCACGAGGCGGATGGATGCAGGAACGATTGCAGAAGATTATTGCGCGGGCAGGGATTGCTTCGCGGAGACATGCGGAGGAGTTGATCCGGTCAGGACAGGTGTCGGTGAATGGCAAGGTGGTTACGGAGCTGGGGACGAAAGCGGATGCGGAAAAAGACAAGATTGTGGCCGCGGGACGCGAGGTGCGGTGGGAGAAGCAGAGGAAGGTGTATCTGCTGCTGCACAAGCCGGCGGAGGTGGTGAGTTCACTGGCGGATCCGGAAGGAAGAAAGACGCTGCGGAATTTGCTGCGGGGATTTCCGGAGAGAGTTTATCCAGTGGGAAATCTGGAGTATGCGGCAACGGGATTGGTGTTTTTGACGAATGACGGGGAGCTGGCGGCGCGGATGTTGAAAGCGTGGGATGCGCTGGAGCAGACGTATCACGTGAAGATCAAGGGGATGCTGACACGGAACGATTTGGAGAAGTATGGGCAAGAGATTGGGGTGAAGATGCAGACGCTGCGGCAGCCGGACGCGAGCCGGGGTCATGCGGCGAATTACTGGTATGAAGTGAAGATGCGGGGAGCGCAACTGGAGCGGATGCGGAACGTGATGTTCCGCGAGCACCACCCGGTGGAGAAGGTGATGCGAGTGGGGCTGGGAACGTTGAGCATTGAGGGAGTGCCGCGGGGACGGTACCGGTTGCTGGAGGAGAAGGAGCTGGGGGGATTGGTGGCGAGCAGGAAGGAAAATAGAAAAGAGAAAAGGGAAAACAGGAAAAGAAGCAAGTACTGACCCAGAGAAAGGAAAGTGGCGAGTGGCGAGAAAAGAGAAGAGGAAGAAGTCACCACAGAGGTAGCGGCAAGGAGCGGCCCGGGCCGGGCCACAGCTGCACAGGCAGGAGTGCCTGTGCCACAGAGAGGCTGAGTGAGATGGAATTTGAGTTGAAGGACCATCAGAAGCTGATACGGGAGACGGTGCGGGCGTTTATGGAGGCGGAGGTGCGCCCGAAGGTGAAGGAGTGGGAACGGACGGAGCACTTCCCTGCCGAGGCGATCGCGAAGCTGGCGGAGATGGGTTGCTGCGGGATGCTGATGCCGGAGGAGTGGGGCGGGCCGGGGCTGGACACGATTTCGTACGTGCTGATGCTGGAAGAAGTGGCGCGGGTGCACACGGCGATTTCCACGGCGCTGGGAGTAACGAATTCGGCGGTGCAGATTCCGGTGCTGAAGTATGGAAATGAGGAGCAGAAGAGGAAATATTTGCGGCGGCTTGCGGAAGGAAAGATTCTGGGCGCGTTTTGCTTGACGGAGCCGGCAGCGGGATCGGATGCGGCGGGGATCCAGACGACGGCAGTGCGCGAGGGCGACAGCTACCGGATCAATGGGACGAAGACGTGGGTGACGAACGGGTCGGTGGCGGGAATTTATATCGTGTTCGCGAAGACGGATCCGGCGGCGGGCGGAAAAGGGATCAGCGCGTTTCTGGTGGAACCGGGGACGCCGGGATTCAAGGTGGGGCGGCACGAGGACAAGATGGGGCAGAGGTCGTCGCCGTCGGTGGAGTTATTGTTCCACGATTGCCGCGTGGCGGCGAGCGCACGCGTGGGAGAGGAAGGACAAGGATTGAAAATTGCGCTGAGCGCGCTGGACGGCGGGCGGATTGGGATTGCGGCACAGGCGGTGGGATTGGCGCAGGGGGCGCTGGAGGAGTCGGTGAAATACGCGAAAGCGCGGAAGGCGTTTGGAAAAGCGATTGGGGAGTTTCAGGCGATTCAATGGATGCTGGCGGATATGCAGACGGAGATTGAGGCGGCGCGAGGGCTGCTGTACCAGGCGGCATATCTGAAGGATTCGGGCGGGAAGATGGGGGCGGCGGCTTCGAAGGCAAAGCTGTACGCGAGCGAGATGGCGAACCGCGTGGCGGCGAAGGCGGTGCAGATTCATGGGAGTCAGGGGTATTCGCGGGAGTCGGAAGTGGAGCGGATGTACCGGGACGCGCGGGTGATTACGATTTATGAGGGGACGAGCGAAGTGCAGAGGATGATCATTGCGCGAGAGTTGTTGGGAAAGTAGTTCGAACATAGAAATGGGAACATAAGAAGAGAGGAAAATCCCAACGCAGAGACGCGGAGAAGAGGAAGAGTTCACCACAGAGATAGCAGAGGTAAACAGAGGGAACGGAGGAAGAGCGGCCCGCCGAAGAAGGCGGGCCCTACATTTTGGGACGGAAGTGTTTGAGTTGGGCGACTTCGCGGATGGTTAATGGGCGAAACTTGCCGGAAGGGACGTCGAGTTTGAGCGGGCCGAGTTGAGTGCGCTTGATTTTTTCGACGAGGAAGCCGACGGATTGGAACATACGGCGGATTTGGCGGTTGCGGCCTTCGATGAGGGTGACTTCGTACCAGGGATTGGGGGCGTCTTCGAGGAGACGGATCTTGGCGGGTGACGTTTTGACGCGGCGGTTGTCGTCGAGAGTGATGTGGACGCCAGAGCGGAGTTTTTGCAAGGCGGCTTCGTTGGGCTTGCCGTTAATTTTGACAAGATAGGTTTTGGGGACGTGCGAGGCGGCATTGGTGAGTTGCTGGGCGAGGGCGCCGTCGTTGGTGAGAAGGAGAAGGCCTTCGGAGGCGTAGTCGAGGCGGCCGACGGGATAGACGCGCGTGGAGAGGTTACCGAGAAGTTGCAGGACGGTGGGGCGGCCTTCGGGGTCGCTGGTGGTGGTGACGTAGCCTTTCGGCTTGTTGAGCATGAGATAGATGGGAGGCTGGGCGGCGTGGATGGGTTTGCCGTCAACGGTGATGGTGTCGGCGGAGAGGTCGGCTTTGGTGCCGAGTTCGGTGACGACTTTGCCGTTGACGGAGACGCGGCCGGCGAGGATGAGTTCTTCGGATTTGCGGCGAGAGGCGACGCCGGCGGAGGCGAGGAGTTTTTGAAGGCGTTCGGGCATGGGAGAAGAGGGCTCGTGGCCGGTAGTTGGTAGTCAGTAGAAGGATAACAGAGAGCGGATAGCGGCGAGCAGGAAGCGAAGAGAAGAGCGGCTGTGATGTTGGATCGTAAGAGCCTGCCCTTCGCACAAAACGCGAAGGATGGGGCACCCTCAAGTTCAAAAGGTGATGGCCCTGACAAAAAGTTATAACCGGAGGAGCGTGCGCAACAAATTGGAAAATGGCGGAGTCAAAAGACCGCAGAAGATTCCAATAAAAAGAGATTGGCGGACGACCGGCCAATTCCTAGAGCCAAAGTCATGGAGCAGGAATAACGCATGAGCCGCAAGAAAGCCGACAATAAAAAGCAGGCAAATAGAAGTTCGAACGATGATTTCTCGCTAAGTGGTCAGTGTCTGCGTTTGGGCCATTGGACTTCTCCCGTTCATTAGAGTTTGAAGAGTTCGCGGAGGCGTTTGGTTTGCTGGCGGGAGACGGGGATTTCGGATTGTTTTTTGTCGTCCATCTTGAGCATGAAGCTGGATTTGAACCAGGGGACGACTTCCTTGATGTGGTGGATGTTGACGAGATAGGAGCGATGCGGACGCCAGAAGGATTCGGAGTCGAGGGCAGCGTGAAGTTCCTCGAGGGTGCGGTAGTTGGAGGAGCCTTCGAGATCCTTGGCGAAGACGGAGATGAGGCCGCCTTCGATGGAAGCGAAGATGAGATCATCGGCGTCGACGAGAAGCATGCGCTGCTGGGAGCGGATGAGGATCTTGGTGGGCTGCAAGTTGGCAGGCTTGGGAGCGGCAAGCTGGGAGACGAGTTGTTCGAGGCGCTCGGTGGGGCTGGTCTGGGCTTCGATTTCTTTTTTGGCTTTCTGGATGGCTTTGGAGATGCGGGCCTTGTCGAAGGGTTTCAAGACGTAATCGACGGCGTTGACGTCGAAGGCTTGCACGGCGTAGTGGTCGAAGGCGGTGGCGAAGACGACGTGAGGCACTTTGAGTTTGCGCTCGACGAGTTTCTGGAGGACGCCGAAGCCGTCGAGGCCGGGCATCTGGACATCGAGGAAGACGAGGTCGGGGGCGTGTTCCTTGATGAGATTGACGGCTTCGAGGCCGTTTTTGCCCTGGCCGACGAGAGAGATTTCCGGGAAGGATTTGAGAAGGTAGGCGAGCTCCTCGCGGGCGGGCTTCTCGTCGTCGACGATGATGGTTTGGATGGGCATTTTGGTGAAAGGAAAGTATAGCGCGGGGTGGAAGAGAGTGGCGAGTGGCGAGAAAAAAGAGCGACTGGTGACTGGCGTTGGGGGACTGATGGGCGGGGGCGGTGAAAATAGAAAGTGAAAATCGAAAATCGGGAAAGGAACCGAAGCGATTGTGCCTTTATCCCTCCACTGCGCGGCGCTACCCGACACGCCACACAACGGCGCGAAGGAAGAGCCGGGCCGCTCCGGTCGGGATGACACAGGTACGGGCTGAGCCAAGGTGCAGCGGTTGGTCGTAAGGTATGATGCGAAGGGCAAGCGGGAGGCTGGCATGAAAGCCAGCGCTACATTGAGGATTCAAACTGGGAGATCGGCGAGCAATGGCTGCTAAGGACAGACGGAAGAAGGATACGGATGCAGTTAAGGCGAAGATTTTAGGGAGCGAGATGATATATGAGGGGCCGGTGTTTGGGCTGCGGAGGGATGAAGTGCAGGAACCGAGCGGGGTGCGGACGAGGAGAGAGGTGATCACGCATCCGGGATCGGTTGTAGTGCTACCAGTACTGCCGGATGGGAGGATCGTGATGATCCGGCAATACCGGCATGCGACGCGGCAGTACATGTGGGAATTGGTGGCGGGAAGGAAGGAGCCGGAGGAGTCGCCGGAAGAGGGAGCGGCGCGGGAGTTGCTGGAGGAAACAGGATACCGCGCGAAACGATTCAAAGTTTTTCTGGATATATTTCCGACGCCGGGATTTCTGGAAGAGCGGATGTGGATTCTGCTGGCGGAAGGATTGAAAGCGGGAGAAGCGCAACCGGAAGATGACGAGAAGATCGAAGTGCAGGCGTACAAGCTGAAAGAATTGCAACAAATGATGAAGGAGGGTGAGTTGAAGGACGCGAAGTCGATTGCAGGGATACTTTACTACTCTACTTTTTTGCGGTAGGGATCGAGAGATGGAGCGATTGAATCGATTGAACGCGTGAATAAATATGCACAAGGGGGTAAGAAAAGTGTTAGAGATGTCTTGACTGGAATTCCCGATTTGATACAGTACGCGCCATTCGTGCTCTTGGCGGCGCCTTGCAGTTCCGCCCCAGAGTCACCGTCCAAAGGAGACACGAAGTGCAAGGAACAGTGAAGTGGTTTAACAATTCGAAAGGATACGGATTCATAGGCCGAGAAGACGGGCCGGATGTATTCGTACACTACTCAGCAATCACGGGAGATGGCTACCGGACACTGCAAGAGGGAGACGCGGTCGACTTCGAAATTGTCCAGGGCCCCAAAGGACCACAGGCGTCGGAAGTGAAAAAGACCGCTTGAGCGAATTTGGAACTGAGTGGAGCCGGCGGGAGCGAAAGCTTCCGCCGGTTTTTTGTTTGGGGAGCAATCGGCCGGCGGAGATTGGTAGTGCGGGGACGGTGGAATGCTCGAGGCAAAGTCGCCGGATTGTGCCGCGCCCACGGCGCTTGTTCGTGTTTGGATTTCGCACCCCGGGCTGACGCCCGGGGCTCCATTGCGCCGCCCCGCTGGGGCTGATGTACGGGATGGGGAAAGCCGGTGGCATCCTCACGATTCCCATGCTCAAAGAAGGTGTGTGGGAGCACTGGAAGGGTGGAGAGAGGCATATAATTGCGGCGGAAGGGTAGCGCGAGGACGAGACGATGGACAACAAACAGATTGCGAAGATTTTGCGGGAGACCGCTTCCCTGCTGCAGATTGACGGGGCGATTATCGGGCGCTACCGGAGTTATGAGAAAGCGGCGGAGCTGATCGACAGTTTGCCGGAACCGATCGAGAAGCTGGTGGAGACGCCGGAGAAGTTGACGGAGTTGCCGGGGATCGGCGAGCGACTGGTGGAACACCTGACGGAGATCGTGAAGACGGGAGATTATTCGCTGCGGAAGAAACTGCTGAAGAAATATCCAGAGACGATATTGCAGTTGTTGGATTTGCAGTCGCTGGGGCCGAAGAAGGTGGCGTTTTTGTGGAGCGAGTTCAAGGCCGGCAGCGTGGAGGACGTGGAGAAGCTGGCGAAGGCCGGCAAACTGCGGGACCTGCCGGGGTTCGGAGAGAAGAGCGAGCAGAACATTCTGAAAGCGGTGGAGGTATTCAAGAAGTCATCGGGAAGATTTTTGATCAGCCGGGGCGAGGAAGCCGCGAAGGCGATCGGGAGGTACATCGAGAAGTACGGGAAGCTGGTGGAAAGCGTGACGCCGGCGGGGTCGTTGCGGCGGGGTAAGGAGACGGTGGGGGATTTAGATTTGCTTGTGACACTTGCGGAAAGTGGCGAGTGGCGAGCGGCGAGTGGCGAGAAAGAGAAAAACAAGAAGGAGAAACCCAAGAGCACCGGCAAGAATGCCGGTGCCACACGGCAAGCAGAGGTGGATGAGCTCGCCGCGTACATCCTGAAGTTTCCGGGGATCGACCAGACGCTGGCGCACGGCGAGAACAAGGTGAGTTTTACGCTGGAGGACGGGCTGCAGGTGGATGTGCGGCTTTTGGAGAAGGAGAATTTCGGAGCGGCGCTGCTGTATTTCACGGGGTCGAAGGAACACAACGTGGCGTTGCGCGGACGCGCGAATGAGATGGGATGGACGTTAAATGAGTATGAGTTGGCGGAATTAGAAGAAAGTGGCGAGTGGCGAGCGGCGAGTGGCGAGAAAGAGAAGAAGGAAGCCAAGCATAAGAGCGGACCGAGCAAGCCAGGCGCCCACAAAGAGGAAGAGCGAGTCACTAAGGGAGGTAAGCATATAGCGGGGAGGACGGAGGAGGAGATTTACGGGAAGTTGAAGCTGGCATGGATTCCGCCGGAGCTGCGGGAGAACACGGGAGAGATCGCGGCGGCGGAAAAGCACAAGCTGCCGAAGTTGATTGAACTGCGGGACATCAAGGGGGACCTGCAGATGCATACGACGGCGAGCGACGGGAAGAACGCGATCGAAGAGATGGCCGAGGCGGCGCGGGAACTAGGACACGAGTACATCGCGATCACCGACCATTCGAAGGCGGTGACGGTGGCGAACGGGCTGACCGAGAAACGGATGGAAGAGCACATCAAGCGATTGCACGGAGCGGACAGAAAGGGATTGGGAATCCGTGTGCTGGCGGGGTCGGAAGTGGATATTTTGAAAGACGGGTCGCTGGACTATTCGGAAGAAATCCTGGAGCAACTGGACGTGGTGGTGTGCTCGGTCCATTCGTATTTCAACCTGGACCGGGCGGCGATGACGGAACGGATGCTGGCGGCGATTGAGAATCCGTACACGCAGATCATCGGACATCCGACGGGAAGGGTACTGTTGAAGCGGGATCCCATTGATTACGACATGGAAAAGGTGCTGGAAGCATGCGCGAAACACGGCGTGGCGATGGAGTGCAATTCGTATCCGGACCGGCTGGATTTGAAGGACGTGTATCTGCGGATGTGCAAGGAAAAGGGCGTGAAGGTGGTGATTTCGACGGACGCGCATGTGGCGGGGAATTTGAGTTTCATCCGCTATGGAGTGACGATGGCGCGGCGGGGGTGGTTGGAGAAAAAGGACGTGATCAATACGCTGCCTTGCAAGGAGTTTCTGGGAGCGCTGCGGGCGAAGCCGGGACAGAAAAGGAAAGTGGCGAGTGGCGAGCGATGAGTGGCGAGAAGCGAAGAGAGAAAATAACAGACATCGTGCCGCGAACGCTCCACCGCGCCCTGCAAACGACGCGGGCCTTCGGCCGGTATGAAAGCGGGCTGCCAGGGTCATCGCTCAAGTTCAATTGTTGGTGGCCCGGTAGAAGAGCACAGCCCCGCGCAGCTGAGGGCAAGCAAGGGGGAGCGCGGAGCAGGGAACATTTTTGGGGAGAGATGCGTTTCTGGTTATAGAACGGGCAGCGGAGGCCCAGATATGAGCATGGCGGAACGCATGGGCAAAGCGAGGATGTGGATGAAAACGAGGGGTTTGAGGAGGGCGAACGGGAACGTTGAGGCGAGGGCCGGATTGGCTGGATGGGCCAGCGTGGCGCTGGCTGGGGCAATCCTCGTGGCGCCGACAGGGGCGCGGGCGGATGAGGTGGTGAAGACATTCGCGGTGACGGGACATGCACAGGTGCACGTGTTGACGGATGATGGTGCGGTGCGCGTGTCAACGGGTGATGTGCAGCAGGTGGAAGTGCGAGTTGTGTACACGGGATACAAGCTGGACCGGGATTTGCGGGTGGATGCAACGCAAACGGGAAATTCGGTGGAAGTTGTGGCGAAGACGGGAACAGGGAGCTGGTTTAGTTTTGGCGTGCGGCATACGAGCTTGCGGGTGGAAGTGCACATGCCGAAGGACGCGGATTTGACGGTGAACACGGGAGACGGGCCGGTGGAAGCGGATTCGATCACGGGAAACCTGGATGTGCAGACCGGCGACGGGCACATCACCGTGCAGGGAGCGAAGGGGAATATCCGGCTGAAGTCGGGAGACGGACACATCGAGGGCCAGGGGCTGGATGGGCGCGCGGACATCAACACGGGCGACGGGCACGTGAACATTCAAGGACGGTTTGACGCGCTGAATATCCGGACGGGAGACGGAAGCGTGACGGCGCGGGCGGAGAAGGGGTCGACGGTGAGCTCGAGCTGGAACATTCACACGGGGGATGGAAGCGTGGATCTGGAGTTGCCGGGAGAGATGCAGGCGAATCTGGATGCGAGCACGCATGACGGAAGAATCAGCCTGGGGATTCCGGTGATGGTGGAGGGGACGTTCAGTTCGACGAAGATTTTTGGGAAGATGAACGGCGGCGGGCAGGCGATTATCGTGCGGACGGGGGATGGATCGATCCGGCTCAATAAGGTTTAGGTTGAGAGAATGGGGAGAAGTAATCCGTAATCAGCAAAAGAGCGAGCGGATAACAGATAGCAGCGAGCAGGAAACGGAGTCCTGCCCGCTGTTTTGTTCATGGGACGTCGTGCAGACCGTGCCTCGATCCCTCCGCTGCGGCCCGCAACTGTCGCGGGCGGGCCTCCGGTCGGGATGACACTTCGCCACATTTTCGACCGTGAAGAACAACAAGGGGGTAATAGGAAGAAGGTTGTAGGACGAAAGAGCAAGGTGGGGGCAGGGAGAGACAGGCGTGTCCGTATGTCGCCGCAATGGTGGGCGGAGTGGTTCGTAAGGTATTGAAAACAAAGGCAGGGAGATGGCAGCGGGGTTGCAGGGTAAGGAGGCGTTTGGAGGATAACTCCGTGATGGTGATGCTCCTGACCTTAGCGGTGTTCGGGTTGTTTGTGTTTTCGATTGTGAGCGGGTATTTGTCGGAACGGCGCCGGTCCTGACGCTGATTTTTTCATAAGAAAAGTCGAGCGAGTTCCCTGCCCTTGGCGGTGGTGTGGGTGCCTGGGCAAAGTGGCGAGCGACGAGAACGCGGAAGAAGAAAATAGGATTGAACGCAGAGACGCGGAGGGCGCAGAGAAGAATCGTAGGAAGGTTGTGACGCGATTATAGAAGCGAGAGGGTGGCGGGTCTAAAGTCCGGCCAGCACATTGGGCGGAGGACGGAGGGGGCCACATGAAGAGAACGGGGAAGGGCTAGTGAGCGGACTGCGGGAGGGAGAAGGTGAGGAGGGTGGTGCCGGAGGAGATGGAGACGTACTGGCGGCCATCCAGGGAAAAGGTGATGGGGGCGGCGTAGATGGCGGCGCCGGTCTGGATATGCCAGAGGGGCTGGCCTGTGCTGGAGTCGAGGGCGATGAAGTTGCCGTCGAGATCGCCGGTGAAGACGAGATGACCGGCGGTGGAGAGATTACCGGCCCAGGTGGCGGAGAATTCCTTGTACTCCCAGCGAATGTCGCCGGTTATGGGATCGATGGCGCGAACGGCACCCCAATCTTTTTGCTTCGACGAAGGAATATACATGCTGCCGAGAAAGAGGCGGCCTTCGACGTATTGTTGGGGATGAGTGTAGAAGACATCACACTGCTCGCGAGCGGAAACGTAGAAGAGGCCGGTTTGCGGACTGTAGGAAGGAGCCATCCAATTAGTGGCGCCGGCGGCACCGGGACAGGTGAGCACACCTTTTTCTTCGCCGGGATCGGGATTGGGAAGAAGAACGGGGCGACCGGAAGGATCGATGGATTTTGCCCAGGTTTGTTTGGCGAAGGGCTTGGCGAAAAGAAATTTGCCGTTGGTGCGATCGAGAACGTAGAAGAAGCCATTGCGATTGGCGTGAAGGAGAAGCTTGCGGGGCTGGGCGTCGAGTTCGGCGTCGAGGAGGACGGGAGTTTCAGTGGCGTCCCAATCGTGGAGATCGAAAGGCGTGAATTGGAAATACCACTGGAGCTTTCCGGTGTCGGGATTGAGAGCAAGGATGGAGTTGGAATAGAGGTCGTCGCCCTTGCGGCCGGAGCCATCGTCGGAGGGTGAAGGATTGCCGGTGGGCCAATAGAGCAGATTGAGCTGGGGGTCGTAGGTGCCGGTGACCCAGGCGGGAGCGCCACCGCGAGCGGCGGCTTCGGGAGAGCCCCAGGAATCGCCGCCGGGCTCACCTGGTGCGGGAATGGTGTAGAAGCGCCAGGCGCGCTTGCCGGTGGCGACGTCGTAGGCGTCGATGAAGCCGCGGATGCCGTATTCCCCGCCGGAGACGCCGACGATGACTTTGTCTTTCACGATGAGAGGCGCGACGGTGAAGGCGTACCCCTGCGCGTAGTCGGCGGCCTGCACATCCCAAAGAACATTGCCGGTGGCGGAATCGAGCGCGACGACGTGTGCGTCGAGGGTGGCGAGGAAGAGGCGGGAGCCGAGAATGGCGAAGCCACGGTTGGAATGTCCACAGCAGGCGCGGAGTTTTTCGGGAAGAGTGCGCTTGTAGGACCAGAGGCGGCGGCCGGTGCGGGCATCGAGAGCAAAGGCGAGATTTTCGGGGGCGGTAACGTACATGATGCCGTCGACGACGAGGGGCGTGTTTTCGAAGAAGCCGGGCGTGGCGGTCTGGAAGATCCATTGAGCGGTGAGCTGCGAGACATTGTCGCGATTGATTTGGGAAAGAGAGCTGAAGCGATGGCCGTCGTAAGTGGCGGAGTATTGGAGCCAGTTGTTTGGAGTGTCGGAGGAGTGGAGGAGCTGATCGTTGGTGACCTGGGCAAGCGAAGCGGTTGGCGAGATTAGGAGGTAGAGGAAGTAAAGGAGGTTAAGGAAGCAAAGGAACGGAGAAGGAGGGCGGCGGCCTCCGGGAAAGAATCCGCCGAGACGAAACGGTCGCACAGGCAGGAATGCCGGTGCAAGAAAGAAGCAGAGCGAAGAAGGGCGGAGGCGGGTCACTTGGAGTCTCCCCGGAGCGAGGTGAGGTAGGCGACGAGGTCGTTGAGCTGGGAGTCGGAGAGTTGCTGCGGGGCGTAGGCCGGCATGGGAGAGCGGTGTTCGTGGACGATGGACTGAAGTTCGGATTTGGACCAGGAGTGGATTTTTTCGCGGTCGTCCATGAATTGCAGGGAAAAGGAGTCTTCGTTGAGGATCACGCCGGAAAAGCGAGTTCCCTGACGAGTGGTGACGGTGACTAGTTCGTAGGTGGTGGCAACGCTGCCGAAATCGAGCGGGACGAAACGCTCGGTGAGTTCCGCGTCGGGATTGCGGATGGACTCGATGAGAAACTCGGGCGGGCGAGAGGCGCCGATGCGGGAGAGTTCGGGGCCGAGGCGTCCGCCCTGGCCAAAGACCATGTGACAGCGGGAGCAGTAGGCTTCGCCGAAGAAGAGTTTGCGGCCGGCTTCGGGACTGCCGGTGATTGGAGCGGAGGCGGGTTTCTGGAGGCTGCGCAGGTAGGCGATGACTTCGCGGGCTTCGGATTCCTCGAGGTCATTGGCGGGCATGGCGGTGCCGGGGATGCCGTGAAGGATGTTGTTGAGGAGCGCATCGTCGGAATCACCGTGGGAGAGATGGCCGGAGATGAGGCTGGGGGCGCGGAAGCCACCGTCGGCGTGGATACCGTGGCAATAGGAGCAAGCGACGCGGAAGGTGGATTTGCCGTTGGCGATGGATTGTGTAGAAGGGGCGGACGAGCCGCCCTTCGAAGCTTGCGAGAAAAGAGGAGGAGAGAGAAACAGAGAAAGCGCGCAGATTGCAACTTGATGGAGTTTCACCAATGGGTCCGCCTCGAAGAAGTGAGTGAGAGTATACCGCTATTTGGCGTTGGAGTGGGCCTGGACGGCATCCATCGCGCGGAGGGAATAGATCAAGGCGGCTCCGGCATTCATGGCCATGGCGACGCCGAGGGCTTCGGAAATTTCTTCGCGAGTGGCGCCGGCTTTGAGAGCAGCGTCGGTGTGGAAGGTGATGCAACCGTCGCAGCGGGTGGTAACGGCAACGGCGATGGAGATGAGCTGACGCATTTTTTCGCCGAGATGTGAGTGCTCCTTGTTGGCGTTGGAAAGGGTTTGATAGCCCTTGAGGGAATCGGGAGTAAGTTTGGCGAAGTCTGGGATGGATTTGGTGAGTTCGTTTTTGTAGGTGGTCCAGTCGAATAGCATGAGGGTCTCCTATCGGAAGATGAGTGGCAAAGCCTGGGGATTATACGACAGAGACAGCTCAAGGCGATTGGCAACCGGTGGAAAAGCCGGAAGGAGACCGAACGCAGAGACGCAGTGGATGGAGGTGGGCAAGGCAGGCGGAGAGGCGGCCTGAGGAGAAAGTTCCCGCTTCGCGGATCGATGGTGCTTAGCGGTTGGGAAGGCCTCCGGCCTGAAGGACTGAGCTACAGGAGGAGGCGTAGAACCGCTCCTACAGGCGGAGGGACATGAGGATTTCGTCGGAATACTGGTTGTTTTGTTTGAGGGAGCGGGATTCGAGGCCGTATTGGGTGAAGCCAAAGGATTGGTAGAGGCGGATGGCGGGGGTGTTGGTGCTGACGACGGAGAGCTGGAGTTGCTCGACGCGGGTGCGGGCGGCGTCGATGACGGCCTGTACGAGGAGACGCGATGCACCGGTGCGGCGATGCGAAGGACGGACGTACATGGCACGAAGCCAACCTTTGTGGGAGTCCTTAGCGCCGGTGAATTGGCCAAAAGCGGCGATGCCGACGATGTGCGGGCCATCGAAGGCACCGAAGATTTGGGAATTGGCGAGCCAGCCCGCGTATTTTTCGAGAGGGGCGGATTGTTCGGATTCGTAGGTGCTGCCGAAGGCTTCGGGGTTGAGACGGAGTCCTTCGAGACGAATTTCGCGCATGGATTCAAGATCCGAGGGACCGAGTTGGCGGACGGTGAAGGACATAAATTATAGATAGCTTAGACGGCGGAGGAAGGCAACGGGGGCGGAGGATTTCGAGGGAGAGAGGCGGTGTGATATTGTCTTTGGTTCGGTGAGGAGTGGGAAAGAAGCGAGAAGGCAAACACCGAAACGCGCAGAAGAGCCAGACAGGGATGATCGGTTGGCACGATCCCTCCACTGCGCGGCCCAACCCGCCAGAAGCTGGCGCGCAAGAGAAATCGGGCCGCTCCGGTCGGGATGACAAACGAGAAGAAAAAACCACAGAGCGAGCAGGAAGCGCTCGCCCTGCGCTACAAGACTTGAAGTGGGTTACGGGAGACCTGACATGAAGAACGCGTACAACGGAGTGGGAGTACCGGCGGACGGGAAGGCGATAGGGTACGAAGGCGGAAAGCTGCAAGTGCCGGACAATCCGATTATTCCGTTTATCGAGGGAGACGGGACGGGAAGGGATATCTGGAAAGCGTCGCGGCGCGTGTTTGACGCGGCGGTGGAGAAAGCGTACGGCGGGAAGCGGCGCGTGGTGTGGTTCGAGATTTACGCGGGGGAAAAGGCGTTCAACACGTTCAAGGAGTGGCTGCCGAACGATACGGTAGAGGCGGCGCGGGATTTCCGCATCACGCTGAAGGGGCCGTTGACGACGCCGGTGGGCGGGGGAATCCGTTCGCTGAACGTGGCGCTGCGGCAGATTCTGGATTTGTACGCTTGCGTGCGGCCAGTGCGGTATTTCCACGGAGTTCCCTCCCCTGTACGCGAACCGGAAAAGATGGACGTAGTGATTTTCCGGGAGAACACAGAGGACGTGTACGCGGGGATCGAATGGAAGAGCGGCACGCCGGAAGCGAAAAAGGTGCTGGAGTTTTTGAACAACGAGATGCTGAAAGACGGGAAGAAGCAGGTGCGGTGGGATTCTGGCGTGGGGATCAAGCCGATTTCACCGACGGGAACGAAGCGGCTGGTGCGGAGGGCGATTCAGTTTGCCCTGGAAACGAAGCGGCCGCTGGTGACGCTGGTGCACAAGGGCAACATCATGAAGTTCACGGAGGGGGCGTTCCGGGATTGGGGCTATGAACTGGCGCGGGAAGAGTACCGAGCGGAGACGGTGACGGAACGCGAAAGCTGGATCCTGGACAACGCGGAGAAAAACGCGGGGCTGACGATCGAGCAGAACGCAGCGATGATCGAGCCGGGACTGGAGCAGGCGACGGAAGATTTCAAGAAAAACGTTTACGCCGAGGTGAAGCGGACGCTGGACGCGATTGGGGCTTCGCACGGGAAGGGCGCGTGGAAGAAAAAACTGATGATCAACGACCGGATCGCGGATTCGGTGTTCCAGCAGATGCTGCTGCGGCCGAACGAATACAGCGTGCTGGCGACGCCGAATTTGAACGGAGATTATCTGAGCGATGCATGCGCGGCGCAGGTGGGGGGATTGGGCATCGCGCCGGGATCGAACATCGGCGACGGGTATGGAACGTTTGAGGCGACGCACGGGACGGCGCCGAAGTACGCGGACAAGGACGTGATCAATCCGAGTTCGGTGATGCTGAGCGGCGCGATGATGTTCGAGTTTTTGGGATGGAAAGAAGCCGCGAAGCTGATTGAGGACGGGATTGCGAGCACGATCCAGCAGAAGCGCGTGACGTATGACTTGGAGCGGCTGATGATCGGGGGGACGAAGCTGGGGACCAGCGCGTTCGCGAGCGCGATTATTGAAAATATGGTGGGGCGGGCGGCGGGACGGTGAAAGAGGAAGGAATGAAGGTAAAGATGCAAGAGTGAAGAGGGGTTGCGGCTTTCGAACGTAAGACCCGCCCTTACAGCCCAAGGGTGGGGCACCCTTAAGATCATTTGGTGGAAGCCGCAACTAGGGCGCGCGCTGTTTGCGGATATCCAGCGGGGATTTGCGTGATCTTTCAAAACGAGGAGAGACAATGAGCAGGAAGAAGGTGACGGTGGTGGGCGGTGGGTTCGTGGGATCGACGACGGCGCAGCGGATCGTGGACATGGAGCTGGCCGACGTGGTGTTGACGGATATTCTGGACGGGCCGCCGGCGGGCAAGGCGCTGGA
Source organism: Acidobacteriota bacterium (assembly GCA_021324935.1). Taxonomy (GTDB): domain Bacteria; phylum Acidobacteriota; class Terriglobia; order Acidiferrales; family UBA7541; genus Acidiferrum. Next base: position 40,629 of record JAJPIE010000002.1, read on the forward strand.
CATGGTGGAATCTTCGCCGATTACGAAGACGGACGCGTTTGCGCGCGGGATTTCGACGGCGAACGGAGATTACAGCGCGACGGCGGGGAGCGACGTGGTGGTGATCACGGCGGGCTTTCCGCGGAAGCCGGGGATGAGCCGCGACGACCTGCTGAAGGCGAACTACGACGTGGTGAAAGCGGTGGTGGAGCAGATCGTGAAGCACTCACCGAACTGCATCATCATCATCGTAACCAATCCGCTGGACGCGATGGCGCAGGCGGCGTTTCGCGTGAGCGGATTCCCGAAGAACCGCGTGCTGGGGATGGCGGGAGTGCTGGATTCGGCGCGGATGAGCGCGTTTGTGGCAATGGAGTGCAAGGTGAGCGTGGAGAACGTGCACTCATTTGTGCTGGGCGGGCACGGGGACGACATGGTGCCGCTGCCGCGGTATTCGACGGTGGCGGGGATTCCGCTGCCGGATTTGCTGCCGAAGGAAAAGATCGACGCAATCGTTGACCGCACCCGGAAGGGCGGGGCGGAGATCGTGAATTTGCTGAAGACCGGGTCGGCATATTACGCGCCGTCGGCGGCGGCGGTGGAGATGGTGGAAGCGATTCTGAAGGACAAGAAAAAGATTCTGCCATGCGCGGTGTATCTGGAGGGCGAGTACGGGATCAAGGGATTGTTTGTGGGCGTGCCGGTGAAGCTGGGATCGCGAGGCGCAGAGGAAATTATCCAGATCAAGCTGACGGGGGAGGAGAATGCGGCGCTGCAGAAGAGCGCGGGGAGCGTGAAGGAGTTGGTGACGGTCCTGGGGATTTGAAGAGTGCCGGGTGACTCGTGATTGGTGACTGGCGAGAATGAGAAGCTTGCTTGTTTCTTTTGTTTTCGTGTGCGGTGCCATCCTGGCGTTTGCGCCAAGCGGCGGAAAAGGTTCGCCGCCGGGGGAGACCTACAAACAAAGCGAGGACGGGCTGGCGAAGGAGTTTGAGGCGTTCCTGAAGGCGTATCACAAGGGCGACGACGCGGGGATGGATGAAGGATTTGCGGTGTTTCGGATTCCCAACGCGAAGGCATGGTTTGCGGCGAATTTTTCGGCGGAGGATGCGGCGCAACTGAGCGCGGCGTACGGGCAACAGGTGAGCGACGCGCAGAACTCGTTGATTGAAGATATGAACCACGCGGGAGCCGGGAACAAGTTCGGGCTGCACTGCGAGGCGCGCGGAGATGTGGCTCCGGAGACCAAGAAGCGGGGAAGCGATACGGTAGTGCCGGTGAAGCCGGTGCGCGTGGAGCAGTTTCTGATGGAGTTTCAGGCGCTTGGGACGCGGGAAAAGTTTTTGTTCATGGCGAATTTTGTGTATGTGGACGGGGCATACCGGTTTGTGGGCGGAGGCGGAGGGCCGTTTTGGGTGAAGAAGTGAGAAAAGCAGTGGCGAGTGGCGAGTGACGAGTGGCGAGAATGAAGAAGCGGAGATAGAGAGAAGACGAGAAGAGCAGCGGGTACAACGGGTTTCTTAGGACAAGACGAGAGAGAGGAAGAGGGGCGCGCCCGATAACGCGCCCCTCTTTTTTTGCAGTGCCGGTGAAATTTTGCGCCGGCCTACAAGAGCGAAACATCGCGCGGACATCCCTCCAAAATCCCCACACGAAAATTCGGCGTAAGGGGCAGTCCAAAAAAGCCACAGGGCGAGCAAAAGACGCTCGACCTGCGCTACAGATGGAAGAGTTGGTCGGCGCCGATTACAAGCACCAGGGTAAAGGCGGCGATGGCAATTTCGCCGACGAAGCCGACGACGAAGGGGCGAAGGCCTTGCCGGCGCATTTCGCGGAAGTTGGTGCGCAGGCCGACACCGGCAAAGGTGAGGAGGAACGCCCAGCGGGAAAGGTTGGCGAGAGAGGCGTTCTGGTCATTGGTGAAAAAGCCGACGGTGGCGAGGATGGAGACGAGCAGAAAACCGAGGACGAACTTCGGGAATTTCTGCCAAAGGAAGGCGGCTTTGTTGGCGACGACGCGGGCCTGGCCGCGGGGCGCGTAATAGATGGCGTAGGCGAGGACAACGAAGCCGATGAGGGCGTTGCGGGTGGTTTTGACGAGGACGGCGAGTTTAGCGGCGGAGTCGGAATAGAGTGCGCCGGCGGCAGTGGCTTCGGCGGTGTTGTCGACGGCGAGGCCGGCCCAGGCGCCATAGGCGTGATCGCTGAGATGGAGCGCGTGGCCGATGAGCGGGAAGACGAAGAGAGAGATGGCGCCCAGGGCGAGGATCGCGGCGATGGCGAAGGAGGAGTCTTCGTCTTCGGCGTCGATAGCGCCTTGCGCGGCAATGATGGCGCTGACGCCGCAGACGGCGGAGCCGACGGCGAGGAGCGAAGTGAGTTTGGGGCGAAGGCCGAAGAGACGGCCGAGAAAGGTCATGAAGACGAGCGAGCCGGAAATTTCGATGAAGACGAGGAGGAGGCTGACGCCGCCAAGTTTGGCGAGATCGCCGAGAAGGAAGCGGGAGCCGAGCAATACGATTCCGGCTCTCAGCCAGAATTCGCAGGTGGCGATGCCGTGCTTGAAGATTCCGGCGACACCGATGGTGTTGGAGATGGCCAGGCCGATGAGGATGGCCCAGAGGACGTATTCGATGTTGGGAATGATCCAGTGATGGGATTTGGCGCAGAGGTTGATGTTTTTTTCGAGGAATTTTCCGGCAAGCCCGATGACGGCAAGGAGAGCAACACCGGGGAGCAGCCGGAGGAATCTCGAGGAGATGGAGAGCGGAGGATTTTGGGGGAGAGCAATCGCGTCGGCCATGATTTAGTTCCCTTCCTTGGTGGAGAATGCAAAAAAGTTGTTAGTGGACAGTAGTCAGTGATCAGTTATCGGAAAGCGGCGAGCACAGCTAAGAATGGCTGTGCCACCAGAGGATAGGCTGAAGCCGGGCGCTACGCGCATCACCATGGGATGCGGTGGATCACGCCGAAGCGGATGAGGATGGCAGCGGCCAGGGCGAGGAGAACGGCCCACTCGTCGAGGGTGAGGCGCGGGGAGGAGTTGGCGGCGGGTCGCGTGTTCTCGGTGATCATGCTGCAATTTCCTTTCGTTTTGAAGTTTGGTTGGTGAAGTTTGACGGATAGAGGCTGAAGCTTGTGCTACGGGTTCCGATACGACCGGAAGAGGCTGACTTAAAGGCCGGCATTCCACGGGGTGAAGAGGGTGGCGTAGGCGGCGCCACACTCCGGCCGGCGCGCCTGCCAAGTATTGTGGAAAGGCCTCAGGCCCGAAGGCCTGCGCTACAAGGGCGAAGGCGGCCGGTACATCGGGGAACGCGCCAGTGTGCAGGCGGCGTAGAGCCGCGCCTACATCGGCTACGCGAGGCGCACAGCGGAAGGGTGTGCAGGGTGCGTGGCGATCGGAGATTAGGAGAGGCGGGCATGGCCAGTGGCTCCCTGGATGGCGTCCTGGAAGAGATTCCGTGCTGCGGCGGCATCGAAGGCGGAAGAGACGACGCGGCCGATGATGAGCAAGGCGGGAGCGGGGAGCGGGGCGAGATCCGCGAGGGCGGCGACGGTGGTGGTGTGCTGAGATTGACCGGGGCGCGAGGCTTTAGAGAGAACGAGGACGGGCGTATCGGGAGAAACGGCGGCGTTTTGCAGCCAGTGAGAGACTTCGGCATAGTCGGGGCCGGGCATGTAGACGACGACCGTGGTTTCGGAGGTGACGCCGATGCCGGGGAGGAATTGGGATTCGGGCGCGCGGGAGAAGGTCGTGAAGAGAACGTGGGACGCCAGGCGGCGATCGGTGAGGGAGAGTTTTGCGGCGGCGGCGGAGGCAAAGGCGGCGGAGATGCCGGGAACGATTTCAAAAGAGATGTTGGCAGCGCGCAGGGCTTCGATTTCTTCGGCGGCGCGGCCAAAGAGGAGCGGGTCGCCACCTTTGAGGCGGACGACGATTTTGTGCTTACGGGAGGCGTCGAGGAGAAGAGAGTTAATGTCTTGTTGGGTGAGGAGGCGGAAGCCGGCGCGTTTGCCGACGTCGATGCGCTGGGCGGTGGCGGGGATGAGATTGAGGATTTCAGGAGAGACGAGAGAGTCGTGGAGGACGATGCCGGCAGATTGAAGCAGGCGGAGGGCCTTGATGGTGAGGAGGCCGGGATCGCCAGGGCCTGCGCCGATCAGGTAGACCTGTGGGGCTGGGACTTGGGGGGCGAAGTGGCGAGTGGAAGAGGAGGATGGAATCAGATTGGACCCGGCAGCGACCGAAATCCCATCTGCGTGGGAGGCCGCCGGAGCACAGGCTGGAGCCTGTGGCACTTGAGCTTGCAGATAGAGGCGCTTGAACATCAGGAGGCTCCTTCGGAAATGATTGGGACGGAGGTATCGCGGAGGAAACGCTCGAACATGGGGCGGCTGGCAAGGGCGTGGAGCCAGCGCCTGGAGGTTTCCGGGTCGACGGAAGGAGATTGAGCGCGCAGAGTTTCGCGAGCGGCGCCGAGCCATTCGAGCCAGGATACGTATTCGGGACCGAATTGTTGCTCGAGTTCCCTGCGAAGGCGCTGAGCGAGCGCGGGGCTTTTGCCGTTAGTGGAGATGGCGATCTGGAGATCGCCACGCTGGACGATGGAGCCGTAATAGAAATGGCAGTGATCGACGTCGTCAACGGCGTTGCAGAGGATGTTGCGTCGGTCGGCTTCGGCAAAGACTTGAGCGTTGAGATCACGGATGGATGTAGCAGCGATGACGAGGAATACGCCGGCGAGATCTTCGGGATGGAAGGGCTTGGGAGACCAATCAAATTGGCGATCACGGAGAAGTTCGGCGAGGGCAGGGTTGAGTTTCGGAGAAACGACGCGGAGTGTGGCGCCGGCTTCGAGAAGACCGGGTATTTTTTGCGCGGCAATGGCGCCACCGCCAACGACGAGGACGCGGCGGTTGGCGAGTTTCAAGAAGGCAGGAAAGAGGCTCATGGAAGAATCTCGATGATGTGGATTTCCTCGTGCGGGTTGCCGTACGAGCGGCGAGGACGGAAAAGCGAATAGAGAAAATGGAAAATGAAAAATGGAAAACGGCGGGGGTGGATTGGGGTCAGCCTGGAGATAGTTGAAGTTGAATTTAAGACAGAGGGCGCGGAGGAGGAGATGACGGAAGCGGGAGGGGAGGAGGAAGGAGGGCGCGTGCTTATCGCGCCTACGGCGCTTTGAGCGTTGTTGCGGGCATCGTCCCAGCACTGACGCGCCAGGTGAGTATCTTGCGCGCCTCCGGCGCTGGTGCGGATGCCAGGTGAGTCAACCGCGGTGAAGTGGGGCTCGCTTTTGAAAGTGATGCGGTGAAGGAGAGCGCTGGGCCACCTGAAGGCGGGGGATGCTAGATGTTTGTTCATGGGCGGTCCTCGATGGAATGGGGAACGCGATCGGCGGGAAGATCGCGAAGGGCGATTTCCGTTTGGTGGGCCGGTTGGCCGGAGAGGATGGAACGCAAGTGGCCGGTGGTGTGGCGAGCGAGAAAGCTCCGCAGGGGCTCGGCGTGATGACGGTGGGAATGGAAATTGTGGAGGAGGCGCGCAACGGCGTTGGGGACTTCGCTTGCGGGGCAACGATAGCCGATGGGGCGCGCAATAGCGGCGATTTGGCCGACGCTGCCGCCGACGCAGAAGTAGTAGGCGTCGATCATATTGGCGCCCTGTTTGATTTTTTTCCCTTCGATGCCAATGTCGGCGATCCAATGCTGACCGCAGGAGTTGGGGCAGCCGGTGATGTGGATCTTGATGTCTTCCTGGTAGCCGGGGAAGCGGGAGTCGAGTTCCTCGGTGAGCCAGCGGGCAAAGGATTTGGTTTCGGTGAGGGCGAGTTTGCAGAATTCGGAGCCGGTGCAGGCGACGGTGCCACGAACGAAAGAAGAGGTCTCGACGGGAAGGCCGTTGGCGGCGAGATCGCGGACGACGGAGTTGACGCAGGACTCGGGAATGTTGATTAAGAGGAGATTTTGCATCGGGGTGGTGCGGACGTGGGCGTCGCCGTGGCGCTCGGTAAGATCGGCGGCGAGACGGAGCTGCGCGGGAGTAACGCGGCCGCGGACGACATTGGCGCCAATGGAAAATAGGCCGGGCTGCTTTTGCGGGACGACGCCGAGATGATCGCGGTGGAAGGAGGTCGGGAGTTGCTCGGGTTCGGCGAGGTCGAGCTTATAACCAAGCTTGGCTTCGATGGCGGCGAGGAAGGAGCCGGGGGTCCAGCCGTGCTCGAGGAAAAGATATTTCAGGCGCGCTTTTTCGCGGGACTGGCGAAGGACTTCGCTTTCGCGGAAGACTTCGGCGATGGCGCGGGCAACAGGAATGACTTGGTCCCAGTGGATGAAGGCGTCGAGCTTGACGGCGAGATGAGGTTGGGTGGAGAGGCCGCCGGCGACGCGGAGGGAGAAGCCGAGTTCGGAGGTGGCGAGAAGAGAGCGGGCAGCGGGCAGCGAACGGTGACCAGTGGCAGAGCCGACTGAGCGCGAGTTGGATTGTTCCATGGAAATGGGCGACAAGGAGTGGCTGCCAGGATCCCTCCACTGCGGCTGGACAAAAGACGCCGGGCCTTCGGTCGGGATGACAGAAGGAACACTGGCCGGGCCGATTGCGGACCGGGCGCCAGTCGATTGGGAGGTCGTCGGAGCACAGGCAGAAGCATGCGCCGCGCTTGCCGGCTGGAAGCCGGCGCTACCAAGAGGGCGAAGGGTGGCGGTAAAGGCGATATCGTTGATTTCGGGGTAGGAGCACCAGTCGGGGCAGGCGGAGATGGTGATTTTGAATTTGCGAGGGAGATTGTAGAAGTCAGGATTGCCGCCGAGTTCACGATCGAGGGCGAGAGCGAGGGAGGAGACATCGGCGAGTTCGTGAGCGTGGATGCCGGCGAGGGGGCAGCCGGTGATGTTGCGGGCGACGTCGCCGCATGCTCCCGTGGTACGGAGGCCGACGGACCAGAGGCGTTCGAGAAGCGCGGGGAGATTCTCAATGGTGACCCAATGGAGCTGGATATTTTGGCGGACGGTGATGTCGGCGACGCCGTTGCCGTATTGATCGGAGAGATCGGCGATGGTGCGGGCCTGTTCGCTCGTGAGGAGGCCGTTGGGAATCCGGATGCGGACCATGAAGCAGGGGACGGACTTCCCTTCTCCGTTTTTGCCTCCGGTGACACCCGCGCCGTCGCCCTGGGTGTAGATGCCCCAGGGGCGGAAGTAAGTGCCCAGCCATTCGGGAGGGATGGAGGCGAAACCAGTTTCAGCGAAGGAGCGGATTTCGTCGAGATGATCCCAGGGATTTTTAGCGCGTTTGAGGCGCTCGACGCGCTGGGCTTTGGTTTCCTTGAGTTCGGGCATCGGAGTGGTCCCTCGAATTCGTTTCCTTGCAACCTTGCCAAGCACTTCGGAAAGGCCTCAGGCCTGAAGGCCTGAGCTAAAGAACTTGGGCAAAAAGAAAAAGCCCACGGGCCAAAAGTTCTGGCACGTGGGCTTCGAAGCTAAGAGATCAGATAAAGCTTACGTTCGGAAGCACCTCTGGCCAGAACGCGTCTGCCGACAGCAACAGCAGACCGCTTCACAACAACAACAGATCTGGCAAGAAGTACGCATTGGTTCGTCAGGTTACGTGGGAAATGAGACTAAGTCAATCCCATTTGCCCTGCAAAAATTCGATGCGGGGTAGGGGGGATTTGGATACATGGTGGTGAGACCAGGGGAAATCGAAAAGCCTGAAAAAGGCAGAGCGCATGGCCAAGTAGAAGCCTGCATCGCTCCATTGCGAGGCCCGACGGGCCACAATTCGGATCGAAAGAATGCGTGGGGCCGCTCCGATCGGGATGACAAGGTCCCCTTATTGGTTGGACTTGGGAGTCGAGGAAGCCGGCTTTGCCGAGGTAGCTGGTTTGGCGGCGGGTTTCGCGGCAGGCTTGGCCGGGGGGGTGGCGGCGGCGCCGATGAGGGTGGCAGAGGTGATTTTGTCGAGCTTGGGCCAGTGCTCGGCGAGATACTTTTCGCCGCCCTTGGTGATGTTTTCCTGGTCCATGCCGGCTGATTCGCCGTACTGGTCGTACATCATTTCAACGACGTTCATGCCGGTACCATCGACGGCGCCGAAGGGAGTGAAGCCCTGGGAGTCGAGGGAGGGGCCGTTGTCTTTGAGATTGATGAAGAGCTGCGTGGTGCGGGTGTTGGGGCCGGCGGTGGCAAAAACGAGGGTGCCGCGCTTGTTGGATTGGCTGTGCGGATCGTCCTTGATGGTGGCTTTCTCCCAGACGGCGTTGACGGCGGGATTGGCGTTGAGGCCGAACTGGACAACGAAATTGGGAAGGACGCGGAAGAAGCGGGCGTTGTCGAAATAGTGGTGCTTGACGAGATTGTAGAAGCGGTCGGCGCCGAGGGGAGACCAGGCACGAGTGACGGTGACAGTAAATTCGCCACGGGTGGTGACGAACTTGACCTGGTAGGAGTCCGGAGCTTTTTCGGTGAGAGTGGAGGGATGGAGGAGGGCGCGGTCGAAGGCGGGAGTAGCGGCCGCGTGATGAGTGGTGGCGGATTTTGGTCTGGCGGCGGGCGCGGGGGTTTGGGCGACGGCGGGGATGGAGAGCGAGAGCCCGGCGAGAACGAGCGCGCAAGATTTGAGGGACATGATCGGAAGCCTCCGGAAATTTTATGGGTGATTGGTGAGACGAGAGTAGTTTTGCATATTTCTGAGGAAAGAAGAAGGGAGCTTAACGCAGAGACACAGAGGGAGCAGAGAAGAAAGAGTGGGCTTAAAAGGTGTCCAGGGCCCTCCACTCCGCGGCCCGACGCGCGAAAGAAAGTCGCGGGGTGCCTCAATCTCGGGCGCGGTTCGGCGCGCATCCGATTTCCAGGCGCCGAGGAGCCGGGAATCGTACCTGGCTCCCTATTTCGAGGAGTTTAATTCGCGGGAGACGCGTTCGGCTTCGGAGAGGACGCGGAGGGTGTTTTCGCCGAGGATTTTGCGGACGTCGGATTCGGAGTAACCCTTTTTGAGGAGGGCGCCGGTGATTTGCGGGAGATGGGTGACGTCCTGCATGCCAATGGGCATGACGGCGCCGTCGGAATCGGAGCCGAGGCCGACGTGATCGATGCCGGCGATTTTCACGGCGTGGTCGATGTGCTCGACGATTTTGGTCCAGTCCACCTTGGGGAGCTTGCCAGCTTCCATGAAATCGCGGACGACCTGATCGCCGGTGGTGAGTTTACAGGCTTCGTTGTCGCCACAGCGTTTTTTGATTTCGTCGTTGATTTCCTTTTCCGTGTCGGGATGCTCCTTTTCGTAATCGCGGAATTCCTGGGAGAGGAAACCGACGTGATAGTTGATCTGGATGACGCCGCCGTTTTTGGCGAGGGCGCGCATCATATCGTCGGTCATATTGCGTGGAGCGTTGCAGATGGCGCGGCAGGAAGAGTGGGAGGCGAACACGGGGGCCTTGCTGACGGCGATGGCGTCCTCGAAGGTCTTATCGGAGACGTGGGAGACATCGACGATGATGCCGAGACGATTCATTTCGCGGACAACATCCTTGCCGAAGTCGGTGAGGCCGTTGTGGACGGGCTTGTCGGTGGAGGAATCGGCCCACTCGTTGTTGTCCATGTGGGTGAGGGTCATGTAGCGGACGCCGAGGGCGGCGAAGGTACGAAGGACGGAGAGATCGTTGCCCATCATGTGGCCGCCTTCGACGCCCATGAGGACGGCGATTTTGTGCTGCGTTTTGGCTTGGCGGACGTCGGCGGCGGTGGTGGCGAGGAGAAGATCGTTGGGATGCTTGCGAACGGTTTCGCGGACGGCGTCGATCTGGTCGAGGGCTTGTTTGACGGCGTCAGGGCCGAGGATTTTGGAGGAGATCCAAATGGAGAAGAAGATGCCGGTGAGGCCGCCTTCGCGCATGCGGGGAATGTCGATGTTGCCGTCGGAGTGGCGGACGGAGAGATCGAAGTTGGGATCGAGGAGGCGCTGGGTGGTGTCGTCGTGAGTGTCGATGACGATGGAGGAGGAATGGAGCTTTTTGGCTTGGTCGGAAACGGATTGCGCTGACAGCGAGACGGGCATTAGGACTCCCAGGATTAGAGTGGCGAGGATGCGGGTCATTTTTTCTCCAGAGACGAGCGGGGATAAGAGTAGCAGAAAAGCATTGGCGAGTGGCGAGTGGCGAGTGGCAAGTGACAAGTGGGGAGAAAGAGGTAACAGGTGACTGGTGGATACTTGGACTGGGTTTCGCAGGCAGCAAGCCAGGAGTCGAGCCGGGTATTCCTACGTTTCAGCAAGATGTCGAGGTTTGCGGCACCATAGGTTTCGGTCAGTGCGCGGTCGAATTTTCTTACAAAACGTTCGCGGCGAAAGTTCCAGTTCGAGAGTTCGCAAGGAGTTCCCGAATCGCCCGCCAGTTTTTCCCATACCTCGCCGCATAGGACATTGAGCAATTTCCCTGCCGCAACGGAATCGCGATCATCACGTCCTTTTGAATAAGGAAAGAGCGGCCAGCGCCTCAACAGGAGGAAAAGGTGATCCGCGCGGCGCGTAGGCGGAAAATCCCTGCCGGAGATGATATGCGCGGCATTCGATGAAGAGGACGGATGAAGAAGAGAGTGTGCTGCCAGATCGCAAGAGCCCCCTCCGCGCAAAAGGCACAGGAAGGATGGGGCATCCACAAGTTCATTTGAGATGTGGCGTGACGATGATCGAAGAGCACAGCCAGGAATGGCTGTGCTACAGGTCAGCCGGCGCCGAGGATTTCGGAGGCGGGGCGTTCGAGGAAGGAGGCTTTGAGGTAGTCGCGGTTGGAGCGGGCGATGACCTCGAGCTTGATGTCCTTGGGGCAGGCGGCTTCGCATTCGCCGATGTTGGTGCAATTGGCGAAGCCTTCGGCGTTCATCTGGCGAACCATGCCGAGGGCGCGGCGATCGCGTTCGGGCTGGCCCTGGGGAAGATGGCCGAGGTGCGAGATTTTAGCGCCGACGAAGAGGGCGGCGGAGGCGTTGGGGCAGGCAGCGACGCAGGCACCGCAACCGATGCAGGCGGCGGCGTCCATGGCGCGGTCGGCGTCCTGCTTGGGGACAGGGAGATTGTTGGCGTCCTGCGCGGAGCCGGTGGGGACCGAAATGAAGCCGCCGGCGGCGATGATGCGGTCAAAGGAAGACCGATTGACAGCGAGGTCCTTGACGATGGGAAAGGCGGAGGCGCGCCAAGGCTCGAGGTAGAGCTCGTCGCCGTCCTTGAAATGGCGCATGTGGAGCTGGCAGACGGTGGTGCGGGGTAAGCCGCCGTGGGCCTTGCCATTGATCATGAAGCCGCACATGCCGCAGATGCCTTCGCGGCAATCGTGATCGAAGGCGATAGGGTCTTCGCCCTTGAGGATGAGCTTCTCGTTGAGGACGTCGAGCATTTCGAGGAAGGACATATGTTGGTTGACGTCGGGATGCTCGTAGCGAACGAGGCGGCCCTTGTCCTGGGCATTTTTCTGACGCCAGACGTGAAGAATGAGTTTCATGTTAGGCGAAGCTCCATAGGGTAAGGCGAAACTGGAAATTGGAAAATAGTGGCGAGTGGCGAGTGACGAGTGAGGTGAAAGAAGAAGAAAGATAACGTCGAAACGCCGAGGATGCCGGGACGCGCAGAGAGGAAAGAGGCTGGCGTATAAGACCAGCGCTACAGGGAAGAAGGAAGAGAGAAGAAGCGAGGCTAGCCGTTGGATCGGCAGACCCACCCTTCGGAAAAGACGCGAAGGATGGTGCGCCCTCCGGTTCATTGGAGTTGTAGCGTAATGGAGCATCGAAGAGCACAGCCAGGAATGGCTGTGTTAGAAGAAGGCGGCGTAAAACCGCCCCTATATGAGGAAGGAGCGTCATTTGTAGCCCCGTTGGGAGGGGTGGACGTAGTGGAAGTTGAGGGGCTCTTTGGAGAGGGCGGGCGGATTATTGGGGCCGGTGTATTCCCAGGCGGCGACGTAGGAGAAATTGGCGTCGTCGCGGAGGGCTTCGCCTTCTGGGGTCTGGTATTCCTCGCGGAAATGGCCGCCGCAGGATTCGCGGCGATCGAGCGCGTCCAGACACATGAGTTCGCCGAGTTCGAGGAAATCGGCGACGCGTCCGGCTTTTTCAAGAGATTGATTGAATTCTTCGCCGGAGCCAAGGACGCGGACTTCCTTCCAGAACTGTTCGCGCAGCGCAGGGATCAGCGAGAGGGCTTTTTTGAGGCCGGCATCGTTGCGAGCCATGCCGCAGTAATCCCAAATGATTTTGCCAAGTTCGCGATGGAAGGAGTCGACGGTGCGGGTGCCGTTGCCGTTGAGAAGCTTTTTGGTGAGGTTGGTGACGTTGGCGACTGCCTCTTTCGCCGCCGGGGCATCGGCGGCGACTTTGGCGAGCTTGGCGTTGGCAAGGTAGTTGCCGATGGTGTAGGGAACGATGAAGTAGCCGTCGGCCAGGCCCTGCATTAACGCGCTGGCACCGAGACGATTGGCGCCGTGATCAGAGAAATTGGCTTCGCCGAGGACGAAGAGGCCGGGGATGGTGGACATGAGGTTGTAGTCCACCCAGAGGCCACCCATGGTGTAGTGGGTGGCGGGATAGATGCGCATGGGGACTTCGTAGGGATTTTCGCCGGTGATGCGCTCGTACATTTCGAAGAGGTTGCCGTAGCGCTCGGAAATTTTTTGCTTGCCGAGGCGCTTGATGCAATCGGTGAAGTCGAGATAGACGCCGAGGCCGCTTTCACCGACGCCGTGGCCGGAATCGCATTCGGCTTTGGCGGCGCGGGAAGCGATGTCGCGGGGGACGAGGTTGCCGAAAGAGGGATAGCGGCGCTCGAGATAGTAGTCGCGCTCCGATTCTGGAATCTGGCTGGGCGGGCGCTTGTCGCCTGGAGTTTTGGGAACCCAGATGCGGCCGTCGTTGCGGAGGGATTCGGACATCAGGGTGAGCTTGGACTGATAGTCGCCGGAGACGGGGATGCAGGTGGGGTGAATCTGCGTGTAGCAGGGATTGGCGAAGAGGGCGCCGCGTTTATAGGCGCGCCAACTAGCGGTGACGTTGGAGCCCTTGGCGTTGGTGGAAAGATAGAATACGTTGCCATAGCCTCCAGAGGCAAGAATTACGGCGTCGCCGATGTGGACTTCGATTTTGCCGTCCAAGAGGCTGCGAGTAACGATGCCGCGCGCCTGGCCATCGATGACGACCAGGTCGAGCATTTCGGTACGCGGATGCATGGTGACGGAGCCGAGACCGATCTGGCGCTCGAGGGCCTGGTAGGCACCGAGGAGAAGCTGCTGACCCGTCTGGCCGCGAGCGTAAAAGGTGCGGGAAACCTGCGCGCCGCCGAAGGAACGATTGTCGAGCAAGCCGCCGTATTCGCGGGCGAAGGGAACGCCCTGGGCAACGCACTGATCGATGATGTTGACGCTGACTTGAGCAAGGCGGTAGACGTTGGCCTCGCGAGAGCGGAAGTCGCCTCCTTTGACAGTGTCGTAGAAGAGGCGGAAGACGGAGTCGCCGTCATTGTGGTAGTTCTTCGCGGCGTTGATGCCGCCTTGCGC
>JAJPIE010000093.1 GCA_021324935.1 Acidobacteriota bacterium
GCAATCGAGGTCGGGTTCGACGTCGACTGGCTCTGGATCTTGATCATCTCCTGGATCAATTCCTCCGGTGCCAGCGTGTAGCCGATGCGCCAGCCGGTCATCGCAAACGTTTTCGATACGCTGCCGATGACGATCACATTGCTCTTGGATTCCTTCGCGCTGGCGATGGAAAAGGGCTTGTGCGGTTCGTACACGAAGTGCGAATAGCACTCGTCGGCCATCAGCCAGATGTCGTGCTTTTTGCACAGCGCCAGGATTTTCTCGAACTCCGGCTTATCCACCACGCCACCGCAGGGATTGCTCGGCGAATTGATGATCACCATCTTCGTTTTGGCGGTGATCGCCTTTTCGATGTCCCCGGCCTTGGCCCCAAAGCCGTCTTCGGCGCGCGTGTGCACGATAACGGGATGCCCGCCGGCGTACTTGATAATGTCCGGGAAGCTCACCCAGTAGGGGGCGGGAAGAATCACCTCGTCGCCGCTTTGAATCAGTACGCAAACGGCGTTGAAAATCGAGTGCTTGCCACCAACGGTGACCACGCACTCCTTCGCGGTGTAGTTGGAGCCGAGTTCCCGGTTGTGCCACGCCGCGATCGCCTCGCGCAGTGGCATGATTCCTCCCGTTGGCGTGTACTTGGTGCGGTTCTCTTCGATCGCCTTGATCGCCGCTTTCTTGATGTGATTGGGAGTCGGGAAATCGGGCTCGCCCGGACCAAAGTCCGCGATGTCCACGCCCTTGGCTTTCAGTTGTTCCGCGGCGCTGATCACCACGGCCGTTGGCGACACTTGTATGCGATTGATTCGATTGGTGAAGTGCACTGGGTCTCCTTGGAGCGAACCTGTAACTCACTAGTTTTCAGGAAAACTCCGCGAATTTCAATGTCCATTCCCGGTGGAAAGCGCCGGAGACACGAAAGTAAGTAGCATCGCGGGTGAGCGCTGGGAGAGAAGACAGGAAATGTTTGGAGTGCCAGAGGCGCGGCACATTCTCCCGTTGACGAATACCTATCCCAGCCACTGCGGGTTGTGCACCGTGCCGTCGAAATTGTGCGTGTTCTTATAGCCTTCGAACTCGCCATTCTGCGCCGCGGCTGCCGTTCGTGCCAGCATCGCTTGCTTTTCTTCCGCCGTAAGCTGCTGAAAGTTCCGAGCCACCTTCAAAGCCTGCTGCACGTCCCCCAGGCTCTGGCAGCCGGTAATCACCACGCTGGTCGGCAGGCTCATCGCGTAGCGCAGGCACTCCTCCGGCTTCAGTGTATTGCTTCGCAGCAATAGCCCCGCCCCCATCGGCTTCATCCCAAGCACGCCAATCTCCTTTTGCACCAGCACCGGCAGTACTTTCTGTTCGAAGCTTTCGTAATGCGCGTCCATGGCGTTCAGCGGCATCTGCACGGCGTCGAAATGGAAATTGTGCGCGTCCGCCGTCTCCAGCATGTGCAGGTGCATGGCGGGATTCTTGTGACCCGTGAATCCTATGTAGCGCACCTTGCCCGCTTTTTGCGCCGCCAATGCCGCTTCCATGCCGCCATTTGGGCCGAAAATGCGCTCCGGATCGGTCAGGCGAATCACTTCGTGGAATTGCAGCAGGTCGATGTGGTCGGTCTGCAGCCGGGCCAGCGATTCTTCGATTTGCGCAGCCGCGGCCTTTTTCGTTTGGCCGTCGATCTTGGTCATCAGGAACGCTTTTTGCCGGTAGCCGTCGCGCTGCGCCTTGCCCATGCGGATTTCGCTGGTGCCGCCGTTGTAGTCCCAGCAGTTGTCCAGGAAATTGATGCCGCCGTCGAGTGCGGTGCGGATGATGCGAATGCTTTCCTGCTCCTCGGATTGAATGCCGATGTGATAGCCGCCCAGCCCAACCATCGACACGCGTTCGCCCGTTCGGCCGAGCTTCCGGTAAGGCACGCCACTTTCATTGCCCGCGGTCCGGAGTTCCGGCCCCGCCATGCCCGCCAGCAGGGAAGTAGTCAGCATTCCGTTCAGGAATTCACGGCGGTTTACGTGGCCCGATTTTACGGAGGATTTTGCATCGTCGGCCTGGCCCATTGCACCTCACCTCGGCGGCCAACAGGCTAAATCGCCGCGAGGCAAAGCACAAGACGATGGAAAGGAGAATAAGGAAAGATACCTGAGAATCAGGCCATCTTGGTGCGGAGGCGTTCTTCGACGATGGGAGGAACCAGGCTGGTCAGCGGGCCGCCAAGTTGCGCGATTTCGCGAACCAGCTTGGCGCTCAGGTAGCTGTAAGATTCCCCCGGCAGCATGAAGACGGTTTCCAGCCGCGGCTCCAGCTTCCGGTTCATCAGCGCCATCTGCAATTCGTATTCGTAATCCGAAATCGCCCGAATGCCGCGCAGGATCACGGCCGCGCCGCGCTTGCGCGCGTAGTCCACCAGCAGGCCCTGAAACACGTCCACCTCCACGCCCGGCCACTGTTTGGTCACCTCGCGCAGCATTTCCACGCGCTCGGGAACGCTGAACAGCGGCTCCTTTTCCACGTTTTTCAGTACCGCGACGATCAGGTGGTCGAACATTTTTTCGCCGCGCATGATCAGGTCGAGATGCCCGTTGGTGACCGGGTCGAAGGAGCCGGGATAAATGGCGACGGAAGTTTTCATAGGAAAGGCAAGCGCTACCGGGGCTCATTCTAACCCAACCCGCCGCGAAAGCCAGAATGAAGTTGCCCCTTTTCCTTCAACCGTTTTAAGTATGAGGTAGACTGCTACCCGGATGGAGGGCCCGCACTTTTGTGCCCAGCGAGGCGAGGGGCTGAGGCGGGCGTTCTCTGCTCCGAGGATGGCGCATGACCTGGATAAAATCGTTTGCATCTGCCGTCTTGCTTGCTTCGTTCGAACTCTTCACAGTTGTATCCGTGACGCACGCGCAATCCCCCATCCCTCTCAACGTGATGCCGCTGCCCGCCAAGGTGCAACGTGCGGAGGGCGCGCTGAAAATCGATGCCAGCTTCACCATCGCCTTTGCCGGCTACCGCGAGCCGCGGCTTGATCGCGCAGGGCAGCGCTTCCTTCGCGAGTTGCACCGGCAAACCGGAATTGTGTTTTTCTCCCCCGCGAAATCCACCGGGCCGGCGACGCTCACCATCGCCGCCGACCACCAAAGCAAGCCGGTGCAGGAACTCGGCGAAGATGAATCCTACACGCTCGATATTTCGCCCGCGGGAGCACGGTTGCACGCCACCAATACGCTGGGCATCCTGCATGGACTTCAAACGTTCTTGCAATTGGTTGCTATCGCCTCCGAAGGCTTTGCCGTTCCGGCCGTTCATATCGAAGACCAGCCGCGATTCCCCTGGCGCGGGCTGATGATCGACGTTGGGCGCCATTTCGAGCCCGTGGAGGCGATCAAGCGCAACCTCGATGGCATGGAAGCGGTCAAGATGAACGTGTTCCACTGGCACTTGACGGAAAATCAAGGATTCCGCGTGGAAAGCCGCAAATTTCCCAAGCTCCAGGAGTTTGGATCGGACGGCTTGTACTACACGCAGGATGAAATTCGCGACGTGATCGACTATGCCCGCGACCGCGGCATTCGCGTGGTTCCCGAATTCGATATGCCAGGCCACACCACCGCCTGGCTGGTGAGCCATCCTGAAATCGCGAGTGGGAGTGGACCCTATGCCATCGAGAGAAAATGGGGTGTTTTCGACCCCGCGATGGATCCCACGAGCGAAAAAACCTACAAATTCCTCGACGATTTCATCGCGGAAATGGCCAAGCTGTTTCCCGACCAGTTTTTTCACATCGGTGGCGATGAAGTGAACGGCAAGGAATGGGACGCCAATCCAAAAATTCAGGCGTTCAAGAGATCGCACAAAATCAAGACGAATGCGGAACTGCAAGCCTACTTCAGCGGCCGCGTGCAGGATCTGGTTACCAAGCACAAGAAAACGCCGATCGGCTGGGACGAGATTCTCGTGCCCGGTGTTCCGAAGACCATCGTGATTCAATCCTGGCGAGGTCTGGATTCCCTGACCGCCGCGGCGAGAATGGGCTATCGCGGCATTTTGTCGAGCGGCTACTACCTCGATCTGGGCTGGAGCGCAGCGCGGCATTATGCCGTCGATCCGCTAGGAGGGCCGGCGGCATCCCTTTCTCCTGGCGAGCAGCAACTCATCCTCGGCGGCGAATCCTGCATGTGGTCGGAATACGTCAGCGCGGAAAATATCGATTCGCGCATCTGGCCCCGCAACGCCGCGATTGCGGAGCGCCTCTGGTCGCCCGCAGACGCCACCGACCTCGCTTCGATGTACGATCGCTTGAATGCCGAAAGCGAGCGCCTCGAATGGCTCGGCCTGACTCACCGCTCCTTCCAGCGCTTGATGTTGCAGCGCATCGCGGGTAGCGGTGCTTCCCTGGAGGAGTTGTCGGCGCTCACCGACTTAGCTCGCGCACTGGAGCACCAAAAGGATTACACGCGGGAAGAAAGCGCGGCCAGCGAACCCACCAGCTTCACTCCGCTCAATCGCCTGGTGGACGCGGTCTATCCGGAGAGTGAAGTTTCGCGCCAATTTTCCGTCGCAGCGGATCAATACGCCGCTTCATCCTGCAGGGATTCGGCGCTAGCGGCGCAAATCCGGGCGCAGCTAATCGAATGGACGGGCCTCGATGCGCGCCTGCAATCGTTGGCGCAGCGTTCGCAATTGATGAAGGAAGCTTCCCCCGCCTCAGCCGCACTGTCCCAGGCCGCGAAGATTGCCTTGGAGGCGCTCGATGAGGCAGTGAAAGGCGCTCCTCTTTCTCCTGAGCAAAGGAAGTCACAGTCCGATGCGCTGAATGCGCTGGAAAAACAGGCACACGGTTCGCAGTTAACACTCCCCATGCTCCCCGCCTTGCAGAAACTCCTGGACACCGCCTCGGCAGTCGGCGCCTGCACCCGGTAGCGCTGGCATCTTGCCCGCAAGCGTGCTGGCCTGCCAGACGCAGGCGTCGCCGATTACCGAGCTGCCGCGACCCCATTGTGGCACACGCCTTCGCCGGAATCGTGAAATGTCTTCCCCGGCTCTGGAATAAATTCCCAACGGTATTTACCGGGTGAGAGGGTCAGCTTCAGCACACCGTAGGTGCGGTCGTCGCGCACCTGACTGTTGGGCTTCGCAAAACCCAGCGGCGTGTGGCTGCGTCCTCCGGTGCCCACCACAATTTCCCGGATACCGTGTTCGGGGTCGGGGTCGCCTTCCGGATTCTGCGGAGCGAAGCGTTCGTAGGAATGTTCATGCCCTGCGAGGATCAGGTCGGCATGCGCGTCAAAAAGGTCCTGCCAGAATTCCGTCAGCTCCGGATGCTGGGCGTGCTTTTCGAAAAATCCGCTGCTGAACCGCGCATGATGGCCATAGGCGAGTATGCAAGCATTGGGATGCGCCGCCAGGTCCTGCTTCAGCCAGGTTTCTTCCGGTGAGCCTTCCCCGCAGCCGCCAAGTTGCGGCACATCGCAATTGGTGTTGAGCGCGACGATGTGCCACGTCCCAAGGTCATAGCTGTAATAACCCTTATTCGGATCACCCGCATGCTTGCCCCAGTAGCGAAAATAACCGTTCGCCGATGAACCGTTGTATTCGTGATTTCCCGGGACGGGATGCGTGCGCGCTTTGAATTCTCCCCATGTCGGTTCGTAACACTTTAAAAATTCCTCGTAAGTGCCGTTTTGATAGGCCAAATCGCCGGCGGCAAAAACCGAGCCGGGGATGGACTCAATCAGTTTGGCGGTGGCCTCGGCGCCGGAAAGGTCGGAACATCCGGCGATGTCCCCGGCGCCAACCAGCACGTAGGTGTCGCGACTTTTCTTCTTGGCTGAAGCAGTCGGTTTCTTCACTCTTGACGCCGGTTTTTCCCCTGGCTGCTGCGCCAAAGTGGCCGAGGCGCTCCATCCGATGATCCAACCCGCAAAACAACACTTCGCCAGCACTCTTCCCATCCGCGTAAATGGCCCCATGAATCTCTCGGTCCTCTCCAAATCTTCGTCCAAGCCAGAATACATCGGAAGCTGCCAGCCAAACGCAGCCATTCAACGTGAAAAGAGCACCATTCGAGCGGAAAATCCGGCGTTTGCGTGCAAATCGATCTATTTCAGACTATTTCAGTCGTACTCTAACTCACGGATAACGCAAGCTTTGGCTGGCAGGTCCCCTTGGCGTGGGGTTGACACAGAGCGCTCAAAAGTCGTATAGTTTGATATGCGACTGGTTCAGTCGTAATTTCGCTCGTGCCTGTACGCGCATTGGGGATTGCGATGTTCAAATTGTCCAAGAAGGCGGACTATGGCCTGATTGCCATGAAACACTTGGCCAATCACCGCCAGCAGCACGCCTGCAGCGCCAGCGAGATTGCCGAAGACTACGGTATCTCCTCGATGCTGATGGCCAAGGTGCTGCAAAAACTGGCCAAGCAGAACCTGGTGGTGGCCAAGCATGGCTCCAGCGGGGGCTATCAACTGGCGAAAGAGCCAGCGAAGATCAGCGCCCTGGAAGTAATCACAGCCATTGATGGGCCGGTGCTCATCACATCCTGTGTAACGAGCCACGGAAATTGTGACGCGACGGACCGCTGCTCCATCAAAGAACCATTACAGCGGGTCAATGAGAGCATCCTGGGCGTTTTGGGTACGGTGACCATCGCGCAGTTGAGCGAAGAGCGGCAGGAAGCCTCTCTGGTGGAATTGAAAGGGATGGACCAACTGGCGTTAAGCCGCTAAGTGGGAAGTCTCGGAAGCAAGAAGCAAGAGGAGAACAAGGAAATGGCCGTCAAGCTGCCGATTTACATGGACAATCATGCCACCACCCCGATGGACCCCCGGGTGTTGGAGGCGATGCTGCCTTACTTCACAGAAAAGTTTGGGAATGCCGCGAGCCGCAACC
Organism: Acidobacteriota bacterium; assembly: GCA_021324935.1. GTDB lineage: Bacteria > Acidobacteriota > Terriglobia > Acidiferrales > UBA7541 > Acidiferrum. The sequence goes on from JAJPIE010000093.1 coordinate 6,868, forward strand.
ACTCCTTTGGCTGGGCCGGCGAAGAAGCC
>JAJPIE010000019.1 GCA_021324935.1 Acidobacteriota bacterium
CACTTCTGGCGCGCTTTTCTGCTTCGTTCTTGCTGCGTCATCGGGCCTGCCTCCCCACCAGCAGGCCACAATGCTACACACCACCTCGTCAGAACAAGATGCGCCTCGAGTATCGCTCATGATACAGAAAAAGGGGACCGTTCATTTTCGCGAAATCATGTCCACTTTCCTGCGGACCGAGGGGAGCAGGCCGTAGCCATTGCCGCGTTTGGACATGTCTGAGAGCCCTTTCCCACGCCGGTGGCAGGCGAGAAGCAATGCCAAGCAAACACCAATGATTGTAAATACAAGAAAATAAAAGGAGTGGCGGAGAGGGTGGGATTCGAACCCACGGTAGGGGTTAGCCTACACACGCTTTCCAAGCGTGCGCCTTAAACCGCTCGGCCACCTCTCCGGCGTCGACCGCAACCTTTTCACTTTAGCAGAAAACGGGACAACGCGCATGGCAGCGGCAATGCAAGAAACCCGATTTTGTGGGTCGCGGGCTCTCAAGTAAACTACTAGCGTTGTCCACACCCTTCCGGGGTGGTGCAATTGGTAGCACATGGGCCTTTGGAGCCTAGAATCCTGGTTCGAGTCCAGGCCCCGGAACCATTCTTATGCCTCTTCCCTTCTCCGAACGCCGCGTGCTGCTGACCGGAGCCGGCGGCTCCATTGGCGCCGCGCTTGCTCAAGAAATCTTGAAACAAAAGCCAAGCTCCCTCTTCCTGCTGGATCATTCCGAAGGGAATCTGCACCAACTCGGTTTCGCGTTGAGTCTCATGCATTCCGGCAATCCGCCGAAGATAATCCTGGGAGACATCCGAGAGACGGCAGTGCTGGAAGAAATTTTCGAGGAGGAGCGGCCGGAGATCGTGCTGCATACGGCGGCTTACAAACATGTGCCGCTAATGGAAAGCCACGTGCTCGCTGCGGTGCGAAACAATGCTCTGGGCACGCATCAGTTGGCAAAGATGGCCGCGGCCAGCGATGCTCAGTCGTTCGTGATGGTGTCTACCGACAAGGCGGTGGAACCGCGCAGCGTGATGGGGGCCACCAAACGCGTAGCCGAGCTGGCTTTGCTCCGCTGGGCCAGCGCAGAATGCTCAATGCGCGCGGTCCGGCTGGGAAATGTATTGGGCTCACACGGAAGCGTGGTCCCAACCTTTCTGGCGCAAATTGCAGCGGGCGGCCCGGTGACGGTGACCCATCCGGAAGCCACGCGCTATTTTTTCAGTATCGCCGAAAGCGTCGAGTTAATCATGCTTGCCGCGGCGCTTGCAGGCGAGAGTGGAATTTACGTTCCAGAACCGGGTCAACCAGTGCGCATTGCAGATCTCGCTAAGCAACTGATCCGGGAAGCGAACGCAGAATGCCATATTCCGATTGTGTTTACGGGGCTGCGGCCGGGAGACAAATTGCACGAAAAGTTTGTTTCCGTACGCGAATCAGTGGAGAACGCTCAATCGGGTAAACTGAAACGCATGTCGACCCCGGCGCCAACACATGCTGAATTTGATGCCGCGATCCATGCACTCGAAGCAAGCCTGGAGGATCGCGACGTCGGGGGCGCTTTGGAAGGACTTTGCCGCTTGGTGCCCGACTATTGCCCGAGTGAAACCGCCCGGCATTCCAGAGCCAGGCAGGGGTCGGGTGCGCGATGAAGCGCAAGATCGCCGTCGTGACTTCATCGCGCGCGGATTACAGCCATCTTTATTGGCCACTGCGGGATCTTTCCGCTCATCCTTCGGTGGATCTTCGCATTGTGGCCATGGGGCCGCACCTTTCGCCCGAATTTGGTCTCACCGTTCAAGAAATCGAAAAAGACGGCTTCCCTATCGAAGCGCGCGTGGAATGTTTGCTGAGCTCGGATAGCGACATCGGCATGGCAAAAACGATCGGAGTCGCCACGCTGAGCCTCGCAGATCTGCTGGGCCGGTTGCGACCGGATGTGCTCCTGCTGATCGCGGATCGCTACGAAATGCTGGCGCCAGCTTCCGTGGCATTGGCGTTGCGTATACCGGTCGCGCATATCGAAGGCGGTGAGATCAGCGAAGGCGCAATCGACGATGCGGTGCGCAACGCGCTGACGAAGATGAGCCATATCCACTTCACTTCGACGCACTTGGCACGGCAGCGCGTGATCTCGATGGGCGAGGAACCGTGGCGAGTGCACCGCGCGGGCGCGCCGTCTCTCGATCATTTGCGTAGGCGAACGCTGCTTTCGCGAGGGGAGCTCGAAGCAAAATTGCAGCTCTCGTTTGCGCAACCGACGATTTTGGTGGCGTATCACCCGGTGACGCTTGCTGAGAATACAACCGAAGAAGCAAGCGTGCTGTTCGGCGCGTTGGCAGACATAGGCGAGCAGCTAATCTTTTGTTATCCGAATGCAGATGCGGGAAGCCGCGCGTTGATTGAGCGAACGAAGGCGTTCCTTGCGGCGCGCGGCAACGGAAGAGTTTTCACGAATCTGGATGCGATTACTTACTGGAGCCTGCTGCGGCAGGTGGAAATGCTGGTGGGCAATTCCAGCAGTGGAATCACGGAGACCGCCTCATTTTCTTTGCCGACTGTAAATATCGGAATCCGGCAGCAGGGGCGCGAGCGGGCGATGAATGTGCTGGACGCGGCGGCGCAGACCGATGCGATTCTGGGCGCCATCGCAAAGGCGAGGTCACAGGAGTTTCGGGATTCGCTCGAGGGCATGTTCAATCCCTATGGGGACGGGCATGCGTCCGAAAAGATTGTCGAAGTGCTGACAACCGTGCCCTTAGGGCGAGACTTGCTGATCAAGCGGCATGCCGCACTCGCAGCATCGGAGAAAACGGTGGAGAAGGCGGCGGGGTCATGAGAATTCCGCTCTCGGCCCCGGATGTGCTGGAGGAAGAGATTCAGGCGATCGCCGAGGTGTTGCGCACGCCCCATCTGAGTCTCGGCTCAAAACTCACCGATTTTGAGCATGCTCTGGCCAAATATCTTGGAACGGAACACGCCGTCGCGGTGAGTTCCGGCACGGCGGGACTGCATCTTTGCATGCGGTCGCTGGGCATCGGGCCGGGTGACGAAGTGATCGTTCCTTCGTTCACATTCGTCGCCGTAGCCAACGCGGCGTGTTACGAAAGTGCGGTTCCCGTGTTTGTGGATGTTGAACCCCACACGCTGAACATCGATCCCGGGCGAATTGAGGCGGCGATCACCAGACGCACCAAGGCAATCGTGGTGGTGCACACGTTTGGATGCCCCGCTGAGCTTTCTGTGATTCTCGATCTCGCCCGGCAACATCATCTCCTGGTCATTGAAGACGCCTGCGAAGCCACCGGGGCAGAGTACGAGGGCCACAAAGCCGGAGCGTTTGGTGACGCGGGGGTGTTTGCGTTTTACCCCAATAAACAGATCACGACCGGAGAAGGCGGGGCCGTGGTCACGCGCGATCCGAAGCTGGCGGCACGGATGCGGTCGTTGCGGAATCAAGGGCGCGCAGAGACGGACGATTGGTTTCAGCATTCCGAGCTGGGCTACAACTATCGCCTTTCGGAAATGAATTGCGCGCTGGGAATCACGCAATTGCGGCGAATCGACAGCATTCTAAGGCGGCGCGAACAGATCGCAAGAATTTATCATCGAAAGCTGAATTTACTGGGCCACATAAAATTGCCGCCACTGGAACTCTCACGCCGAAAAATCAGTTGGTTTGTCTATGTGGTGCGCCTGGCGGAGCACTTTTCGCAAGCCCAGCGCGACTGGGTGGTCAGTGAAATGCAGCGCCGCGGAATCGATTGCGGCCGGTATTTTGCGCCTATTCATTTGCAGCCTGCGTATCGGAGCTGCATCGGAACCCGAGCACAACTTCCCGTCACGGAGCGAGAGTCAGCACGGTGCCTCGCGCTCCCTTTTTTCAACCGCCTGGAGGAAGCGCAGATCGATGAGGTCTGCGCATCACTATCGGAATTGCTTGAGAAGGCCCCCCGCATCGAAGCGTCCGCACTGCGCCCCGCGAGCGGCTAACGTTGCCGTGGTACGCGCGGTCCCCGCCGCCATCGATCTTGCAAGACGCCCGCCCCGGAAGACGCCCCTGCAAATTATCGTGACTTCGCGGCCTGGATCAGCGTTGGCAGCACGTCGCCGAAGGAATTGTTCGCCGGATCCCCAAAGGCAAAATAGAGTCGGCTGAAGAGTGCGTAGATTTTTTCGTAGACAGCGACGGATGCGGGCTCCGGCAGAAACGTCTCGTAGGATGGGCACAGCTTGTCCTGAGCATCTTCAATCGTTTTGAAAGTGCCCGCGGCGAGAAACGCAAAGATGGCCGAGCCGAGGCTCACCACACTCTGACTTGGCACGAGCACCGGCCGCCGCAAAACATTCGCGTAGACCTGATTCAGTGTGCGATTCTTTTGCGGGATGCCGCCGGCGTTGATGATGCGCTTTACGGGCACCGAGTGCTCTCTCATGCGGTCAAGGATCACGCGCGTGTGAAAGGCGGTGCCCTCGATGGCGGAGAAAAGTTCGTCCTGCGCGGTGGTTTGCAGATTCCAGCCGAGCGTGACCCCCCGAAGATTAGGATTCACCAGCACGGTGCGGTCGCCGTTGTCCCACGTGAGGCGAAGCAATCCCGTCTGGCCCGCCCGATACGCGGAAAGTCCTTCGCTCAAGGCTGCGACCGACGTCCCGGCGCGCGCAGCGATGGCCTGAAAAATATCCCCGACCGCCGAAAGCCCGGCTTCGATCCCCGTACGCTTCGGGTGCACGCTTCCCTGTACTACGCCGCAGACACCGGGAACGAGATTTGGCGAAGGTGTGATGCCTATCATGCAGGTGGAGGTGCCGATGACGTTCACCATGTCGTCAGTTCGGCAGCCGGCGCCGATGGCATCCCAGTGCGCGTCAAACGCCCCGACGGGGATGGGAATGCCCGCGCGCAGGCCGAGTTGTTCCGCCCATTGTGCGCTAAGGTACCCCGCCAGCTGGTCAGAGGTGGCGCATTCACCGGAAAGCTTTTCGCGCACGCCGGAGAGTAGCGGATCCACGCTTTTGAGAAAATCTTCCGGCGGCAAGCCCCCCAGCGATGCGTTCCACATCCACTTGTGACCCATCGCGCAAATGCTGCGTTTCACATTTTTGGGAGAAGAGATGCCGCAGAGTGTGGCGGCGATCATGTCGCAATGTTCAAAAGCGCTGGCAAATCGCGCGCGCTTATCCGGGTTGTGGCGCAGCCAGTGCAGAAGCTTCGAAAAACCCCATTCGGAGGAGTAGACGCCTCCACACCACCGGATGGATTCGAGCCCATGATGGTGCGCGGCTTCGGTAATCTCCGCAGCTTCGCCCTTCCCGCGATGGTCGCACCACAAATAGTAATCGCCGAGCGGCTGCAGGTTTTCGTCGACGGGGATCACACTGGAACCGGTTGTGTCGAGTGCAATGGCTTCGACGGCGCCACCGGGAACTCCAGCTTGTTTCACCGCATCGCGCGTTGCCGCCGCCAGGGCTTTTAGGTGATCTCCGTGAGACTGCGTGGCGTATTCGGGATCTTCTTTCTTTCGATGGAGAGTACACTCCGCAATCGCCGACCCGAGCACTCCACGCTCGCTGTCCACGATCGAAACGCGAACGCTGAGCGTTCCGAAATCCACACCCGCCACAATGGCCATACGGGTCTCTCGTTTTCTTGACTTACGCACCGTGGGCGTACATAGCCCATCCCAGGTACCGCGTGGTCGCTTCGTGAACCACTGGCGCCACATTGGAAAAGCTCGCCGCCACGTGGTGCTCGAAGCCGTTTTCGCAAATGTAGTGCAGGAGCTTCTGCAGGCCGGGAATTTCAACCACTCCTGCGCCTCCGAAGGTTTCGAGCGAATCATCGGTGAAGCGGCCGCTGCCGGTGTAGCCGCGAATTCCACCTGACGTGTCGTCGGTGGAAAAACGCGCGAAGCTCATGGGTCCAGCCTTCACCTGGCCCACGCAGGTACCGAACGTGTTCTCCTTGCCAACGGTGCCCGCGATGATCGCCTGGTAGTCCATCTTCACGTCCTTGAAGAAATGCTTTGGCAGGTTGCTGCAATGGAAGCAGACCGCTTTGTTAGGATCGTTACCGTAGTTGTTGTTCCAATCAAGCAGGGCGCTGGGAGTTTCGGAAGCGAGTTGCAAGGCATGCATGGCCAGAACGCCACACACGTCGACTTCGCAGGCGCTGGAAACCAGCGACTCGCTCATCATGCTCATCACCGTGCAAGGAACAACGCCGAGATTTTCCTCTAACGATGTCCAGCACTGCACCGCGCTGATTTGCAGGTGCGTGCCTTTCATCCAGTCGTCAATCACCGCTCCGAGCTTGGCCATTTTGAGCAACGCCGCCTCGGGAATGTTGGCGGTGGTCACGTATTTTCGGATCATCTCGAGCTTCGCGGCCACCGCGGAATCCGCGTCCTTCATACGGCTTATGCGGCCCAACACTTCGCTCAGATCCAGGGTTTCGACGGTGATGCCGCTGGCTTCTAGGAGTTTTTCGCTATACCGGACCGTGTTGAACGCGGCTGGCCGCGCACCCAGCGCGCCGATGCGCAAATTCCGCAAACCCTTTACCACACGGCAAACCCCTGCGAACCATTCGAGGTCTTTGGCAAATTCCGGTGAATCGGCCGCAACGGTGTGCAGCGCCGTCAGCGAATACGGGATGCCATATTGACGCAAATTGTTGCAGGTGGACATTTTCCCGCAAAAGCTGTCCCGCCGGTGCGTGATACCCATCTTCGCGGGAGTGTCCGGAGTCGCCTGCACCAGCACCGGCACTCGCAGGCGCGAAAGGCGCAAGGCATCGGCGATGGCCCGTTCGTCGCCAAAATTCGGCAGCGTAATGATTACGCCGTCAATCGCATCGGCTTTGGACTTGAACAGCTCCGCGCATCGCAACGCTTCTTCATACGATTCCACCGCGCCGTATTTGCTCTCCTCTGGCCCAAGCGCCACTGCCTCGATGCCCGCCTTTTGCAATATCTGCAGCATTTCTTCGCGGCCGCTTTTGGCCAGGTGATCGGGAAAAAATCCTCGGTTGCCCACAATCACGCCCATTGTCATTTTTCGTCTGCTCGCCATGGCGCTTTCCGAACTCCCTTCCCAATCAGGTTATCGATACTTGCTCGGGCGGAAGGAGTAGCAATAAACGCCGCCCAGCAGAATCAGCAGTCCGCCCCACCAGACCGGGGCGTGCAGATTCGATAGCACGGTGTCCGCAGGATGCGACCATTCGGCCAGGCCGCTGCCCAAGATCAGCATCCCGTAAACTAGAAATAGAACTCCCACGAAAAACCAAACCGGAATGATCTGACTTTTTTCGCTCATCGTTGTTCACCAGAAAATGATTTGCAGTCCCACAAGCACTAAGAGCGCCACGATGCCCCACAAGAGAGGTCGGTGAAATACGGTAGTGTGCTCTTCTTGCGCCACTTCCGTTAGGCTGTAGACCAGGCCGCGCAATTCTTCATCGGGCCGCGGCTTGGTCACCATCGTCACTAGGACGGTGATCACCAAGCAGGTGACGCACGACCACAAGGCCTGATACATGTCCTGCGCCAGGCCTTTAGCGTCTGGCGAGAGCGCGAACACACCCACCCAGCGGTGATCAATTTTCATGAGCGTGAAGATTGTCACCGAAGCAAGCGTGCCGCACAGCAGTCCCCAGAAGCCCGCGGCCTTGGTGACGCGCTTCCACATCATGCCCAGCAGCACCGTGCCAAACAGCGGCGCGATGAAAAAGCCGAATAGCGCCTGCACGTAATCCATGATGCTGGCGAACCCCATTGCCAAATACGCCGTACCGATGCTGATGAACAAGCCGATGATCGTGCACCACCGGCCCATCGAGACGTAATGGCTGTCAGCCGCCCGCCTGCGCAGAAACGGGCGATAAATGTCGTATGTCCACACGGTCGCAAACGCGCTGACGTTTCCCGCCATGCCGGCCATGAAGCCCGCGACGAGCGCGGTGATTCCCAGGCCGAGCAGCCCGGGCCCGCAATAGCGCGCCAGCATCAGCGGCAGCACCTCGTTATAGCTGTATTGGCCGGCGTGCACCTCACTCGCGGGCACCAGGTGCATCGGCAACACCGCCAGCCCCAGCAATCCAGGCAGTATCACGATTATCGGCACGGCCATCTTGAAAAACGACCCGATGATCGGCGCCATTTTTGCCGAGCGAATATCCTTGGAAGAAAGCACGCGCTGCACCACCAGAAAATCCGTGGTCCAGTAACCCATGGCCTGCACCGCGCCCAGGCCGAAGACGATGCCCGTCCAGTGAATGCCCATCGGATTGCTTTGGAAATGGCCTAGGCCCGTCCAGGCGTGCGTGTAATCCTGGCCAGGAAAATTCTGCTGAATGCGCGCCACCATGCCGTGCCACCCGCCGGTCTCGTAGAGGCCGAGAATGGGAATCAGCAACGCGCCAAACCAGATCAGGAAGAACTGCAAAACTTCATTGAATATTGCGGAGAATAGCCCGCCCGCGGCAACGTAGATTCCGACTGTGAGCGACGATACCCAGATGCTGAAATTCAGGTTCCAGCCGAGCACGACCTTCATCACCACGGCCATGGCGTACATGTTCACGCCGGACATCAGGATGGTCATGATCGCGAAGGTGACCGCGCTGAGGCCGCTGGCCGCCGAACCGTAGCGCAATTGCAGATACCCCGGCACGGAATGCGTTTTCGAAATGTAATAAAACGGCATCATCACCAGCCCGAGGAAAATCATCGCCGGGATGGCCCCGATCCAATACCAGTGCACAGCCAGGATTCCGTACTGATACGCGGAACCCGCCCAACCAAGCAACTCGAGGGAGCCCAGGTTGGCGGACACGAACGCAAGCCCCGCCACCCACGCCGTCATTTCCCGGCCGGCGAGAAAGAAGTCCTCGCCCGTCTTCGCGAACCGCTTCAGATAAAATCCGATGGCCAGCACCAGCACAAAATAGAACGCGATGATGACCAGGTCGATTCCGGAAAGGCGAACGAGACGAGTGGACTCCGCAGCCGCGAATAGTAGGGTCATTCCTTTTTCCTTACCTGGCCGTAGTAGGCCCTCTGGCCGTGCTTTCTCAAAAAGTGGCGATCTTGCAGCGTCTTTCCGATGGATTGCGCATTGCCGCGAATGCCCACGGTAAAATACGCCATCCGCGCCACCAACTCCAGCATCCAGGCGGTTTCCGAGGCTTTGCGCGCGTCCGCAGCCCAGGTAAACGGTGCGTGATTCGCCACCAGGACTCCGGGAATGCACATCGGGTCGATTTTACTGAAGGCGCGCACAATGACTTTGCCGGTGTTGGCTTCGTACCCGGCGTTGATTTCCTCGTCGGTCAGCTCTTCGGTGACCGGAATCTCGCCCTGAAAGTAATCGGCGTGCGTGGTGCCCAAGCACGGAATCGGAGTGCGGGCCTGCGCCCAGGCGGTCGCGTATTCGGAATGCGTGTGAGCGATTCCCCCGATTTCCGGAAAAGCGCGATACAGCGCGGCATGGGTTGGCAGATCCGAGGACGGACGCAACTTCCCTTCCACGCATTTGCCATCGAGATCCGTTACGACAAGATCTTTTGCTTTCATCACCTCGTACGGGACCCCGCTGGGCTTGATCACGAGTAAACCATCTTTGCGGGAAACTCCACTGGCGTTTCCAAACGTGGACACCACCAGCCCGTAGCGAACCAGATCGAGATTCGCTTCCAGAACTTCTCTGCGGAGCTCAGGAAGAAGCATCAGCGTGAGTCCTTGGAAATCCCTTGCAACATCACCTGCGCGCTACCGGCAAATCTCCTGTTACTTTACCGAAAATCGAAAAATAGTCGTCGAACGAAATTCATTGCCCGGCAAAAGCGTTGTCGAAGGGAAATTCGGATGGTTTGGCGAATCCGGGAAGTGCTGCGTCTCCAGGCAGAACGCCGAGCGGCGCGGATACTCATAGCCGCCCTTGCCCTTCACCGTGCCATCCAGAAAATTGCCAGTGTAAAACTGCACGCCGGGCTCCGTGGTTAGAACTTCCAGCACTCGGCCGCTCGTCGGATCGTGCGCAATGGCGGCGAGCGCCGCGCGAGTTCCACCCTTCGGTTTATCCAAAACCCAGTTGTGATCGTAGCCCTGGCCGAACTTAAGTTGTTCGTCGGCCGCGTCGATGCGCTTGCCAATGGCCACCGGATGGGTAAAGTCAAACGGCGTGTTCTTCACTTCGCGCAGTTCGCCGGTGGGGATCAGGGCGGAATCAACGGGAGTGAAGCGGGTGGCGTTGAGCTGCAGCGTTTCGCCGAGAATGCTCCCGTGGTTCTGCCCCGCGAGATCGAAATAACTATGGTTGGTCAGATTCACCACGGTGGGCTTGTCGGTGGTCGCCGAATAGTCGATTCGCAGCTCGTTTTTGTCCTGGTAGAGCGTGAAGACCACCGTTGCAGTGAGCGTTCCGGGAAAGCCTTCCTCGCCGTCGGGGCTCATGTAGGTGCATTGCAAAGCCGGCCCGTCCGCGCTGGGAATTTCCCTGACGCTCCACAGTTTCTTGTTGAAGCCGTTGATGCCCCCGTGGAGGGTATTGTCGCCATTGTTTTTCGGCAGTCTATAGGTTTTGCCGTCGAGCATAAATGTCCCGTGCGCGATGCGGTTGCCGTAGCGGCCCACGGTCGCTCCGAAGTAAGCCTTCCCTTCCTCGTACTCCTTCGCGGAGTCAAACCCTAGCGTGATGTCCTCCACTTTTCCAGTGCGATCCGGAACCTTGATGGCGACAATCGTTGCACCGTAGTTGGTGATCGAGACGCTCATTCCCTTGTCGTTCTTCAGCGTATACAAGTCGGTTTTCTGGCCGGAACTTAGGGTGCCAAACGGCTGAACTTCCACTTTCGGAGCGCTCCCGGGATCGCCAGTGGATTTCAGTGTCATGAGTGTAAGACCCAAGAAAAGTACCATGCCTGTATGAAGCACCGACATTTCTTTCTCCTCGAAAAACTACATCGCCCACTGGTACACCGAATAGGACCTTGGCGGCAATTCCACTCGCGTCGTCGTTCCGGAGTTCACCGGTCTTTCGGCCGCTTGCGGCTCCACGCGGTCCGGCTTGTCGAACCCATTGACCGCTTTCAGATCTTTCCCCGTCAGCACCCAACCTGCCAGCAAACGGCTGCTTCCGCCGGACTCCCAATTCCATTCCACCTGGCGCGATTTGTTCAGATCGCGATTGAGGAGGAAGAGCGAGACCGTTCCGCCTGCGGAATCGAAGGTCCCGGCCACATCCACGTACGGAACCTGGCCGAGTTCCGGCACTTCGTAGGTCGCTCCCGGCTCTCGCAAAACTTCGAGCGCGGCGCCATGCGCGTAATCAAGCGCCCAAGAATAAGGATAGTAGATCGTCTGGCGATAGAGGCCGTTCCCGTTGGTCATGATGGGCGCGATGACGTTGATGAGTTGCGCCAGGCAGGCGACGCGCACGCGATTCGAGTTGCGCACCAGTGAGTTGATCAGCCCCCCCACCAGCAGTGCGTCTTCGAGATTGTAGACCTCTTCCAGCAGATGGGGAGCGATTTGCCGGTTCCCGTTGACCGCCGAACCGCTGTTCGCCCGATACCAGACATTCCATTCATCGAACGAGAGCCACAGCCGCTTGGAGGACTTTTTCCTTCCCTGCACGTAATCGCAGACGGAAGCAACTTCGGCAATCTGCTTGTCCATGCTGAGATTCAGCGCCAGAAATCGCGACGAGTCGCCGTCGGTTTCCTTGCCATTCCCGAAATAACGATGCAGGGAGACGGCGTCAACGTAGTCGAAGCACTGTTCGAGGACTTCGCGGTCCCACTGGAGGTAGGTCGGCATGAAGGGGCCGCTGGATCCACAAGCCACGAGCTGGAGCGAGTCATCCACGTAGCGCATTTGCCGCGCCGCGTCGGCGGCCTTTTCGCCGTACTCGCTGGCAGACATATGACCGATCTGCCACGGGCCGTCCATTTCATTGCCCAGGCACCAACGCTTGACGTTGTGGGGTTCCGCGACGCCGTGTTTACGGCGCAGATCGCTCCACTTGGTCCCCTTTTCGACGTTGCAATATTCCACCAGGGCCGCGGCAGATTCCGGCGTGCCCGTGCCAAGGTTGACGGCGAACAAAGGTTCGGCTCCCACCGCCTTGCACCAGGCAAGAAACTCGTTCGTTCCGAACTGATTGGTGTCGATGGTATTCCAAGCTTTGTCCAGAACCGCGGAACGGTCCGCCTTCGGCCCGACACCGTCCAGCCAATGATAGCCGGAGACAAAATTCCCACCCGGATAGCGGACAATGGGTACTTTCAACTTGCGAATTTCCTGCAACACGTCGCTCCGGAAGCCGTTTGCATCGGCCAGCTTGGAATTGGGATCGTAAATGCCTTCGTAGATGGCGCGGCCGAGATGCTCCAGAAACGAGCCAAAGATGTTGCGATCCAGTGTTGGCAGAGTGCGACGGGTGTCGAGATAGAACTTATACGGGGAAGACGAAGGCGATGCCGCTTGGCGGGCTCTTGCAAGGCCCCCAAACGCGCAATCGGCGGAGAGGGCGATTCCGGTAGCTGCTGCCTTCCGCAGGAAACCACGCCTGGATTCACGAGCCATCGAAGGTCCCCTGACGACCAAGTCAAAACCGAGCGGCCGGGTCGAATGGCCGGCCAGCGAACATTTTCCACAAATGGAGGCCGTTTGGCGAGAAAAAACGCTTAACCTATCGCCAATACTGCTTCCCCGAAGAACCGCGATTCCATCTCGGGAGTCCTTTCGCCGAACCTCCGCGCCTGGCAGGCAACAGGACCGCGGGAACACAGGTATCCGGCTGACTCAGCCGATGGGTGAAAACTCCGCGATTCACTAGCCGGGCACCTTCGCGTCAACTCTTCCTTCTCTTCCCCGCAAGGGCGTGTTGGAATAAAAGCTGGGATGGCCCTCGCCAGGAGGCCGCGAGTATCTGAGCTTTGCGGCGAAGGGGCACATCCAAGGGTCGAGTCTCTGGAAAATCCCCGGAGATTGAGCGGGACGCCCCACGAGCGCAGGCTTTGCGAGGACTTGGCTAACCGATGAGCGACGGCTTTCGACTTTCCGTGGCCATTCCGCTGCACAACGAAGAGACCGTGCTGCCGGAACTTCTGCGCCGCACGCTGGCCGTGCTCGATGCATTGTTGGGCGGGCCCCATGAACTCCTGTTTGTGGACGATGGCAGCACGGACCGGAGCCTTTCGCTGGTTCGCGAAGCGGCGGAACACGACCCGCGAATCGTTGTTGTGACGCTCTCGAGGAATTTCGGCCATCAGGCGGCACTAAGCGCCGCGCTCGACCACGTTACCGGCGATGCGGTCGTGGTCATGGACGGTGACCTTCAGGATAATCCCGAAGCGATCCCCGCGCTTGTCGACCGATTCCACGAAGGCTTCGACGTAGTTTACGCACAGCGGACCGGCCGCAAGGAAGCCTGGCCGCTGCGCTTGTGCTACTTCCTCTTCTACCGGTTGATGGCGAAGCTTTCCGACATCCGCCTGCCACTGGATACGGGGGATTTTGGGCTGATGTCGAGACGCGTCGTGGACGAGATCCGCCGCCTGCCGGAGCATCATCGATACTTGCGCGGCCTGCGCACCTGGGTTGGCTACCGCCAGACGGGCATCCCGGTCGAGCGATCGGAGCGACACTCTGGCAAAAGCAAGTATGGCTTCCTGCGCCTGCTGAAGCTGGCGTCCGATGGCTTGTTCGCGTTTTCAATTGTGCCCATCCGCGCGGCCGCGATGTTTGGGGCAGTCGCGGTTGGAATCTCGATGCTCTACGGGATCTACTCCATCATCCAAAAATTCGTGTTCAACCGCTCTCCGCAGGGTTTTACGGCTCTGATCCTTTTGATCACGTTTATGTCCGGGGTGCTGCTTTTCTTTCTCGGGGTCATCGGAGAGTATGTCGGCCGCATCTATGAAGAGACGAAGCGGCGGCCCAACTACATCGTCGGTGAAGTTTTCCGCAGCAAGGAGCACCCGCTGAACTTGCTGGCGCGTCCGGAGAGCCGCCGCACGCAAGCCGGACTCTTCGCAGGCCCGGGACGCCAAAAAGTCTGATGTCTCAACCCGCCGTGACAATGGGTGCCCCCTCGCACGCAACTCCTCCAGCCCGGGCCATTGAATATTTATCCGCGCCCGCCGGGGTCAGCATGGCGGATAGCTGGTTTGAAATCGCCGCACTCGATCATTTCTGGGTTCGCCGGCGATTTGAGGTTCTTCGGAAGCTCGCCGGAGAAATCGTATCCGGTGCGCGAGAGTTGGCGGAGATCGGCTGCGGGCACGGCTTATTGCAGCGGCAAATCGAAGATGGGTTTGCGAAACCGGTGACGGGCTTTGACCTGAACGATTTCGCCCTCAAGCAAAATATCAGCCGCTTCAGCAAAGTCTGCTGTTACGACATTTTTCAGCGCGAGGCGGCGCTGCGCGGGCGCTTCGATCTCATCTTTCTCTTCGACGTGCTGGAACATCTCTCGGATGAACGGTATTTTCTCGACGCCGTGTGTTTTCATCTGGCCCCGCTCGGCGGTTTAATTGTCAACGTTCCCGCGGGCCAATGGGCATTCTCGGCGTATGACGTCGCGGCCGGTCACCAGCGGCGCTATTCCTTCAAAACGCTGGGGGCAACAGCCAATCGCAATGGCCTGGTGATTGCCGGATGGACTTACTGGGGCTTGCCTTTACTTCCCACGCTAGCCCTTCGCAAGCTCCTGCTATTGGGCAAGCAAGACGAGCGCAAGATCATCTCACAGGGCTTTGATGCGCGAAGTCCCATCCTCAACCGGGCGCTTGGTCTCGTCTCCCGCTGCGAACCAGTGCCGCAAAAATTCCTTGGCACTTCGGTGATGGCCGTTTTACAGCGCCGCGAGGCATCCGGACAATAGGCTGCAATCGCCTCCGAACCATGCAACCAGTGCCAATTTCGTTTTCCGTTCCTGCTGACTTTTTCAGTCCGCTGCCTGCTTGGCCGTCATCAGGGCAGACGTGGTTGCCACGCATTGCCAGGTTCCGTTGATTTTGATCCAGGTGTCCACGAAACGCTCGCGGTGCACGTAGGCTTTTCCTTTGTCGGTTCCCTTCACCCGGAAAATGCCCGCCACCACCGCCGCATCCCCATACATCTGCACGCTGCTTTGCTCTGTTACCGCTTGCGAAGGCTGATAATCGGGTGCTTTTATGCTGGCGAGAAATTCGCCTTTGTTCACGATGCTCCCGTCAATGTCCACCGAAATCATCGTATTGGCCAGCAGCATGTCCAGGGCTTTGGCGTCTTTTGCTTCCAGTGCGTGGTTCCAGGCAAGTTCCAGCGCCTGGATGCGCCCGACTTCGTCTGTTTCTGCGTTCTGGCCACGCACCACTAGCCCTGTTCCTGCCAGCAAAAGAACGCCAATACTTAGAAACTTGATCCTCATGGGGCGGGTCCTCTCACAATTTAAGTACGGAACAACTTTCTCTGCTCAAAGAGTAAGCCGGCCCGGGCTTGCTTCGAGGACTTCCTTTGCGAAAATTGCGGAAGAATCAATGCAACAAGCATGGTTCGCGCGATTCGCCGCGTTGGAAGGGGCGTGTCCTCACAGCTTCGGAGCAACCTTCGTCCCGCCGAGGCATGCGGAAACTTCCTTTAGGCAGGTCCCGAAAGAATTTCATTCACCGCACGATAAGCCTGATCGATGGCCGCATCCGTGTACGCGCTCGCACCCGCATCGGAATTGGCGATGCCAATCCGCCCGAACGGTTTTCGGCCAACTACCCAGGGTTCTTCGCCGGGCTTCCAGTCCGGTAGGTCCAGCCCGAATGGCGTGAACGCGTAACCGTGCGCCCAGCGGTTCACGATGATGCCTTCGATATCGCGGGCGGGATCAAAACCGCCACTGCTCAGCATGCGCCCGAGTTGGTCGCGAATATTGCGCTCGAATTGGGCGTAAGGGGTTTGCAGCAGTTCGTAGCGGCCGGCACGATTCTGGTCGCGCACCGGCAGGCCGGGCTTGCAGGGAGTTCGCAGCATGAATAGAACGGCAGGTTCTTCTGGCTTGGCGGGAAATTCGTACTTGCCTAGGCTCACGGGAAAATCGAGTGCCGTATAGGTGTGGTAGCTGCCGGGTGCGACAACCTGGTGAATGCCCAGATTCGCAAACGAACTCCAGTTGCGAAGCGCCACGTGCGTATAAACCAGCGGCGCTTTCACCAGATACGAGAGCGCTTCCTTTTGCGCGCCGGGCAGCTCCGGACAGATGTACGGAATCATTACGTTGTAACACGCCAGAACGCAATACTTCCCTTTCACCACGTGCAGCTTGCCGCCGCGGCGATAACACACTTCCACTTCCTGCCCCGCGCCCTTCGCGCCCCCGTGCTTCACGTTCACAGCCGTGCTGTTCAGGCGAATTCGAACGGCGCTCTCGGCTTCATCGAGCTTCGCGTAATTGGCCTTCGCCGTGACCACGTCTTCCATGGAATTTCCGGGCATCGCGTCGGGAAGGAGCGAACGCACCAGCAAGCGCGCAATCGACGCGTTGCCGTCAGGAAAATGAAAGATGTACGGTTCTTCCTTTTCGTGCTCCGGAAAACCCAAGCCATCGAATCCAGGATAGGTGAACGACCCGTAGTCATCCCCCGCTTCATAGCACAGATAGGCCGGAACCCCCTCGATGCCGACGCAAAACAGATCGTGCGTGAAGGTCTGGAAGAACGGCAGCGCTTCCGGGATCAGCTTGCAATGCTTGGTCAGGTATTCCGCGTAGCTCATTTTGCGAAGCGCCGCGACTTTCTCCTGGTGCGAAAGCCCTGGTAGGTAGTCCACTTTTTCGGAATAGACCCGCGCGATATCTTTTTTAACGGCGTCGGTGAGCGGAGCCTTGCCAAGGAATTCGGCCCACGGCGTCGTGTTCATGCCGGGGATCAGCTTGTCCTCGCCGAAAGTTTCCTTGTCAAAGAACGCCGCCGTGCCGCGCTTCGCGTACAGATTCGTGTCGTATGCTTTATAGAATTTCTGAGTGTCGATTCCGAGCTCTTCCAGCAATGTTTTTGCCTCGGCGCTATATCTTCCGGGGCTTTCGATGGATTGCGTGCCGCCGTAAGAAAGGACCATCCGACCGCCCGTCTGGAATTCGTTGCGTTTGGCATGGCCCCCGAAATCATCGTGGTTATCGAGAATCAGGATTTTGGCGCCGTTGCCGGTTTTCTGTCGGAAACGATAGGCGGCGGCAAGGCCGCTGATGCCGCCTCCAACTACCACGAGATCGTATGCTTCGCCAGTCTGGATGGGATCGCCGAAGGAATCCGTGGAAGCCCCGTCGCGCAGGCGATGCGCCGTGGCAAACGAGCCGTCGTGGTTTCCGCGAATTCCCATGCGGGCTGGCGGGTAATAGTCGGGTGCCTTTTCCGGAGCAAATTCGTCAAGCGCACCGGCCGCCAGCAATTGTTGCGCGCTGAGAGCGCCACCTAGCAGCGCAGCGCCGGTGCCGACTGCCACGCCGTTCAGAAAATCGCGGCGAGTGATCTCGCGGTTCATTCCCAGCTCGGCGTCCCGCCGCTTGTTCTCTTCTTCACGATTGTCCATGTGAAATCCCCTGACCTCCAGCGGAGTCCCAGTATAGCTGCGACGTTTGCATCCCTCCACAATTTCAGTAAGGTTTGCGTGCAGGCGACGGTTTTCCGTTCGGGCTCAACCTGGGGAGGCCGGGGTATGCTCGCGGTGATGATTCCAGACCTGCTTCGATTTTGGCGCAATCACTGATAGTCTCATGGGCAGTTTTCGACCTATCTCCCATGGAACCCCCGGCCAACCATCAAGGCGAAAAGGAGACCAGTCGCCTGGAAGCCTTCAGCGACGGTGTTTTCGCCATCGCTATTACTTTGCTGGTGCTCGAACTGAAGGTTCCCGCCCTTCCCTCCAGCGGAGCGAATTCTGCGGCCCTCGGCAAGGCGCTGCTGCATTTGTGGCCGAGTTACCTTGCGCTGGTCACGAGCTTCTTTACCATCCTGATCATGTGGATGCATCACCACGCCATCCTGCGCAACGTACATCGCACCGATTCGTGGCTGCATTTCACCAACGGATGCCTGCTTCTGGTGATTACCTTTGTTCCTTACCCTACGTCTGTACTGGCCGCTTATCTGGATTCTTCCGCCGCCAAGATGGCCGCGGGCTTTTATGCGGGCACGTTTGTTTTCGTGGCGATTTGCTTTTCGCTCTTTACCTATGGAGCCTTCCGGCCACATCTGCTCTCGCAGCACGCCTCGCAAAAATTCATCGAGACGACACTGCGCAACTACCGCATCGGCCCGCCGCTTTATATCCTGGCGACCAGCGCGGCGATGATCGATGCGCGATTGTCGCTGGCAATCTGTACGGGACTCTGGATTTTCTGGGCGGCGGTAATCCGGGACCAGCGGGGGGCTTAATCACCCCAACTCTCAGTGGTACTTGGTGACCAGTTGGCCGTCTTCGATGTGTAAATCGGAAACGTCGGATGGCAGCTTTAGCTTCTCCCGGTTCTCGGGAGAGTCCATCAACTGGCGCACCGCGCTCTCCAACGCGGATTGCGGAATGGGCAAGGCGCCGATTTTTCCGCTGACGGGCTCGAATCTCAGGTAGCCATCCTGCGCCCCCAGCTTTCCCACCAGGTCCAGCGTCATGTCCTTTCCGTGGAGGTCGAACACCACATAAGCGTGTACCTGATCGCCTTCCATCGTCACCTTCACGTCTTTCACCGAAGATTTGGCCTGCTCGATATCCGCCGGCGTGAGGTTTCCCGGGCCTCCGTCCAGCGCAGCGGAAGATGAGGTTTGCTGGCCTGAGCCGCCGCTGGAAGAGGCGGAATTCTGCTGCGCCAGGTCGAGATGTTTGGCTAGGTAGGAGTTTACTTCGTCCTGATTTAACCGCAGGGTGGCCGACTGTCCCTGCGAAACGGTTTGTTCCGCCTGCAAAAGCTTTTGCTCCGCGCTGGCCGCGGCCTGCGGCGTCGCCACCACCGGGGGCGGCGGTGACTTGCGCAGCAACAGGATGATGGTAATTAGCGCGGCAAGATAGGTGGACCAGCGCACGATCCGGAACGCCCAGCGCAGCACACTCAGCCTCTCCGGACCACGCTCAGCACCGGCCGGGATTTGCGGAATCTTGGGGAGATTTGGGGCCATGACGGCTTCCTTTGGCCTGAAGCACACCTTCAGACCCTGCTTCAAACCCTAGCCCTCGGGAAAGGTTGCGGCAAGCAACACGAGGCGGCAAGCGGCCAATTCGGCACCTGTTCTCCCGGGCTTTGCATGGGATACTCAGGAATCGCCTCGCGCCGATGGAATCCTGATCGGCAAAACACCAGAGGGACAGAATTGGAAGCACAAGAAGCCATCACCATTCAGGATACGCTTCGCCCCAAGCGACTCCCCGCCTATCTGGCGCTGGTTGGCGGCGTAGTGTGTATCGCATGGTCGGCGATTTTCGTTCGCTGGACGGACATTCCCGGCCCCGCCTCCGCCTTTTACCGGATGCTGTTTCCGGCGCTGATCTTGCTCCCGACATTTTTCTTTGACCGCCGGCGCGATCCCGTCGACTGGCGCACCCTGGGCATCATTGCCTTCGGAGGGCTGTTCTTCTCATTCGACCTCGCGCTATATAACACTTCGATCCTGCGCACTTCCGCCGCGAACGCCACGCTGCTTGGCAACAACACCCCGATTTTTGTGGGCTTGCTCACCTGGCTGGTTCTTCGCAAGCCCCCGGCCCGCGCATTCTGGATTGGCCTGCTGATGGCCATCGTCGGAGCGGTGGTGATTTTGTGGGCGGACTTGAGGCACCACGCTCAGATCGGCATCGGCGACCTTATGGCGCTGGCGGCTTCGGCATGCTTCGCGGTTTATTTGATGGTGACTGAAAAGATTCGCGGCTCTACGGGCACGCTGTCGTTCCTGCGTCTGGCGATGATTGCCAGCACCTTGGCGCTCCTCCTGCTGAATTGGATGATGGGTATTTCGTTGCGCATGCCGCATGGAAGGACGCTGTGGGCTGTGCTTGGGCTGGGCCTGGTTTCGCAATTGGGCGGATATCTTTTTCTGACCTATGCGCTGGGCCATTTGCCGGCGACGCTCACCTCGATCAGCCTGCTGACACAGGGACCTTTGACCGCCGCGATGGCGGCGGTGCTGCTGAATGAGCCGCTCACTCTGGCGCAAATCATTGGCGGCATCCTGGTCTTGGCCGGCGTGGCGCTGGCGCATCGTCAGCGGCATCCGGAAGACGAAGCCAACGTCTGACCCTCCGGTGCATCCGCGGCGCGCAGGAATTGTGATGTGGTGGCGCGCGGGAACCTTCACGCAATCCGGGCTGGCTTCGCGGCACCACGTGGCAAACAGAAGCTTTTCCGCCCATAAAATTCCCAGAGCGCGCATTTTCTGCCGGACTTCTGGTTTGCCAGATTTGCAATCCTAGGTAACATGGGGCGTCACGCCTTCGCCCCAGACGGATTTCCCGTGAGGTTCTCCATGCGCTTCTTGTGTGCCATTCTTCTGCTTCCTTTCCTGTCGATGCCCTGCTTGGCGCAGGAGCCGCAAATTCCCCCGAGCAGCGCGCAAGCCACGGAGCGAACCAAGCCCGCCCCCAGCCAAGCGCAGGGACGCTTGAAGATCGGCGTGGCGCTGGAAGGCGGAGGGGCGCTCGGCGAAGCGCACATCGGCGTCCTGAAGTGGTTTGAAGAGCACCACATCCCGATCGATTACATCGCAGGAACCAGCATGGGCGGCCTGGTGGGTGGCATGTACGCCACGGGAAAGTCCGTGGAAGAATTGCGAACCATGCTGGAAAAGGCCGACTGGGCCCTGCTGCTCGGCGGCGGCACGCCGTACACCGACCTGTCGTTCCGGCGAAAAGAAGACGCGCGGGCGGTGCCCAATTCCATTACCATCGGGCTGAAAAATGGCGCTTCGCTGCCGCCAGGATTGAACTCCGGGCATCAGATCAACCTGCTGATCGACCGCGAAACGCTGAATTATTCCGGTATTTCTTCCTTTGACGAACTGCCCATTCCTTTCCGTTGCGTTTCCACGGAGCTGATTTCCGGGAAGGCTTATGTTTTTCAGAGCGGATCGCTGTCGGACGCCATGCGCGCCACGATGTCCATCCCCGGCGTGTTCGCGCCGGTTCGCCAGGATAACAAGATCTTTGTGGACGGCGGGCTGGTGGACAATCTGCCGACCGACGTGGTGCGGCAGATGGGCGCGGACGTGGTGATCGCCGTCCATCTGGAGACTTCGCCGGCAACGGCGAAGGACATTCAGTCGGCTTTCAGCGTTTTGGGGCGCTCCGTGGAACTCGTGATTGCGGAGACCGAGATTCGCGGCATGGCGGGCGCGGACCTCATCGTCAAGGCGGATGTCCAAAAATATTCCACGTCCGATTATCAAAAAACCGACGAACTCATTCAGCAAGGCTACGACGCGGCGCAGGCCAAGGCGCAAATTCTGAAAGGCTACATGCTGGATGATGCCGCCTGGGCGGAATACCTGCAGGAGAAAAAAACCCGCGAGCGCGGCGCCATCGGGGTTCCGCAATTTGTGCGCGTGGAGGGCGCGGATCGCGAAGGCGCGAAAAACATCGAGCAATTGATGAAACGCCTGGTCGGCAAGCCGCTGGATACCGCGGCACTCGACAAGTTGCTGACGCGCATGACCGGCGTGGGGCGCTACGACAGCATTACTTATGAGATTGTCAACGACGACGGCCAGACGGGACTGCTGATCCGCGTGCATGAAAAGACGTATGCGCCGCCCTTCCTGCTGCCCTCGGTGCAGATCGACGGCAGCCAGCCGGAGGACGTCAACTTTACGATGGGTGTGCGCCTGACGGCGATGGACGTCTGGGGCTACCGCTCCGAGTGGCGCACGGATTTGCAATTTGGGGAGACCTACGGCATCCGCACCGAGTTGTACCGCCCCTTCAAGCCGCTCGGCAAATGGTTCTTCGCTCCGTACATCCACGCGGACCAGACGAATTTCAAGATCTATCAAAAGACCGATCCGCGCGCGATCTACCGCGTGGACGACGTGGACGGAGGTATGGATCTGGGCTACGCATTCAACCGGTTCAACGAATTGCGCGTGGGCTACGGAATCGGCTATGACGATTTCACGCTGCGTCTGGGAACGCCGGATTTTGCCTCGGCCGAAGGACGATCGGGCGCGTTCCATCTCCGTTATATTCTGGACCACACCAATGAGCCGGTGATTCCGACGAAGGGCTACTACGCGCAAACGCTCTTCGAGTGGTATGACACCACACCGCTGGCAACGCAAGCGTACCCTTCGCTGCAACAGTACTTGCAATATTTCCAGCCGGTTTCGACCAGCGGGTCGCTCTACATCCTGGGCGAAGGAGGATCGACCTTTGGGCGCGCTTCGCTTGGAACGCCCGCGTTTTTCCTGGGAGGCGTCGGGCGCCTCAGCGCCTATGGCCTGAACGAACTGGTCGGCAATCAATATTTCCTGGGCCGGACCGGGTACCTCCACAAAATCTTCCAATTGCCGCCGTTCCTTGGAAAACAGGTGTACGCCACGGGATTTGCTGAAGTCGGAAAAATCTATGGCGATCCATTCCATGCCCCCAAGCTCTCCGGCGACGGCGGCGCGGGCGTGCTGGTGGAGACCGCATTTGGCCCGATCCTGATCGGCGGGAGCGCCGGAGATTCCGGGCATCGCAAGTGGTTCTTCCAGTTGGGCCGCGTGTTCTGAGGCAGTTGCCGTGGCGGGGTGCGTTCCCATCTGAGAGGATCGGCAGAAGAGGGTACCCCGGGGGATTCGCGTAAGAGTGGCAGTGAAAGGACTTAGCGGATGAAAGGGGTGGAAATGGCTGTAAGAGCAGAAAGGAAAGGAGTTGCGGGATGTAACGCGAAAATTACGCGAAGATTGGCGTTCCGAGTCGGGAAAAATGACGAGAGAACTGAAGAAAGGAGAGCAATTCGCGAAAGAGGAGGGAGGTTGGGCGGACTGGTGCTCGATTCTCACGAGGAAGGATAGCACAGGTTTGTTTACTATGTCAATAACTATTTAACGAGGTAAGATTCGAATGAGCCGGACTTTTCGGTCATGTCCGGTCTGGCGTGTCTTCTCCTGTGGTTGGGAATGCTTGCGTGACCGAGGGGTGTTGTTGCATGCACGGGAGCGGGGCATGGAGGAAGGGACACGTCTTGGGCGCGGAGGAAAAAGACAAAGAGAAGAGCGGCCCATCCTTGCAAAACCCGCAAGGAAAGGCCACCCCAGAAGTGTTCTCCAGGCACACGATCAACTTCGTGGCTAAGGGTGTGCCACCCGCCAAGGTCCTTCAGGTTTTGAAGCAGAAGGTGTCGCGTTCCCTGCGCGGAAGAAAAAGTTCCCCGAACGGACAGTTGCGGCTTCCGTTCGCCTCCGAGGTCAAGGAATCTCCTTCGTTTTGGCAACGACGCTTCTACGACTTTAACGTGTGGAGCGAGAAGAAGGTCCGCGAAAAACTGAATTACATGCACAAGAATCCGGTGGAGCGAAAACTGGTGGCGCACCCGAAGGATTGGCCGTGGAGCAGTTGGTCGCACTACGCGAAAGGCGAACGCGGATTGATCGCCATCGATTCGCTGAGGGAACGAACAAACCCAGGAGAAAATCCGCACCCTTAAAACCGAAGGGTGCGGGACCCACACCTCACTTCGCCACCCTAAGGCCTGCTCCACCCGCCTACTTCGACAATCAAAGGCACATGGTCGCTGACTTTTGCCCATTTCCCCCATTTTCCAACCTCGACCGTATCAATTCGCTTGGCCCACAGCTCTGGCAGAAATACATAATCGATGTGGTAGCCACGATTCTTGTGGTGGTAAAAATAATGTGTCGGTCGTTTCTCCTCGCCTTGGCGCTCAGAGAAAAACTGATGATAGGCGCTAACAATATTTCGCTCGGCCAGAAATTTCACCAAGAACGAATGATTGTGCCTTTCTCTCTTACCATCCCAGATTACGTTGCTATTGAAATCTCCGCACATAACGACGGGTAAGCCGTTGAACCATTCGGGATGGTTTTCCAGTGCTTGGCATGCCTGGCCGATGTAGCTGTCCTTGACGCTTCCTTTGATTCTTGCTGTCCAGACGGCAAGTAAGAGAAAGTCAGGAGGGCCGCCTATCCAGATTGGAACAGCCCATTTGCTCTGTGGTTCTCGAAACTCAAGAATCCGCCAGGGCTTGGCGACCAAAACTCCGAGGCCTTTCTTTGGGTTCTCCCCAAACCACCGCCCATCGAACTGGTCGCCTTCAGGTGACTGGATAGATTCTTGAGAACATTCGGGGATAACGGCGATGTCGGGGCAAAGGTGGCGTACGAATCGGCGCTTCCCCGAGAAACCCATTTTGCAATTCCAAACAAGAATTTTCATAGGTACGTGTGGCAGGAAAATGGCCTAAGACAGCTCCCTGATCTTCGCCGCCATCTTGTATACGTCCCAATTCTTATGGAACTCGGCGAGCCTCCGGTGAAATTCCTCCGGGTCTTTGACTCTTTGTAGGCCGTCTGCCTCTGCCATGCGCTCTTTCATGTAGGCAGCTAGCGGGTCGGAGACAAGATAGGACAGATAATACGCTTCTTGGAGATTCAGATATGCCGGGAAGATTTTGCTGTACGGATGGGTTCCCAGGTTGCCAAACTCTGAATAGTCCCTGCCCGGCCCGAACGACCTATTTCTGTGTACGCTATCAACGAGAAAATTCTCAAAAGCTCGCAAGGCCCTAAATATCTCTGCCACGCGGTCCGCATGAATTTGCTTTCGCCAAATATCCATCTGCGCGGCAGTTTCTTTGTGTTGATCTATTCTTTCTTGTTCCTCTTTCAGCCGTTCTTGGCCTTGCTTCCGATATTCCCGCGAGTCCAGAACGAAGATTGCTACGAGGGCAATCCCCTCCAACCAAATAGCGATAGGCTCATACACTCTGAGCCAGTTGATCGCCGGGATGCAGACAGCGATGAGTGCCAAGCCGAGGACAATCCATTTCCAATTGTTCATAGAGCATCCTACGGAGTTCGGTACGACTCAGCAGCGACCCGAATTTCTTCGTCGCGAATACGAGCCCGCCGATGCATTACTGCCAAAGCGACAAATGATAGCGTTAGCCACTCCAAGATCAACGCATCGCAAAGACGAAAGAACAACTGGCCGTGTCGAAGCCAGTCGGAACTCAGCCTCACGACGCTCTCGGCCCACAAGCGTCCAGCGATCACAAAACTCAGTGCAATCAAGAAGAATGCAGCTATGTGCAAATTTTCATAAGTATTATCGAGCGCATTCAGCTTTTTCGTGGTCCAAGGGTTGCGGCTCCCGTCTGGCGACAATGTCGGATAGAGAGGCGACTTATTGGCCCGGATTTCTTGTCTTTTCTCATCAGCTCCTGTTGCAACTGAACGCAAATATGCAGAGAGCGCAACTACGATAGCAAGAACTGTTAATCCGGCTGGACCGCCCAACAACGAAGCGTCTGTGTAGGTTCGTGGCGAAGCATAAAAATGAAGAAAGAGACAAGCGCTGAGTGCGAGGATAAGCCCGAGAATGATTGACGCAATTAAACTCCACTGGCGGATGCGTTTCATCGTCATGAACTTTGCTAACTTATTACTACAATGGATTCGGCTTAGTCAACAATCTATTTGCCGTTGTGACACCTCTGAGAATTCATTGCAGGTCGGTCTGCCCTAAGCACCTGCGTTTGATTGTGTCAGTGAGCATCACTGCCTGTGGGCCATAAGATGCTTCATGAGGCGCGACTCTCAGGGCAGTAATTTAGTCGTTTATTTTTATGAAGTAGTTCACCGTGATGTTTTTCGGACTAGTCTCAGGTAAAGCCTCGCTGGTGGGCACCCCTTGAACGAAGTCATCGTTGGGGCGGACCGTAAAGCGTTTTCCCCCGTCCCACAGGATTGAGGCTCCGACTTGTGCTTCCGGCGCATTGGGATCGTAGTACCTTACGTAGTGTTTATGAGGGCCGACCGTATCGGAGGCAAAATCGCCTAGTTCCAACTCTTTAACATCTGGTCGTTTACTGTTGTTCTTTCCTCTAAGGAAAACACCGCACAGATTTGGAACGGAGGCGTTTGCACGCAATGCCGCCCAACGAGTACCTGAGACGGACTTGCCGTCAGCCAGCGTCCACCTGCTTTTCGTGACATCAAAGGTGTCTGGGTCACCAACTGCTTTCGCGAATTCGGAGGGCTTGAGCAGCGATGCTATGACCGTCCCGACAGGCAGCTTGAAAGCATTAGCTTGAACATTTAACGCGTCGAGTTTGTCTTTGGTCTCGCGGATTCCTCCGGTATTGACCAAATGGTTCCAACTGTTGTGAGAAGCGCGACCACTATCGAGCCGATCACAGTGATGACCGTCGTTTTAACTGTGGTGTTGGGCATGAAATCTCCGTACTAGTGCTTAAGATACTTAATCGGATGTGTATCCTAGCATGGCGCGGTAGACAAACCAACACAGGATCAGTCCTTTCAAGTAATAGAATCGCGGTATGGCAATGTCCTTCGATGAAGCGCTTCTAACTGTCTACGAACAATCTCTCGTCGAAAACAAAAAGACGATCACGCTCGACGATAAGACCTTCCCAGTTCGTTCGACGAAATTGTCCCCGGTTTAGTTGAACGCAGCGGCTCTCGACTCTCTGCACGTTACGCGACCTGCGCCTGTTGAGTCAACGATGGGTTCATTCGGCGATGCAAGAGTTCCAGTTCCCGATAGCCTTTCACTCGCCGGAATTTCTTCTGTGCCTCCACCAAGCCGGTGGCCGTCCAGCGCAAAGCTTGCTCGCCAGCGCGCCAGCGTTTTACGTTGCGGGCCACGCGCTCGACGGTCGACAGGCACGACTCGATAGCATTGGTGGAGGCCAGCGTGCGGCGCAGCAGCCAGCCCACGCCTAACCGGTGCACCGTCAGCGTTTCCTCCAGTCCTTCCTCCAGGCTGCGCGCCGCGCTGGGATTCACTCGCTCCAGTTGCCGGAAGATTTTCTCCAACTCTGCTTTCGCCGCCGCGTACTCGGTCATGGCGTAGGCGTTGCGGATGCGGCGGTCGTAATCGCTCTGGACGTTTTTCGGCAGATGCTCGGCCACGTTGCGCCGTTTGTGGATCTGGCAGCGCTGTACTTCGGCGCGCTCGCCGAACACGCGCTCGATGGCCGCACGCAATGCTTTGGCTCCGTCGATCACGAACAGGTAGCGCCGTTCCGTGCTCAGTCCGCGCGCCACCAGGTCTTCCAGCAACGCCTTCACCGCCGTGGTGTTTTCCGTCGCGCCCTGCCACAACCCCAAAACGTGTTTTTCTCCGCTGCTTTCAATGCCCAGCGCCACCACCAGCACTTGCTTCCCGAGATGAATTCCGTCGATCAGAATCGGGCGGGTGGGACAGAGAATTTTCATTTCTGGTTTGAACACACCGGCAAAGTATATCAATCGACCACTAACGATCACTAACTCCCGAGGAGACCGGACGCGGGTGCCGGGTGGCGCACCGTTTTTCGGAGAGTTTGCTGACAGCGGGGGAGGAGTCAATGTAAAAGAATGATCCTGGCCCCAGCAGGTTCTTTGGGGTGTGCCATTCGCCCGTATGGGGGGCAAGAGGGGCGGGTCTAAAGTCCCGCCGCTACATAGGGCAGGAAGATCGGAGGATCGCCAGGCGTTTTTGCCGGAGGCCTTCGCGGCTCAGGGTGAACTAAAGCTCCGACCTCCCGGTGGCCTCATTATTTACGAGACGGCTTCTAGTTATTGATGTCGGTCTTGGCGTTGAGCTTGGCCAGCAAGCCTTCGAGCTGCGTCTTGTTGCCGTCGGGAGCGGCGGCAATGGCTTCCTTCATTTCTTTCGAGGCCGTGGTGAAGTCTCCCGCCTTGGAAGCGATGCGGGCCTGGGCGACGTGGCTGAGCCAGTGGTTGGGATCACGCTTGCTCACCTGGGGATAGAGCTCAAACGCGAGGGCGGAATTGCCGGTGCGCTGCAGGCCGCGGGCGTAAACGTAAAGCTGCAGAGCGGTGGCTTTACTGAGCGCGGTGTCGAGCGCTTTCTTCGAATCCTCTTTCTTGCCCATCGCCGCCAGGATGCGCGACTTCGTCTCCCAATTTTCGAAACGGTCTTCGTTCGCGATCGACGTGTCTTCCCACTTCAACGCCTCTTCGAGGTTGTAGCCGTTGTCGAGACACCAGTTCGCGGCTTCGTCATATCCCGCCCAGGTGAAGCCGCCGACGTTGCGCAACTGGTTGTGAATGCTCTTGAGGGTGAGTTCTTTCACGTCGAAGCCGACGCGAAATGGCACAGCCGCTTTTTCCCAGCGCAGCGTGGCCAGGGCGGAATCGGGCTTCACGTCGTCGAAGGTGTAGGTGAGGGTCTCGAAGAAGTCGCCGCTGGCGGGCTTCACGGTGACGCGCAGGGCGTCTTCTTTTTCGTCGTAGCTGAAGCTGCCCCAAGAGGTGGAGTTCTTCGAGAAGATGATCGTCCATTGCTCCTTGCCGGGGATCATATGCAGGCCGTAAGTGCCTGCGGGCAACGGCTTGCCTTCGACGGTGGCGTCGTCGGAAAAGGTGATGGTGGTGTTTTCATTGGCGCCCGCGCGCCAGACTTGTCCGTAAGGCACCACCTTGCCCCAGATTTCGCGGCCGTCGGCGAGCGGGCGGCTGTAGTTGATGGTGACGGTGCTAATGCCGATGGTTTGCCCGGTCACACCGTGCTGGCTGAGGCGGGGCAGATTGAGTTCGGTGGCCTGGCTGCCGTTTTTGAATTGCGCCTGCGCGCTGGTGAGGAAGACCACAAAACCGAACGAGAAGCCGAGCAGAAAACGGGAAATGCTGCGCACGAACACACCTTCCTTATTTCGCGAAAAGGGATTTCGCGAAAGCGAGATTCGGATAGGACACGCCCAAAGCGATAGACGGAAGGAGAAAGAGCGAGTGAGCAGGAAAGAAGGGAAAAAGCGAGCTGGGAAAAATAGATGTTGACTTTCGCTTTTTATTCGCCTATAGTCGCTTTCGGTAGAGGAAACGGGAAACGGGTGGCTGTGGCTCCATTGCCTTCGGGCTCTCCCGGGCCGCGGGCCACCCGTTAAAGTAGCGCAAGCCCCGCTTCCCTGCCAGGAGCTGCCATGGAA
This sequence comes from Acidobacteriota bacterium, assembly GCA_021324935.1. Taxonomy (GTDB): domain Bacteria; phylum Acidobacteriota; class Terriglobia; order Acidiferrales; family UBA7541; genus Acidiferrum. Next base: position 29,128 of record JAJPIE010000019.1, read on the forward strand.
GCGTGTGTCGAAAGAACTAGTGGCGAGGAGCGAGGGGCGAGTGACAAGTTCCAGAGCAACGACCATGACGCTGCCATGGTGCAAGTGGCCCGCTTCGGCAGGCCAGCCTTGCAAGAGGAAGAAGGCGGCATAAAGCCGCCTCTACACGCACAGGAACTACAAAAAGAGGTGGAAGGCCGATCTGAAGCTCGACCACAACACACAGAGCAAGGCCTGCACAACGACAGCGAGGACTGCTCCGAAAACTCATCATCTCCCCTGCTACGCTTTCTGAAGCTCGCCACTTTCCGTTCAGACTGGATTGGCAAAACACGTAAAGAGGGAAAAGCACCGCACACTGTGCACGTGGACGTGGATGCGTTTTTCGCTTCGGTGGAACAGGTGCTGAATCCCAAGCTGCGCGGGAAGCCCGTGCTGGTGGGGCGCGGCGTGGTGGCTTCGGCGAGTTACGAAGCGAAATTCCGCGGCGTGAAGACGGCGATGAGCTTTCGCGATGCGCTGCGCATCTGCCCCAAGGCCATCGTGGTGCCTGGAAAATACGAGCATTACGCCGAGTTTGCCGAGCGTGTGCGGCGCATCCTGGAGACCTACACACCGGCGGTGGAAACAGCGGCGCTGGACGATTTTTACATGGACTTCGCCGGGACGGAGCGCTTGTACCCGGATTTGGAAGCAACACTGCGGCGGCTGCAGGCGGAAATTCTCGGCAGAACGGGATTGAGCGTATCGGTGGGCGCGGCGCGAACGAAAGTGGTAGCCTCGATTGCGTCGCGACTGGAGCGGCCGCGCGGATTTCGCATCGTTCCGCCGGGAACCGAAGAGGCGTTTCTGGCGCCGTTGCCGGTGGATAAGCTGCATGGCATCGGGCACACGCACGCGGGCGCGCTGGCGGAGCGCGGCGTCACCACAATCGGCCAATTGCGGATGATTCCCAAGCCCGTACTGGTGGCGGCGTTCGGCGAGGCCGCCGGCGAGCGGATCTGGGAACGCGCACGCGGCCTGGATGGGCGCGAGGTGATGACGCTGACGACGCCCAAATCTGTCTCGCGCGAGACCACCATCGAAGGAGGCACCATTGACACGGAATTTCTCGGCGGTCTGCTCGAATATTTGAGCGAGAGGATTGGCGCCACGCTGCGCGAGTATGGCAAGCAAGCGCGCACGATCGGCGTGCGGCTGCGGTATGTGGACCACTATTCGGCGCACCAGACGATGCGGCTGCCACGCACGACCAACGACGAGCGCGAATTGCTGGCGGCCGGCAAGGAACTGTTTGCGAAATTATTCGCACGGCGCGTGGCGGTCCGCCACATCGGCATCAGCGTGACGAACCTCGAAGCCGACCGGCGGCAGAACGAACTGTTCGACACGGACGCGAACCGCCGGTGGTATCTCAACCGCGAAGTGGACCGCGTGCGTGGCCGCTACGGCTGGAACGCGGTCTTCTACGGCAAAGGCCTGGAACTGCGCGAGCATTACGCCACCAAGGAAAACGGGCTGGTGCTCTCCACCCCTTGCCTGTCGAGATGATATAGCTCATCCCTTCAGGGATGAGATTTTCCCCATTGTTAGGTCCGCCCCTTTCCGCTTCACGGCCATGGCCACATTTCGAAAAAACCTCAGGCCTGACGGCCTGAGCTACAAAAATTTCCGATCTAATTTCCCCTTCCTTTTCCGGTTCTTTTACTGAATTCTCCGATCGGGTTCCCGCCGGTCGCTGCTACAGGTCGCCGTATGTTCGTGCATTTGCAATGTCACAGCCATTACTCGTTCTTGCGGGGAGTGAATCCTCCCGAGGAAATCATTGCCGCGGCGGTGGAGCAGAAAATGCCCGCCGTGGCGCTTACCGACACCAATGGGATGTATGCGGCCATTCCCTTTTATCAGGCAGCGAAGGCGGCGGGGATAAAGCCAATCGTCGGCGTCGTGCTGGAAATCGAGAGAAGTGAGGAATGGCCCTTCGGCTCCGCTCAGGGCAAGCGAGTGGCGAGTGACGAGAAAGAGGAAGAAAAAAAGGTTAAGGAAATAAAGGAGGTAAAGGAAGAAGAGAGCGCGGCTCCATCGTTGACGGTACGGCCGGCGAATTCGTCTTTGTCCTTTACTTCCTTTACCTCCTCTGCTTCGCCAGTCGTCACGATGGTTTTACTGGCGATGGATGCGGCGGGCTACAGCAATTTGTGCCAGTTGACGACGTTGCGGCATTTGGGCGTGTTGCGGCCGGGGCAGGAAGTGTTTGCGGAGGATACGGGGAGGCCGGTGACGCTGGAAAAGTTGGCGGCGCACAGCACGGGCGTGATTGCACTGTGGCCGGCGGCGGAGATTTTACGCAGTGGGATGGAACAGGTCAGACCTGCTAAGAACCGTCACCTACAAACGTTGAAAGAGATTTTTAGGGATCGGCTGTATGTCGCGGTGCGGCATTTGTCGGCGGGGGACGGGCGGGTGTTGCGGGAGGCGCAGCGGGTTGGGCGGGAGTTGGCAATTCCGCTGGTGGCGACGAATCATGTGCACTTCCTGAAACCGGAAGAGCATCTGCACCATCGCGCGGTGAACGCCGTCCGCACCGGCGGATTGCTGACCACCGTGGCGCCGCCGGAAATTACCACGCCCGAAGCGTGGTTCAAACCCGCCGCGGAAATGCAGCGATTGTTTCCGGATCACCCGGAACTGCTGCGCGCCACGCTCGAAATCGCCGACCGCTGCAACCTGGAACTTGAACTGGGCAAGACGATTTTTCCGGAGTTTCCCGTGCCGGAGGGCGAATCGGCGTTTTCGTATTTGTGGAAGCTGAGTTTCGAAGGCGCGCGCAGGCGTTACCGCCCGTTGCGCCCGGAAGTGCTTTCGCGGCTGACGCATGAATTGGAAGTAATCGAAAAGCTGCACCTCGCGCCGTATTTCCTCCTGGTGTGGGACATCGTCGAAGAGGCGCGGCGGCGCGGCATCCCGGCGGTGGCGCGCGGGTCGGCGGCAAGCTCGATGGTCACCTACTGCCTGGGGATTTCCTGCGTGTGCCCGCTGCGCTGGGGGCTCTATTTCGAACGTTTTTTGAATGTGCAGCGCGGCGACTGCCCGGATATCGACATCGATATTTGCGGGGCGCGGCGCGACGAACTGCTCGATTACGTCTACGAGCGCTGGGGCGCGGCGCATGTGGCGGGGGACCCGCAAGGTCCCCGCGTGGCGATGATCGGCAGCTTCATCACCATGCACGCGCGGTTGGCGGTGCGCGAAATCGCCAAGGTATTTGGCGTGCCGCCGGGCGAAGTGAACCAGTTCACGAAGCGACTCCCGCACCGCCCGGTGCGCGAAATTCTGGAAGCCGTCAAACATTTGCCGGAGGGCCGCACGCTGCCGGTAAACGACGAACCGTGGAAAACGATCCTGCAGGTGGCTCTGCGGCTGGACGATGCGCCGCGTCACCTGGGCATTCATCCGTGCGGCACGGTGATTTCCGCCCGTCCGCTGACGCATCTGGCGCCGCTCGAACGCGCAACCAAGGGCATCGTAGTGACGCAATACGATATGAACGCAATTGAGGCGCTGGGGCTGATCAAGATGGACCTGCTGGGGCAGCGCGGGCTGACGACCATGGCGCTGGCACTGGACAACATTGAGAGGCAGGAGGGAAAGGAAGTTCAAGAGGTAGAGGAGGTAAAGGATCGGAGAGGAGTTGCAGCGGATGGAGTTACGCCGTGCCCGAAGGCGCGCACAATCGATTTCGAGGCCATACCGGAAAACGATCCGGCGACATGCGAAGTGATCGCCGCGGGGCGCACGATGGGACTTTTTCAGATCGAGTCGCCGGGCATGCGCGGACTGCTGCGCACGATGAAGGCGCGCACGCTGGAGGAAGTGGCGGCGGCGCTGGCGTTGATCCGGCCCGGAGCGGCGGAGTACGGCTCGAAAGAGCTTTTCCTGAAGCGGCTGCGCGGGAAAGAACCGGTGGTGTTTCCGCATGAATCGCTGAAGAGCATTCTGGGCGACACGCTGGGCGTGTGTATTTACCAGGAGCAGGTGATGCAGATCGCGCAGGCCGTGGGCAGCATGTCGCTGGCGGAAGCGGACCTGATCCGGCGCTCGTCGGCCAAATTTTCCGGGCAGCGTGAGCGCGAACGCCTGCGCGGGAAATTCCTGAAGGCGGCGGAGCGCATGGGATTGCAGGGCACGGAACGCGAAGAGACCTGGATGATGGTGGAAAAATTCGCGGGCTTTGGGTTCTGCAAGGCGCACGCGGCGACGTATGCGGATATTTCGTATCGCATGACCTATCTGAAGACGCATCACACGGCGGAATTCCTGGCGGCAATGTGCAGCGCGGGCGCGGGCTTTTATCACGTTTCGGCGTACGTGGAGGAAGCAAAACGCTGGGGGATCGAGGTACGGCTGCCGTCGGTGAACCGATCGCACATGGAGTACACGGCGGAACGCGGCGTGAACGGGCGGAAGGCGCTGCGCGTGGGTTTGATGCAAGTGCGTGGGCTGCGCATCGAAACGATTGTGGCGATTGTGCGCGAGCGTGAGGCGCGGGGCATGTTCTGTTCGCTGCAAGACTTTCTGGCGCGCGTGCCGGCGGAGCGCGACGAAATCGAGGCACTGATCAAGTGCGGGGCGTTTGACGACGTAAGTGGCATGACGCGGGCGGCGATGTTGTGGCAGTGGAATTTGTTGCAGATCAAAAGAAAGGGGGTTAAGGAAATAAAAGAAATAAAGGGGAAGAATGAGTTTCCTGCCGGCATCAACAAAAAGGATTCGCCTTCATCCTTTACTTCCTCTGCCTCATTCACTTCCCTAACCTCCCCGGCTTCTTCGCCCGCCACTCGCCACTCGCTTGTCCTGAGCGAAGCCGAAGGGCCACTCGCCACTTCTTCGGCAGCGACAGGAACTTTGTTTGCGGAGATGGAAAGCGACGATGTGGTTGGGGAAATGCTGCGGGGGATCGCGGCGCCGGATTACACACGCGAGCAAAAACTCCGCTATGAGCGGGAGATTCTGGAGGTTTGCGTCAGCGGCCACCCACTCGACTTTCTATCGCGCAACGACGAAACCTGGAGCGACGAACTCCCTGCCCTGCATGGCAAACGCGTGACACTGTGTGGATGGGTGGTCACCTACCGGCACGTGGGCACGAAAAGCTGCCGCAACATGATGTTCGTCACGCTGGAGGACCAGCGCGGCCTCTTCGAAGTCATTCTCTTCCCCGACGTTTATGACAAATACGGCGGACTAATCTACGAGACACGCGCCATGCGCGTGACCGGCACGGTGATGGAGGGTGAGCATATCAATGGAGAGAAGTTGGAGAGTTTGAAGTAGGAAACGGAGCATGCCATTTACTTCATGATTCGACAATCGCAAAAGACCGAACGCTCACCCGAACCGCAGAACGGCCAGCCGGCCGAAAGCGGCGAGGGCTGGCTGGGCCACAACCGCAGCGGCAAGCGACGGCTTTGGGAACGTCTGAACCCCCGGCACCGCAAGGGACTGCGTGTACTCGCCGAGGCGCTGGCATTGCGGCAAAACCACGCGCGGCTGCCTGAAACCACCCGCAGTCGCCTCGACGCCGCCCTGGGCGACCTCGACCGCATCATCCGGCGCATCGCGGCACTGCTGGCGGAGGTAGCACGCCGAACACCACCGGCCGGGTGAGCCTTGCGGGTGTGTACCGGCAGGCACATACTTTTCACATGAATACAGCCAGGTGTCCCCAAGCCATCCTGGGCCTAGCCGCTTTGCTGGCCGCGAGCGCAGTCGCCCCAGCCGCGCGTGCCGACGAAATCCGCCTGAAAGACGGTAAAAAGCTGCACGGCGTGATCGTCGCGTACGAAGACAACATGTTCAAGGTGAAAACAGACTTCGGCTACGTGCTGGTGGAAAAAGATAAGATCGCTTCCATCATTCCGGATACGCCGGCAGATGCCACGGAAGAAAAACCGGCGGCCAAGCCTGCGGGGAAAGGTGCGGGACCGGCCGGCAAGAGTTCCTCAGATGAAGCGTTGGCGCCGGCCGTGGAAACCAGCAAGCAAGCCAAGACGGCCACCATTCTCGGCAATGCCTCCGCACGGCCAGAGATTCCACTCACCACGGCGAAGAGCGACGCTACCCCGCCGCCAATCAAGACTGTCAGCGCCACGCCCAAAGCCCCACTCGCAGCAAACGCGACTCCACCGTCTCCCCCGAAACCCGAGCCTCCTCCGATCAAAGAAGAGGTCCAGGGGAATCTCTATATCAATCATGAGTACGCCTTCCGCATGTACAAGGCGCCGAGCTGGGAAATCATCGGCGATGCGGGCCAGACCCTGCCGAACGCGATCGTGGCGATGGGCACGGACAACGAATCGACGCTGATGGTCGTCGGCTACGAGAAATCGAAGACGGCGCTGGAACCGGCGGCTCAGGAAGTGGAAAAGAAACTGAGCGAGGTGTACGACAACTACCACCTGATCTCGCAACGAAAAACCACCGTGAGCGGGCTGCCTGCAGTTGAGTATCACTACCGGGGAGTGGCCGATGGGCACGATTGGTCGGGCGCATTGGCCGTGGTCGCGCGCAACGGAGAGATTTTCACGATCCTTGGAATGACCTACGCGGACACCGACCTGATCCAGATTCAAGAGAACGTAATCATGCGCGCTATCGCCAGCCTGGAATTCACCCAGAAATAGGTGAGAGCGCCCTGAGTCTCACACAACCAGGCGCAGTAGGACACCGTCTGAAGCCCGTCATGCTGGATTTATGCGTGGGCTTCCGGCGGCTTCCGGCTCTCACGAATCATATTAATCAGCGCTTGCACGGCGCGCGGCAGGCTGCGGTCCCGGCGATAAACCAACGCCAACTCCCGCCACAGGTCCACGCCTTCCACGTTGAGCAGCTTCACTTCCCCGCTCTTCACCTGATCGCGAGCGAAGCTCTCGCTGATGATGGAGATGCCCACGTCGGCGGCAACAAAGGTTTTGATCATGCCCACGCTTGGAAGCTCCATGGCAATTTGCAGCCGAGAGCGGTGCGGGCGAAACAATTTGTCCAAAACCTGCCGCGTGTATCCGGTCTTCGGGAAGATCAGCGGCGCGGAAACGATTTCCTCCAGCGTGACGTGGCTCCGTTGCGCCAGCGGATTCTTGCTGCTGACCATGAAGCGCAGGCGGTCGCGGTTGATCACGTGCATTTTCAGGTTCGGCGATTTCAATGGCAACGTGACGATGCCTAGGTCGAGCGAGCCTTCCTCCAGCCGCTGCAGAATCTTGTGGCTGAAATTCCGGTAGATGCTGATGTGCACCAGGGGGTAGCGGCGTTTAAATTCGGAAAGGATGTCGGGAAGCAGGTAAAGGCAGGTGGCTTCATTCGCTCCGAATGTGACCGGGCCTTGCACGACGCTGCCGCGGTCCGCAACAATCTGCATCGATTCGTCGCGCAGGCGCAACAAGCGCTCCGCGTATTCGAACAGCACTTCGCCGGCGGGAGTCAGCTCGACGGATTTTGCGGAGCGATCGAGAAGTTTGGCTTTGTAAGCCTGCTCGAGTTGCCGGATTTGCGCGCTAACCGCGGACTGCGAGCGGAACACCTTTTGTCCCGCTTTCGAAAAACTTTTCAACTTCGCGACCTGCACAAAGGTAGTCAATTGGTCGAAATCCATAACCCCCACTCTCTTCAGGTCAGTATAGCGAATTCTACATTAGAAAACGGTTAGGCCACACCGATCAGGCGTAGTGCGGCGCAGAAGCGGCTGGAACAGACAACAACCCCTGGGCGGGAACGCCAAGAGGCGCGGGCGCCTGGGAACGAAACGCGCGCCAAACTCCTTCCAGCGATTCCTGGAGGTGAATCGGCTGGATGCGGACAAAATTGCGGATTGAGTGCCGCGAGAGCATGCGCGCGGCCCTCGGGCTGCCGGTGCGCTGATGGTGCAATTCGATGAGCGCCCGGAGATGTTGTTCCTCTATTTCTTCCAGTTCATGCGCCTGCACGAATTCCGCGTTGAGCACGTCCTCCATTTCGCTGCGCAGCAGGTAAGCGAGCCCTCCCGTCATTCCGGAGCCAAAATTCAGCCCGACGGGGCCAAGAATGGCCGCAATGCCGCCGGTCATGTATTCGCATCCGTGTTGTCCAAGTCCCTCGACGACCGCGACTGCACCGCTGTTGCGAACTGCGAAGCGCTCGCCGACTTGCCCGGCGATGAAGAGCTGGCCCGAGGTCGCGCCGTAAAGCACGGTGTTGCCGGCCAGGACGTCTCCGCGCTTTGAGGCGGTATGGCCTGCGCGAATCACGATG
>JAJPIE010000039.1 GCA_021324935.1 Acidobacteriota bacterium
ACACGATGCCGCTCATCGAAATCACGGCGATATCCGTCGTGCCGCCGCCGATGTCTACCACCATGTTTCCCGAAGGCTCTTCAATCGGCAGGCCCGATCCGATGGCCGCCGCCATCGCTTGTTCCACCAAATACACTTCGCTTGCCCGCGCGCGATACGCGGAGTCCTGCACGGCGCGCTTTTCCACCGGCGTAATCTCGCTCGGCACTCCGATCACGATGCGCGGGTGCACCAGCACGCGCCGGTTGTGCGCTTTCTGAATGAAATACGTCAGCATTTTTTCTGTGACTTTGAAGTCGGCGATCACGCCGTCCTTCATCGGTTTGATGGCCACCACGTTGCCCGGCGTGCGCCCCAGCATGTCTTTCGCCTCGCGGCCCACCGCCACCACTTCGCCGCTCGCCTTGTTGATCGCCACGATCGAGGGTTCGTTCACCACAATCCCTTTCCCGTGCGAAAACACCAGCGTGTTGGCGGTCCCCAGATCGATGGCCAGGTCGGACGAAAACAAACTGAATACCGACCTCAGGTTGTACCCATTCTTGTTCATTACTGCTTTCCCCCTGCGGAGAGGATCGTGCTCGGTAGGATCTCCGTCTTCAGACACCCCACGGGGCTACCCTCCATTGTCGCCGGATTCGGCGGTCCACGCAAAACCGCCGCCGGGCCTCCGCAAAAACTATTTCGGTACGACGATGGAAATCTCTTGTTTCGCCGTGCCGCCGCGACGGTTCGACCCGATCACCACGATCGTGTGTTGCCCCGGCTCCAGCGGTTCCGTGAAGTGGCGGAAAGTTCCGTCCGGAGTGATGTTCGCCACCGGCTGCCCGTTGATAATCAGCGCCGCGCCGGGCTCCGTCTTCCCGATGATCTCCGCCACGCGCCCGTGAATCTGCGGCGCGTCGATTTGCAGCATCATGTCCTGCGATTTGCCCTGCGCCACCAGGCTGAACTTGAAAATCTCGCTGAACTCGCTGGTCTCTTTCTTCGCGTCCGAAGCCGTCACTGTCCAGAAGTAATCGCCCGCGTCCAGCCCGGTCACTTCCGCGCTCGTCCCCGCCACTTTCACTTCCTTTACCAGCTTGGTGAACATCGTCGTCGTGCTGATTCGCAGCGTGTAGCCCACCGCTCCTTCCACGCCCTGCCATTCAAACCGGATCTGCGCCGTCTTCGGCGTTTCGGAAATGATCGGCGCCAGGTTCAGCGGCGCAATCAGCCCCGGCGGCGCCAGCACGTTCGTTTTCGTCGTCGCTCCGCCCGTCGGGAAGCTGGCCTTTTCCCACTGCGTCAACTCGATCTTTTCGTTGCCGCGTTGCACTTCCGCCGCGCCCGTGTCCACCGTAATCTCGTGGTCGTTTTCCTTTGGATCGTTCTTCACCGTCGCCCGGCTGTTTTGTTTCATGTAGGCCGTAGCGTCTTCCACGCTCACCGCGGCCTTGGAATCCCGCGAAGTCCACGTCGGCGTCGCCAGGTCCACCGTGCCGGTGTTGATGCGCACGGCGGTGTTGGAGTGGTCCCGCGTCACGTTGTTCTCTTCCACTGTGACCATCGTTTCCGACTTGATGGTGTACTCGGTTCCATCGGCAAACGTGATGCGCGCCGCTCCGTCGTTTCCCGTCTGGATCAGGTCGCCCTTATCCAGTTCCGTGTGGTAATCCGCGTCCACCCAGGTGACCGAATTCACTTTCTTTACCTGCACGCGCCCGTCCAGGTTTACGAATTTCGCCTGCGTCTGCAACGGCGGCGCGTTATCCGTTTCCGGATTGCCCAGCGCGTCGGAAAGTTTCTTCGTGGCGATGTTGGTCCAGTCGGGTTTGGCCAGAAACAAGCCCGCGATGATGATGACGAAGATCAGCGTGACGTAAATCGCCACCGTCTTGTAGGTGACCGCGTGCCACGTCACTTCCACGCGATGGATTTTCGGCGGCGCGGGTGGCGCCGGCGGGGCCGAGACGGGACGGCGAGGCTCGATCGGTGTCTGTGTGCTCACAGGAGTAAGTGCTGCAATTGCTCCAATTTCGCAATGTAGCACAGCGTTTTGCACGCCGCGGCCCCGGCGTACCGCCCCGTACTCAATCTACAAATAGCGGTTGCGCGGCTTTTCCTCCGCTAGTGTCCTGGGGGTTACTTTTCGCCTCCCGGCGCCGCCTGGGCGCGCTGGAAAAATTTCGGCTTGTCCAGGCGGGGATCCACGGCCACGTCGAAAAATCCCACCATCATCTCGTCGTAAGTTTGTTCGCCCCAGCGCACCGCCGCGGTGGGATCCGGATTGTGCGGATTGTCTTTCGAGTTGTCGAACCAGGCCACCGCTTGCATTTCCGTCCCGGCCTGCAGCGCCAGCGGCTGCGCCAGCCGGTAGCTCATCTGCCAGTGAAAGTGATAGTTCACGCGGAGCAGCGGTTCGACCGTTCCGTCCGCGCGCACAATGTTGTACTCGAAGCGCTTGCCGCGCACGTGCATGTGCGGAAAGAAATTCAGCAGCAGCGCGTCGTTCGGCAGCGTGCCGCGCGCCTCCACGCGATAGTCGGGCACGCCCGGCGGTATCACGAAATGGTCGTTGGTCAGTTGCAGCGTCAGCACGCGCTTCTGCGGCGGCTGCTTCGCGAAGATCAGGCCGATGCGCGTCGCGTCGTTTCCCGGCTTGCCGTTCGTGGTGTAGTGCATCTGGAAAACCAGGTCGGAGCCCGCCGGAATGAACTTCGCCATGCCTGCGGGCCAGTTGTCCGGCGTGCTTCCGGGTGCGTAGACCAGCAGAATGTCGCTGGTGGTCCACATGGCGTCCTGCTGATCTTTCGGATCGGCAAGAGAAGCCGCCGTGAACGGCTTGCCGATCGGCGCGTGGCGCAGCCACGTCGAATCCGGCGGCCGCACGTAGACCACGGCGTGATGCACGTGCTCCGGCAGCCCGGGCAGGATCTCCGAAGCCTGCACCCACCGTCCTTCCGTGGAATGCGTGGGCACGATCTCGTAGGTGTAATCCACGTCGCCCGCCGCCGGCAGGCTCACCGGCTCGGCCATGCTTACCACGAGATCGGGGGAGGGAATCGTCCACCGCTCGGCCCAATGCTTTGGCGGAGGCGCATCCGCCGGATTGCCCGCCGGCGCTCCTGCCTTTGCCCACGCGACGAGCATCGCAATCTGCGTGTCGTCGAGTGAAGGATCGTTGGAGAAATGCCCAATCCCGCGTTCCGCAAACCACGGCGGCATCCGCCGGCTCTTCACCGCCTCGGCAATCGGTCCCGCATACGTCCGCGTCTCCGCATAAGTCTGAAACGCCATCGGCGCAATCCCCTCCGCCCGGTGACATACCTGGCAGTGCTCCTGCACTACCGGCAGCACATCCTTATAAAACGTAGGCGCGCTTGCCCTGCTTGCCCCGGGCTTCGAGGGGAGCGAAGTCGAAGGGTTTGACCCCGTGCCGCCTTGCCCCGTGGCACGCCGCGGCGCCTGCTCCGTGTAGTGGCCGGCCTTTAGGCCGGCTCGGTCTCTTTGACTTGTGTAGTGACCGACCTTTAGATCGGCCATGTAGCGGCCGCCTGCTGCTTGCCCTGAGCCTCGAAGGGAGGCGGGCGCTGTTTCTTCGCTCTGGTTTGTGTAGTGGCCGATCTTCAGGCTTGCCCTGACGGAGAAAGGGCCGGCTTCCGAGCGCAGCGAAGCGTGCTGCGCCGTCATCGGCCAGCAAGCCAGCAACGCTCCGATAAATGCCGTCCGGCGAAATCCTTTCACGCTGCCTGCCTCCGCCGTCCATTGTAGCGGTTGCAGGGCGTGAGCCGTGACCCGAAGCGATGCGAAAAAATGGGAAATCGAAAATGGAAAAATAGGATATGGTGTCCTGCCCAGAGTGCGGCCGATCTAAAGTTCGGCCACTACACAAACCGGGAATGCCGGCGCGCCGCCTTTTTGTAGCTCAGGTCTTCAGGCCTGAGGTTATTCCGTGGGCAGGCGAGCTCCCTCCCCCCGGCTGGATGGCAGCACTGGTCATGAAATTCCTCGCCTGTGAAAGCGGCCGGCTACAGGTCAAGGAATGATCGCGGGCCAGAATGTCGGCGCGCCGACATTTAAGAAATTACTTGAAGGTTTGTCGAAGGATCTTTCCCGAATTGGCACTCATAGCCGCGCTCTCTCGCAAGCGCTTGTTCCGGTTTGCATCTCACTTGTAGGATTGGCTTTCTCTTCGCGCTGGCGAACCGGCATTTCAAAGGCGGATGCCCGGCCCAGAACCCGGGATAGCCTGCGTTGCTTGACTTGTTCGCCCACTCTCCTATTTCCAGCGCCCCGTTCCATTTTGGCAGCGCATTTCTAAGCCCTTTATTTGCCACACTTGCAAACGCGAGATGCCGCAACCCCTGTGTTTGCCACACATACAGGAAATCGCACTTTTCTGTGCACTCACCATGCTGGCCCACTCCATTCCACGAGGTTCTCGTCCTATGGCCGATGCCGTTTCCGTCAGTTGCGAGGTCCCGCTGGCTTGGCGGGGTCGGCCGGCTTAGCGGGTTCCGCAGGCTTCGCCGGTGCTTTGGGTTTGGCGGCTTTGGGCCGGGCGAGGATTTCGTCGACGCGCTTTTTGAAGTCGCCCTTGTCGTCGTGCTCCCTGCCGCTGTAATTGGAGACGATCTGCATCTCGCAGCCGGTCCTCTTCGCCACCAGCTTCACCTTGTTGGTCCGTTGCAGGACCGCTCCGGAAATGTTGGCGTGGGCGGCGTGTTTCACGTTGTAGGAAGCGGACATTTTGGCTCCTCGTTTTCCAGGACGGCGTAGTGGTCCGGATTGCTCAGCGCTTCTTTCACCGCCCGCCAGATATCACTGCAGGGAATGAGATAGGTGCTCTTGTAGGTCCATGCCAACACCGGCAGCGCCAAGGCGAGCCCAACCTGGGCCATTCAGAGGAACTTCACGTCCTTCATGGCAAGCCTCCGCGTAGGAATCGATTTGCTGCAACTTCCCGAGCGGATACGCTTCCCCACGGCAAGACACATTCACCATAATCCTGTGGCGCGGCCCGTCAGTGGTGGAGGTCACGCGTTGCGGTGACCCGGGTGACTCGCCGCCCTCCCGGCAGAGGGATTCGGCAGCCCGCGAGCGTCTAACTTCGTTTGGGGGTTTTGGCAGCAATCCTCTATAATGTCAAGTTTGTTCACCACCCGAGGAGACATCTGGAATGGCTGGCGTATTTGAAAACCAGAAAACGGGCATGCGTATCCTATTCGGCGCCGTGATCGCGCTGATCGCCGCGAGCATGCTGCTTTACCTTGTGCCCCAGGGCCCCGATACCACCGAGGGTTCCACCGACGTGATCGCCAAAGTGGGCGACCAGCAGGTCACCATGGGCGAAGTCCGCCAGCAGATGGACGAGATTCGGCGGCGCACGCAGATTCCGCCGGTGATGGAAGGCTTTTACGCGCGGAACATCCTGAACCAACTCATCTTCCAAAAGGAAATCGAATACGAAGCCAAGCGCCTGGGCGTGACTGTGAGCGATCAGGAGCGCGCCGACCGCATTCGCCAGTACGTGCCCACGGCGTTTAACGGGGATACGTTCGTCGGCATGGATGCGTACGCGCGCGAGGTGCAGAACCGCTTCCAGTTGAGCGTGCCGGTGTTCGAGGATCTGGTCCGGCAGGGCCTGATCGAGGAAAAATTCCGCAAACTGATCACCGATGGCGTCAGCGTCAGCCCGGCTGAAATTCAGGAAGAGTTCAAAACGCAGAACGAAAAGATCAAGCTCAACTACGTGGTCATCAAGCCCGACGACCTGGAAGCCAAAATCACGCCCAGCGACGCGGAGATTAAGAGCTACTACGATCAGAACAAATCGAAGTTCCAGATTCCCGAAAAGCGCGTGGTGCGCTACGCGCTGCTCGACCTGGCGCAGCTCCGGCAGAACACCGCGGTCACCGACGACGAATTGAACGCCGTTTACAAGCAGAACATTCAGCAATACCAGGTGCCGAATCGGGTTCACGCCGAGCATATCCTGCTGATGACCGTGGGCAAGACCGACGCGGAAGTCACCGAAATCAAAAAAAAGGCCGAGGACATCCTCGCGCAAGCCAAAAAGAAGGGCGCCAACTTCGAGGATCTTGCAAAGAAGTATTCGGAAGACCCCGGCTCCAAGACCAAAGGCGGAGACCTTGGCTGGATCGTGCAGGGGCAGACGGTGCCGGAGTTTGAAAAAGCGGCGTTCAGCCTGAACAAGGGCGAAATTTCCGATCTGATCAAAACTCAGTACGGTTTCCACATCATCAAGATCCTCGACAAGGAGACCGCGCACACCAAGAGCTTCGACGAGGTGAAGGACTCCATCCGTCCGACCTACCTGCTCAATAAGGTCGACAAGGAAGCCGCGGACACGGCTGAGAAAATCTCTTCCGACATTCGCCAGTCCAATAAAGTGACACTCGACGAGCTGGCCCAGAAATACCACCTGACCGTAGCCGACACGCACCCGGTTGGTCCGGGCGAGCCGGTTCTGGAACTGGGCAATGGTCAGGACGTGAAAGACGAAATCTTCCACTTGCGCCAGGGGGAGCTTAGCCTGCCCCTGCACACCGACCGCGGGTATATCGTGATGTCGCTTAAGCAGGTGATTGCGGCACACCAGGGCACTCTCGATGAGGTGCGGGACAAGGTCATCGCCGAGCTCAAGAAGTCCAAGGCCGACCAATTGGCCAAATCCAAGGCCGATGACCTCGACAAGCGCGTCAAGGCCGGGCAGAAGTTTGACGCTGCGGCCAAATCCCTTGGCCTCGATCCGAAAACCAGCGATCTTTTCGCCCGCAACGGCTCGGTTACCGACCTCGGCAGCGGCAAGGAGCTTGCTCCGGCCTTCGCTCTGAAGGTTGGGGAGGTTGGCCCGGTGCTCAATCTCGGGGTAAATTGGGCCGTTTACCAGGTGGCTGACCGCCAGGAGGCGAATCCAGCCGATTTCGAGAAGCAGAAGCGCGACATCACTGACAATTTGCTCAAGCAAAAGCGCGATCTGGCCTTTGAGGCCTTCCGCACGGCGCTAGAAGCGCGACTGAAGAAGGACGGGACGCTGAGGATTTATCAGGATAGGTTGGCCTCGTTTGGTGAATTTGGAAACACCAAAAACTCACCTATCTCACAGTAAATAAAAGGCTTAAAATTTAACGGGCACACCCCTTGCCCTGTTCGGCGCCGCCAGGTAGCCTATCTATGTCCGAGACTCCGGGGTTTTTGACCATTCCCCGGCTCCTCCATCCTTCCCGGCGTTTCGGAACTCCCGTGGGACAATTTGAGCCCATCAGAACGGTGGACTTTATGGCAGGACGTGCCTCGCTCGCTCGAAACGACTACCGCTGCACCATCGAACGGAATCAGAACGGCAAGTACTGTGTCCGCTTGCGGGTGCAATATCCCCGCCATGCCTGGTCCCTCGGTGTCTTCTTCCTGGCCTCCTCCTTCGACCGGGCCATGAAAAAGCTCGAGGAATCCCTGCACTTTCTTCAGCGCAATGAAGAAAAGCTGTGGTTCTGGGGCGTGGACCGCGCCGAAGACATGGGCTTCTCCGCGGAATTCCTGCGGGAGGCGGGCCTTCACTTGGATCGCCGCAACGAATTCCCACGCAAGGCGGCCGCGCTTTCCCTGGAACCCGAACGGGACGCCCCGGCTTCGGCGCTGGGTTTCGTTCGCCGCGGGCTGGCGGAGTCCGTGGAATCCGGGCGTGTCCAGCTGGCCGGCGACTAAGCGAACGCATTCGCATTCTATTCATCCATCTTCCGGATAATTGTTACGTTGCGGGTGCGGCATGCCGAAAAATGCAGGCCGTTGGAAACTCGTGCGGGGGCTGGGAACGTCCTACGCCCGGAAAGTGTGGAGTAACTGGAGGTATCTCGGTATGCTTAGTCTCCGCTGCCACTCGATTGGCAAGTGTTCCATCCTGGTTTCGGCTCTCCTTGCGGCCATGGCCGCTTTCCTCGCCGGCAGGACTCTTTCCGCGAAAGCCCATGTGCCCGCCGTCGGGGATTCGTACAAAATTCCTGTCGGCACGGCCCTACCCATCAGCCTGGAACACACCCTCTCCACCAAAGGCTCGGCCAAAGACCAAGCGATCGAAGGACGCCTAATGCAGGACGTTCAGCTTCCCAACGGTGATGTGCTGCCCGCCGGAGCGAAAATTCGCGGGGCAATCGTGGACTCCTCCCCCGCCAGGAAAGCTGGAACGGCCAGCATCACGTTCCGCTTCACTTCGTTGGAAGTGGGGCGCGATTCGATCCCGCTGACAGTCGGCTTGCGTGCCATGGCTCCTTACTCGGATGTCCAGCACGCGAGGACACCCTATCAGGACTCTTCCGGCTCGCCGGCTGGCTGGGCCTCGACCCTGCAGATTGGGGGCGACATTCGTTTTGGTGACGGTGGAAAAGTGACCAACGGCCATCATCGCGTTGTGGGTCAGGCCACCAAAGACGCCGGGGTTTTGGCCATCCTGGAAGACGATCCGGGGTCTCCGTGTGACGGCTGGCCGAATGCGGCCCCGGGTCCCCAGGCCATCTGGGTGTTTTCCGCCGACGCTTGCGGCCTTTACGATTTGAAGGACATGCGCATCGCGCAGGCGGGCAACAAAGCGCCGCTCGGCGAGATCAAGCTCGTTAAAAAAGATGGCGACATCAATATTATGAAATCGAGCACTCTGCTTTTGCGCGTCGTCAAGTAATCTTCAAGATTCGGTGGCGCGCGGATCTCTGCGCGCCAGATTCACCGCTTGACATCGCGCTGCTTCTCGACCATCATGCTGCCAATTCCACTCCGGAAGAGCCGCAAAGCGGTAACGTGTAGTCTTCCATCACCCGCCCGGGCATGCCTCATTTGTGTGCCGGATGGAAGAAAAGACCGCAGCGATTGAAAGGAATTCTCATTCCATGAACCGCACGATCAGGCATATATATCTAGGGCTGCTGGCGGGGCTTTTGCTCGTGGCCGGAAACGTCACCGTCCGGGCGGCTGCGGCGCAGTCCACGCAGTCGGGCCAGTCCAGCGATCAGAGCGACTCCAGCACCACCAAATCGAAGAAGAAGAGCAGCAAAAGCGAGGAGTCCTCTGCCACGGACGCGAGCACGAGCAAGAAGAAGTCGGCGAAGAGCAAGAAGTCGGAGGCCGCGGATACATCCGCCACGCCCGATAACTCGACGACGAAAAAGTCCTCGAAGTCCAAGAAGTCCGACACTGCGGACGCTGCCACCGCTGACACCTCCACAACGAAGTCTTCCAAGTCGAAGTCCAAGAAGTCGGCCTCCACTTCAGATACGAGCGCTGCGGCTTCGAGCGATAGTTCCACTTCCAGCAAATCCAAAAAGAGCAAGCAGGCCGAAACGCCGGACACCACGCCGGCCGCTTCCTCCGGAAGCGAGTCCGCGGCGACGACTTCAAAAAAATCCTCCAAATCCAAAAAATCGACCGCTGCCGATACGTCCACTTCCGCGTCAGCGCCCGCGGCCGCTCCTGCTGCGGCGCCCGCGCCGGCGGCCAAGCCCACGACACCTACAACGCCGGCTACGACTTCGACCGCTACTTCGTCGAAATCCGCCAGCACCCCTTCCGCTCAGCAAATGCCCCCGGCCAACAGCAACGGCATGGTCTGGGTCAACACGGACTCCGGCGTCTATCACAAGCCCGGCAGCCGCTACTATGGGAAGGCCAAGCAGGGCAAATATATGAGCGAAGCCGACGCCATCAAGGCCGGTTATCGCGCTTCAGAGAAGAACTAAATTCCCCGGTCCGAAGGGCCTAAATTCAAAAGGAGACTGAAATGAAAAGATACCTGAGTCGCATCGTCCTGCTCGCTCTGTTGCTCGCGCTCGGCGTGGGAGTCGCGGTTTCCCATCCGCAGGCGACGAAATCGTCCACGCAGACCGCGAAGGCCGCGGCCACGAATCTGGTCGACATCAACAGCGCCACGAAGGATCAGCTCGACGCCCTGCCGGGAATCGGCGAAAAGTACGCGCAGAAAATTATCGACGGGCGGCCATACGCGAAGAAGACCGACCTGGTGAAGAAAAAGATCATTCCGCAAGCCACCTACGACAAGATCAAGGACCTGATCATCGCCAAGCAGAAGTAACCCCTTCCGCCTGGGGTTAGCGATTTCAGGTGAGGGGAGCGGCGCAGCCGAACGCTCCCTTTTTTATTTCCATCGGTAAGGAGAATTCCATGGGTCTATTCGATGAAGTGGTTTCGATGGCAGCCTCAGCCGCCGGCGGGCAGGAGTCGCAGCACGCCACGGCGCTCTCAGCGGTGATTAATTATGTGAACAGCCCGCAGGTGGGCGGAATCGCGGGGCTTCAGAAGATGTTTCACGAAGGCGGATTGGGCGGAGTGTTTAATTCGTGGGTTGGCGGCGGACAGAATATGCCGATATCCGCGGACCAGTTGCAGAGCGTCTTGCACAGCGGCGCGCTGCAGGAAGTCGCGCAGCGGGCGGGCCTCAATCCCGATCAGTTGACCGGCATGATGAGCAGCATCCTGCCGCATCTGGTGGATAAGCTCTCGCCGAACGGGCAATTGCCGGACGCGAGCGCCTTGCAGTTCATGTTGAAAGGCCTGGCCGCCGGTCAAGCCGGTTAGCGCCGAGGCAAAAATATAGGGGCGGTTTCAACCCGCCCCACGCCGCACAGCCATTCTTGGCTGTGCCCCGCAAAGTCACCAGGAATAACTCCATGCCTTACGCCCGGACAATCACCTCGCCGCGTCCCACCATCTGATCGTTCAGCCACAGCCGGTATTTGAAACTCCCGGGCTTCGTTCCGGTCACCACGGGTCCGCTGAGCAAGCGCATGCCCGCGGGGGCCTGGAACACGTTGGAAGAAAACGGGCAGCGGTTGGAGTCGAATTCCACGCGCAGGTTGCCCGCGTCGGAGAGCCAGCTCACCGAGTCTCCGGGATCGAGAACCACGGCTTGCGGAATCAGACCAACCAGTACGGGACGTTCGGCCATGCGTTTGCGCGCTCCTTTGCGAAGAATGCTTCTGCACGATAGCACAACCGTTGCGGTTGTTCCTACTCGCGGCGATTCTTGCGGGCAGGGCGAAGGATTGTGACGGCCCGTCACAACTCCTTCACACCTGTACTTCAACTGGCCTTGACCGGTTTTCGGGTCGCCCGTAAACTGAAAGTGTTGTGTCTTGCGCTGAGCAGCTCGACTCTTGCGCGCACCACAAATTACGCGCGGGGTTCCGCGCAGGAGAAGAGCCGAATGGCCGCAATCGCAAGACCCCTGTCTATCCCCCTGCCAAATGGCGCGCGGATTCAACTGATTTCCTCGATCCCGTTTTTCCTGGTGCATCTGGCGGCGCTGGCGATCTTCTTTCTCCCTTTCAAGTGGACTTATCTGATCGCCGCGTTTGTGCTTTATGAAGTGCGCATGTTTTTCGTCACCGCCGGGTATCACCGCTATTTTTCGCACCGCTCCTTCAAGACCAGCCGGTGGTTTCAGTTCGTGATCGCGTGGATGGCGATGTCCTCTTCGCAAAAAGGCGTGCTTTGGTGGGCGGCGCATCACCGGCATCATCACCGGTATTCGGACCAGGAAGAGGATCTGCACTCCCCGACGCTGTTTGGATTCTGGTGGTCGCACATCGGCTGGATTATTTCGGACAAGTATAACGAGACGCGCTTCGATTACATCGGCGACTTTGCGAAGTATCCGGAGCTGCGTTGGCTGAACAAGTACCACATGGTGCCGCCGACAGTTTTGGCGGTAGCGCTGTGGCTCATCGGGGGCTGGGGATTGCTGGTGTGGGGCTTCTGCGTGAGCACCGTTTTTCTGTGGCACGGCACGTTCACGATCAATTCGCTTTCGCACATATTCGGGAAGCGGCGTTTTCCCACCACGGACACCAGCAAGAACAACTGGCTGCTGGCGCTGGTCACCCTGGGCGAGGGCTGGCACAACAACCATCATTACTACATGGCTTCCGCGCGCCAGGGCTTTTATTGGTGGGAAGTCGATCTTACCTACTACACGCTGAAGGTACTATCCTGGTTCCGGATCGTGCGCGAACTTCGCCGCGTTCCCGAACGCATCCTTGCCGAAGGTCAGGCCCTGGACTCCTCCGCGGCGTAATCACGTTCCAAACATTTCCATAGAACAAGCGCACGACTCCGCCCCGCTTAGTCGTGGGGATTCGCGGATTCCAGCGTGGACATGCCTCCCACGATCAGCCAGCCTTCGCTGGTCTTGACCCATGTATGCGTAACGCGGGTCGTGATTGGCGTGCCCGCGCCAGCCTTGTTTACCCACTTTGCCGTGACCCAGTAATACACCACCGCCACATCGCCGGTTATCTGGATTGCGGCGGGCTTGAATTCCAGCAGATGGAACTATTGGCCATTGCCCGTGCGAGACGTAATCCAGTCTGTGATGTGATCCTTGTGGACCGGAGCTTCGCTGACGTATGGCCAGCCGAGAAAGTCCTTGTGCCAGAGTTTCCGGTAAGCGGTCAGGTCGTTTTCTTCGACGTATTGCCAATAAGTATGTTCGAAGTTCCAAAGGATCTGTGCTTCCGAAGGAAGGGGAGCTCCATTTGATACACAGGGTAGAAAAGAAAAGAGACTCGCCAAGGCGATGAGCAGCACACGGAACAAAGGAACGGTTTGTTTTTGCATGATCACCTCGCGTGGTAGCCGGGGCCGCGGAGGGGACGGCCTGGGCGTTCATTGGTGATGGAGCCGTTCCAGAGAACCGGGCGGCCATTCACGAAGACGTACTTCACGCCGATGGAGTAGTGCATGGGATCCTGGAAGGTAGCGACGTCTTTAATTGTGTTGGGATCGAAGACGGCGATATCGGCGAACATGCCAGGGCGAAGAATGCCGCGATCCATCAGGGCGACGCGGCTGGCGGCGAGCGAAGTCATCTTGCGGATGGCTTCTTCGAGGCGCATGGTCTTTTGTTCGCGGACGTAGTAACCCAGGACGCGGGGAAAGGTCCCGAACGAGCGAGGATGCACCTTGGATGTGCTGAGAGGGCCGTCTTCGGCATGCTCCTCGGAGTCGGAGCCAAAGCAGACGATCGGACTGGATACCGCGAGGCGGACGTCCGGCTCATTCATCATGGAGATCACCTGAGCGGTTTGTCCGCGGTCGGCGATGGCGATGTCCATGGCGGCATCTTTGGGGTCTTTGTTCATGGCGCGGCCGATTTCCTCGAGCGTCATGCCTTCATATTTGGCGAGTTCGGGATTGCGGATGCCGACGAGCATGATGCCGGAGGCGCCGCCGGAGCCGCGCCACTCGTTTTCCCAGGTCAGGCTGGGTTCGTCCATTTCTTTTTTGATGCGCTCGCGTTGGGCGGCATCCTGGAGGCGGGTGATCATCGCTTCGGCGCCGCCTTCGGAAACCCACGGAGGAAACGAAGAGATCAAGGCGTTGCTGGCACGCGTGTAGGGATAGGCGCTGGCGGCGACGTCGATGCCGCGCGCGCGGGCAGCTTCGATGCGGCGAAGGACTTCGGGCATTTTGCCGAAGTTTTCGCTGTAGGCGGTTTTCAGGTGCCAGATGGTGGTGGAGATTTTCGCGCGCTGGGAGATGGCGAAGACTTCGTCTAGAGATTCGAAGATGGCGTCGGTTTCCGAGCGCTGGTGGGTGAAATAGACGCCGCCGTAGCGGCGGGCGACTTTCGCGAGTTCAACGATCTCGTCGGTGGAGGCGAAGGTGTCCGGGACGTATTCGAGCGCGGTACTGAGGCCGAAGGCGCCGTCTTTCATGGCTTGATCGACGAGCTGGCGCATCTGATCGAGTTCTTCGGCGGATGCCGGGCGATTGACCGAACCCATCACGTAATTGCGGACGCCGCCGGCGCCGACGAACGTGCCCAGGTTGATGGCGGACTTGGTGCGTTCCAGATGCCGGAAATATTCGCCGAGACTCGACCAGTCCAGCGTAACGCCATATTTTTTCGCGGATTCCTCGCTGGCGTCGAAATCGGGCTGTTTTTTCAGGCGGTCGTTGAGAGGAGCGATGGAGGTGCCTTCGCCCGTGATTTCGGTGGTGACGCCTTGGGTGATTTTGCTGGCGGCGCGATTGTCGACGAGCAGGTTGAATTCGGACTGGCCCTGGACGTCGATGAAACCCGGAGCGACGACGAGGCTGGTGGCGTCGATGCGCTTGGCGGCGGAGGCGTGGCTGAGGTCGCCGATGGCGGCAATGCGATCGCCGGCGATCCCGAGATCCGCGGCCACCCAGGGAGCGCCGGTGCCGTCGACCAGATGCGCGCCGGAGAGGATGAAATCGTAATTGGGATGCTGGGGGTGAGTGAAACCGGCGACGAGCAAGAAGACGGGGAAAGCTAAGAGTGCGGAAACAACGATTTTCGATTTCAACGGGCACCTCAAGGAGTGAGAAGCGGGAGGATTATACATCGGCATCCGGCGGGGGAGAGTTCGTGGTACGCTTCCGGCGGAATTCGGGGAGGATTCATGGCTGGATTGCTATCGCGGAGAGAGTTTGTGCGGGCGTCGGCGCAGGGCGCGGCAGTGGCTGCGGCGGGTGCGCTTTTTGTGTCGGAATTGGCGCTGGGTGGGGAAGCAGCGAGTGCGTATCAACCCATTTTCGCGGCGTTGGACCATTTTATTGAGCAATACCTGCGAGAGATGAATGCGCCGGGCCTGACGTTTGTGATGGCGGATCGCTCCGGGGTGCAGCGCGTTGCGGCCTACGGATTCAGCGACACGGAGTCGAAAATCTCCACAAACACCAATCAGCTTTTTGAAATCGGCTCGATTTCGAAATCGTTTCTGGCGGTGTGCCTGCTGCAGCTTCGCGATGAGGGCAAACTGGATTTGCAGCGGCCGATCGCGGAGTATCTGCCGTGGTTCCGCGTGGAGTCCGCGTTTGCGCCAATCACGGTCCATCACCTGCTGACGCACACAGCGGGCATCGAGGGCAATGCGCCGGTATTTCTAAGCGATACGAATGCAAAACACCGTGCCGCGAATCCTCCCGGAGAGTATTTTCATTACTGCAACACGGGTTACGCGCTGCTCGGGCACTTGCTGACATCGATCGACGGCAAGCCGCTGGGCGAATGTTTGCGCGCGCGGGTATTTGAGCCGTTGGGGATGACGGCGTCCGAGCCGGTGATCACGCTCGATTTCCGGGACCGGCTTGCAAAGAACTATCAGGCCTTTCGCACGGAGCGTCCTTACGCGCGCTTCGACCCGCTCGCCGAAGCTCCGGCGATCATCATGACCGACGCGTCCGGCTGCATCGCGGCGACGCCGCGCGACATGGGCCTTTACACGCAAATGATCGCGAGCCACGGCGCGGGGCCTAAAAGTCGCGTCATTTCCGAAAGCGGCTTCGCGCTGTTTTCGAAGCGCCACATCTCTGCGGAAGAGTTTGGGCCAAAGGCGTCGTACGGTTATGGGATTGCCGTGGATACGCTGGACGATCACACGGTGCTGCGGCATACGGGAGGTATGCTGTCGTTTGCCTCCGCGCTGCAGGTGGATATTGACGAAGGCGTGGGGGCCTTCGCGTCCATCAACGCCATGCAGGGCTATCGGCCGAATCCCGTGGCGCAGTATGCGCTGCAGATGATGCGGGCGCACCGCGCGGGGAAGCCGCTCCCGGAGTCGCCGAGGCTCGTGCCGGCCACGTTTATCGAAAACCCAAAGCAATATGCGGGTATGTACTCGACCACGGACGGCAAGAAATGGGAATTCCGGGCCGAAGGAACGAACCTGTTTTTGATTCTGGGCGAAAAGCGAATTCCGGTGGAGACCGTCGCCGGTTCGCAGGAATTGCTGGTGATCCGCGATTCGACGCTGGACCGGTATGCGCTGACATTTGGGCGCGAAAAAGCGGACGACCCGAAGAGCCGCGTGGTGGAAGCCGGATGGGGTCCATTGTGGTTCATGAATGACGCCTATTCGGGGCCGAAAACATTCGATTATCCCAAGGAGTGGGACCGCTACGTCGGCCACTATCGCAATGAAAATCCCTGGGTGGGCAGCATGCGCGTGGTGATTCGCAAAGGCAAACTCAGCGCGGACGGCGTGGTGCCGCTGGAGGCCGGCGCGGACGGATATTTTTATTTTCGAGACGAGGCGCACAGCCCGGAATGGGTGCGCTTTCACGACATCGTGAATGAGAAGGCGATGCGCGTGAAAGCGTCGGGCGAAGACATGTGGCGCGTCTCGGCGGAGTGAAAGCCGGTCGTTGCGAGGGGCGCGCAGCTACGTTTCGCGGGGCATGGCGCCTGCCAGCAGGAGGACGGCGCCGCAGAACATCAGCGTGTCTCCGACATAATTCAGTCCGTTGCCGAGGCTGGCGCGTTCCACGACTCCGATTGGGACATAGACCGCCAACTCCACCAACAGCACCGTTAATCCCACCCAAGTTGCGGCTACGCGGGTTTTCTTGCCGGCCAGCAGCATCGCGCCCCCGATTGCGTAAACCACCGCCGCGAGGTACGTCCAGAGCGAGTGTCCGTGAATGTAGTCCGGCGTCAAGCGTTCCAGCGGAACGCCGGGAACGTTTTTGCCGTGGAGGAATTGCTCGACGCCGTAAAACACGATGGGGAGTGCGACGAAGTAGCGCGCAACGGTCGCGAGGGTGTGCTTCAGGCGCTGCTGCCCTGCATCGGTGAGGGCGGCCGCGAGCGCCAATGGGCCGCCGCTGAAGGCCAATTCGCGCAGCGCAAGCGTCAGCGCAATGCGGTCTTTCGGTGTCTGCAACCAACCTGGGACGTCCATAAGCACCACGAAAAGAAAGAAGTTCAAGGCCAGCATAGTTGCCGCAAGCCGCGCCTGAATGCACGTGACTATGCTGAACGCAGCGGTGATAAAGCAAGCACCCACAAAATACGCCCAGAATGGATGCCAGGGGATCCAATCCGGAATGAGCGAAGCGATGAGCGGCGTCAGCGTGAAATGTTCGGTGCCGAAGGCGGCGAGCGGCGCCGCATAAAACACCGGCCCGAAAAGAACCAGCTTGTCGAGCTCGCGCGCTTTTGGCCAGTCGCCGCGAAGGAAAATCACGGCCAGGCCAATGGCAAAGACCACTCCACCGACCGAATAAGACCAGAGCACCTCGCGGGGAATTGCGAGGAGAACCATGACCGCGGACGACTTCACGATGTTGCCACTCATGAAAATCCATTTCCGCGCCGCTGCGAAGTGGCCAAAGATATTGCCTCTCTGCGACGTGCTCAACCAGCCAAAAGCAGGCGCACAGCAGTGATCGAAGTAGGTTTCGCTCGGGCGATGTGCCGGCCTGCGCGAATGCGGCGCTATCGTACCACTAAGCTCCCCAGGCACAATCACCAACGGAGGCCTTGCGGGCGGCTGCCGCAAGTTCGGACGAAAATCCAATTGTCCGGGACTCCTTTTGACCGGAAGGCTCGGCTGGGGCTTTTGGGAAAGAGTGGCGCGTGATTACCAGCCCATTTGGCGCATACGTTCCAGGATGAGGCCGGTGTAGCGATTCATGCGGTCCGGGTGTCGTTTCAGAGGAGACGGCAAAATTGCGGCGAGGCGCGCCGATTCTTCCCGGCCGATGCTCCTGGCGGAAGTCCGGTACCAGTAATGACACGCAGATTCCGCGCCATACACGCCGGGACCCCATTCGACGACGTTGAGATAAAGTTCCAGGATGCGCCGTTTGCCGAGAACCAGTTCGGCCACCGGGACGAGTGTGAACTCGGCGCCCTTGCGGAGGATGGAGCGGCCGGTTCCGAAGAAGAGATTTTTCACCAACTGCTGGGTCAGTGTGGATCCGCCGCGGATGCGGCCGCCTTCCACATCGTCTTCCGCGGCGATTTCCATCGCGTGCCAATCGAAGCCATGATGCTGGTAGAAGCGGGCGTCTTCGGCGGCGATGACCGCATGCTGGAAGTTGGGGGAGATCTGGCTGAGCGGAACGAATTCGTAGCGTTTGTGATACGGCGCGTGGCGAATCCCGGCCTGCAAGCGGCGCTGCATGTGCACCGCAGTGGTCGGCGGGTCGACCCAGCGCGCAGCCACAAGGGTAAGCGCGGCGAACGACCAAAGAGCGGCGAGTCCCAGGAGAAACCATCGCAAAAAGAATCGGAGCGGGCGCCTTGGGGCCGGGCTTTTGGGTTGTACCTCTGGGTGATTGGCCATACTCCAGATTAATCGCCTCGGCCGGTTTGAGCCAATGTTGCACTCGTCCAGTAGATTAGTGACACTTTGCCTTTCCGTGGTTTTGTTTCCAGCGACGAAGAAATTCGAGCGGGGTGAGGTAGGCGAGCGACTGGTGGGGACGGATGTGGTTGTAGGTGTGTTCCCAGCGGCGCAGTTGCTGGTTGAGGCGAGTCAGTTCGGTGGAGTCGGCCTGCACCTGATAGAACTCCTCGTTGTGGGTACGATGGGAGCGCTCGACGTGGGCGTTGAGCTTCGGCGACTTGGGTGGCAGGACGAACAGAGGAATTTCTTTTTGCTGGCAGGCCAGCTCGAATTCGGCGGCGAACTCACTGCCGCCATCGACCTGCAGGGCCCCCACGCGGAACGGCAGGCGATCGAGCAGGGTATCGAGGAAACGTGCGGCGGCCAGCGAAGTGGCCCGGCGGTGCACCTCGACTACGTCCCAGCGCGAGACCACGTCGCGCGCGCTGAAGTGTTTCAGGATCACCCCGCGGCGCAGACGAAGCTCCTTGGTGTCGATCTCCACCAGATCTCCCGGCTGCTGAATTCGCCAGTATTTTGGCTTGCGAACGGCCCATGGGCGGTTGCGCAACTTGCGGCGTTGTTGCCGCAGGACCGCCGCTTTCACCGGTTCGTGCAACACCCCGCGCCGCTTCAGATCCGCCAGGATGCGCCCGACCATCGAAGTGGAGACCTGGCGATGCTCACGTCGCAGCAGCACCACCAGCTTGTCCTTGCCCCAACGCGGATACTGTTTGCGCAGAGCCAAGACGCGCTCGGCAAGCTGCGCCGACCAAGTTGGTTGCCGCACCTTTCTCGGGCGGTGCGAACGCCCTTCCAGTGT
>JAJPIE010000045.1 GCA_021324935.1 Acidobacteriota bacterium
AGCGGCAATCGCCGGTAGCAACTGAACGTGAGGAAGTGCAGATCACCAAGGCCAAAAACACGTTTCAAGCCGGCAGGCATGTGGAGACTCCGGACAACTAGACGCCCGGGAAGAAAGAAAAATCAACCCCAAGACCCAGGTTCCAGAAACCGGAACCCGGGGCAACCTCCGTCTCTCACTACTCCCTCGAGACGTGCCGCAGTGTTATCCTCTCCCCGACCGTTATGTCAACCACTTCCGATCCCGGGCCACCCGCCCAATCGATTTTTGATGTGCTCGGGTTTCAGCGGCTCTCGCAGCAAGGGATTTTCCTGCAGATACAGCATGCCCAGGATCAGATAATTGCAGGCCCGCCAGAACGCGTCGGTCTTGCGCAATTATTCAGCGCTGAGCGGAGCGCCTGGCACGGTCGAGCGCGCATTGCCGAATGCGCGCAACGCCAATGGGGGATGGATTTCAGCCATTACGGTGGTTGACTTGGGGACCTCCGTGTCCTCAGCAAAATGATTGCGGACAAGTTCGGGTGGAAGTAGGGGGCCTGGTTGTGGCGGGGCGGCGGCTACAACTCAGCTCCGCCTGCTTCCAACGAAACATCGCGCGCCGGCCCGAGCGGAGGGGATAGCGGGAATTGACGAGCCGCACGCAAAGCCAGTTTATCGCGTTCATGTTCCTGCAGTATTAAAAATGATACAAGGGCTCAGGTCACGTTCTTATTGCCGTATTTTCGCCCGCCGGAAGCGGTTCCAAGGGCGCAACTGTCCATCCGGCAGTGTCAATCCTCCCAACACAAACGCGCAAAATTATTCCCAGCACAAGCAGGCTTCTCACAACAATCCCAGCAGCGCGATTGCCAACCGCCCCAGTAACGAGCACTCGAACAACAATCATCCGAACAATTCGCATCCGAAGCCGGATTCACACACGCAACCTGCCCCTGAACACGAGAATATTGCTCACCCCAGCAGCCGCATGTGCCGGTAATTGCAAACTGCGCCGCCCCAAGGGCACCCGGAAAAATTCCCGGCGCCCTTACCTTTTCTCCCACCTCTTAAAGCTTGTTTCCGCGAGGGGAAAAAGAGTTTTACGGTCCGCCGTTCACGCCGCTCAAAAACCCTCCGAGGTGTCCGGTCAGTGCCAACAGACAGACACCGAGTATCTCCAAGCCGAACTTGAGCCCCGGGCTTACTGGGAAAGCATTCACGAGTCGCGCACGCCATTCCAGCAGCCACACGGTCGCAATTACCAAGCTCGATCCCACGGCAGCCAGCAAATGCTGCAGCAGCGTTCCTTTCAGCCGCTGCCCCTCCAACGCCCATTGCCAGGCGATCAAACCGGTAGCTAGGGCGGGAAGCGACAAAATAGCGGCGGCACAGAAGTTGTAGTAGGCCGCCTGTGCCAGCCGTTCGCGCTGCAACCAGTAACCAACAGCGTCAAAAGCCACACCTGCGATGAAGAGCGCGATCGGAAAGTGGATCAACACTACGTGCTGTGCGTGCCGCGCCAGCAGCACGCTTCGCCAGTCAAAAGGGCTCACGGGGCGGTTTCCTTACTGCACCACGACCTTGCCGGTCATCTTGGGATGAATCGAGCAAAAGTACGAATACGTGCCGGCCTTCGAAAACGTGTAGGAGAAGTTGTCGTCGGTATCGAGCGCCTTGGATTTGAACGTGCTCTTATCCTCGCTGACCACTGTGTGCGGGATATCGTCGCGATTCACCCACTGCACGGTAGTTCCCACGGGCACCGTCAACGTATTCGGTGCAAAGGTGAAATTATCGATCTTCACTTGCGATCCGCCTTCGTTCGTCTTCGGCTGAGCTTCGCCCGCCGTCATCCCGGCCGAAAGCGCGAGCCCCACAATCACCGCCGTCGTAATTCCTATCCATTTGACGCGACTCTTCATTTTTGACTCTCCTCGTTTCATCCAATTCTGAATTTAGTAGCTCTGGGTTCCTTGCATTTCCGAACTCATGGCGTCGGTCAAGTTGGAATCCACGATCGCCAGCGCGTGCTTCCCGCGCTTGAATTTCACACTGGTGATGCCCAGCAGTCCGCGCAGTTGCTCCGCCGGCACTTTCATCGGCCCTGGTGAATCCGCGGCTCCGGGGTGCGGCTGCGGAAAAGCTGTGGAAGCGGCGGTGTGAAATGTCACGTTGCCCTCCACTTTTTGCATCGTCTGGTGAATGTGCCCATTCAACACGGTCACGGAGCCGAAACGCTTGAGATATCCCAGCGCCTGCGCGCTGTCTTCCGTTCCCCAACCCCATTGCGGATAAATGCTCCAGAGCGGAATATGTGCGAAGACCACAACCGGAGTGCTCGCCGTCAGCCCTTTCAGATCTTTTTCCAGCCACTCCAGTTGGTCTTGTCCAAGCGAGCCCAGCCCGCCGGCCTTCAGGTTCAATACGTTCACCAGACCCACGAAATGCACGCCTTTGCTGTCGAAGCTGTACCAACCGCTTCCGTTCGCAGTCTTGGCATAACGATCCAAATACTGCTTTCCGTCGTCGCCGATCACGTCGTGTTCCCCGGGCACAAAGAAGACCTGCTTGGCCGCGGCGCCTCTCAGAATTTGGTCCACGGTGTCGAACTCTTCCGGTTTCGCCAGGTGGCTGATGTCTCCCGTGTGCAGCAGAAATTCCGGCGAAATCTTCAGAGCATTGACTTTTTCCACCGCAGCTTGCAGCGTTCCCACCACGTCGGTATTCGCCGGCTTATTGAAGCCCATATGGCTGTCGCTGATTTGCGCAAAGCTAAGTTCTCCCTTCATTTCCGCCGGATCGAGTTCGGCCCAACGGCTCAAACTGTAGGAATTCAGCACGCCACCTTTCATCACGCACAGCGTCCCCGTGCCGGCCCAGGCCATGCATTTCAAAAACCCGCGGCGGTCGACACCATCCTGGTTGTGGTCGAACAATAGCTCGTCCCTCTTCTTGCCCTTCATGTGTCGCTCCTGTCCTATCTCCATCACCTGCGTCTAAACCCGAATGGCTCGGGCCCTGGTTCCGGATTAGTGGCGCGGACTTGCAGAGAAAGGAGACAAGCCCGCGCCGTTCGTGCACCCGTTCATCAGTCCAGACAAGTCCTGGCGGCTTTTTATTCCCACGGGCAGGCCTGGTTTTCAAAAAAATTGTTTTTCTTCTCGAAAACGAATTTGCAGGAATAAAATCGACCCCTCCCTGGTTATGGATAAGAAGGGCGGAGAGAGGCTGGACGTGCTGGAAGAAGAGGATCGCGCCCGTTTCGAGGCCGTTGTTTTGCCGCACCTGGATGCCGCCTTCAACCTGGCGCGCTGGCTACTTCGCAGCCGCGCCGATGCCGAAGACGTCGCCCAGGACGCGCTTCTACGCGCCTTTCGCGCGTTTGGCACATACCGTGCCGGCAATGCGCGCGCCTGGCTGCTTCAGATCGTGCGCAACGCGTGCTTCACCTGGTTGCAGCAGCACCACAAGGACGAGAATTTTTCGGAGTTCAACGAGGAGCGCATGCCGCAGGTGAGCGAGAATCCGGAGAGGCTGGCAATTGCCAGCAGCAACCGCCAACAGCTCACGCGCGCGCTCGAGGCGCTGCCCGCATCCTTTCGCGAAATCCTCGTTCTCCGCGAGCTCGAGGGCTGCTCGTACAAGGAGATCTCCGAAATTACTTCTCGCCCGATTGGCACGGTGATGTCGTCTCTCGCCCGCGCACGGCAGCAACTGCGCAGCGCGCTCGCGCAGCCGCCCGCAAAGGAGGTGCGCCGTGCCTTGTGAATTTTCGCAAAACCAGTTGCACGGCTATCTCGATGGCGAGCTCGACGCCGTGAGCGCCTCTGAATTCGAAAAACACCTGGGGTCCTGCCCGGAATGCCAGCGCCTTCTGGCCGTGGATGAATCCCTGCGCAAGGCCATGCGAGATTCCATGTTGTATGAGCGGGCGCCGCGCACGCTGCGCGAAAATCTCTTCGGGCACTCCACGCAGCAGGTCTCGATGCAGTCACCGGCCGTGCGGTCCGCCTCCTGGCGCTGGCTAGCCGCTGCTGCCGCTCTTGTTCTTGCCGTGTTCCTCGGCTGGAGGCAAATCGGACATCCCTCTGGACCCTCTGCGACCCAACTTGCCGTCGCAGCCCTGGTTGACGCGCATCTCCGCTCGCTTCAGCCCGGTCATCTCGCCGACGTCGAATCCAGCGACCAGCACACGGTAAAACCCTGGTTTGATGGCCGGCTGGACTTCGCACCCCCTGTGCCGGATTTTTCTGGCGACGGATTCCCCCTGCTCGGCGGCCGCCTCGATGTAGTGCAGGGCCGAACCGTCGCCGCCCTGGTTTATGGCCGCCGCAAGCACATCATTAACGTCTTTGTCGAAAAAGCTTCACCGGTGATTGCGTGGACCGGCTCCGGGTCAACTCAGGGCTACCAATGGATCGCGTGGCAAAAGGATGCGTTCACCCTCTGCGCCGTCTCCGATGTATCTTCCGCCGATCTGAACACCCTGAAAGACTTGTTCCTCGCGCAATAGAGCACAGAGCGGCGAAGCACATCGTAGGTCCCATCGGCGAAAAACGGCCTGTGGCCGTTTTTCCGCTACCCGGAATTGACGGACGCCTCGCCAAAGTAGCATTATCTTTCTCTCGGGCGGACCCATGACCATCGATTACGATGGTTCACCTCGCTCTTCCGCAACGCGCTGCTCCGCGCTTGTGCCCAATTCGATCGAGTTTTGCAGTCCTGCTAACCAAAGGGAGTTGCCGCCGTGCCAAAAACCGTCGCGAAAAAACCCGCTGCCAAGAAAGCGCGTCCGAAAAAGGAAAAGATCACCGAAGCGCAGATTGCGGTTCACTGGAAAGAAGAAGACTACATTCGCCCGCCCGCGCGATTCATCGCCCAGGCCAATCTCAACGATCCCCACGTTCTCGAGCGTTTCAGCGAAAAGTACTTCCCGGAATGCTTTCGCGAATATGCGGAGCTGCTGCACTGGGACCAGTATTGGCACACCACGCTGGACACCAACCACCCGCCCTTCTGGAAATGGTTCGTTGGTGGAAAGCTTAATGTCAGTTTCAACTGCGTGGACCGTCATCTCGCCAAATATAAAAATAAGGCTGCGTTCATCTTTGTTCCGGAACCGGAGGACGAACACCATACTGTCGTTACCTACCAGGAGCTCTATCGCCGCGTGAATGAAGTCGCCTCCGCGCTCCGCGAATTTGCCGGGCTGCAAAAGGGAGACCGCGTCACCATTCACATGCCCATGATTCCGGAACTGCCCATCACCATGCTGGCCTGCGCCCGCCTGGGCGTGATCCACTCCGTGGTATTCGGCGGATTCTCCGGCGAGGCCTGCGGCTTGCGCGCCGCGGACTCCGGCAGCCGCGTTCTGATCTACGCCGACGGCTATCATCGCAACGGCCGCTGGATCGACCACAAGGCCAGCGCGGACGTGGCCGTGGAAACCGCCAAAAAAGAAGGCCAGCACATTGACAAGGTCCTCGTCTGGCGCCGCTATTCTCACAAATATTCCTCCGATGCTCCCATGATCCTGGAGCGCGACTTCTTCATGGACGAAATCCTGAAGGATCATCGCAACAAGGTTGTTGAACCCGTTTCCATGGACGCCGAAGATCCCCTCTTCCTGATGTACACCAGCGGCACTACCGGGAAGCCCAAGGGCTGCCAACACCGCACTGGAGGGTATCTCGCCTACGTTACTGGGACGTCCAAGTATTACCAAGACATCCATCCCGAGGACGTCTATTGGTGCATGGCGGATATCGGCTGGATTACCGGCCATTCCTACATCGTCTATGGCCCCCTGGCGCTCGGAGCCAGCAGCGTTCTCTATGAAGGCGTCCCGCAATTCCCGGATGCCGGGCGCCCCTGGCGCATCGCCGAACGCCTGGACGTGAACATCTTTCACACTTCACCCACCGCCATCCGCATGCTGCGCAAAGCGGGGGCCGACGAGCCGAAAAAGCACAGTTTCCGCTTCAAGCACATGACCACGGTCGGCGAACCGATCGAGCCCGAAGTCTGGCGCTGGTATTACGAAGTGGTGGGCAAGGGCGAAGCCGTGATTGTGGACACCTGGTGGCAAACGGAAACCGGCGGCTTCCTCTGCACCACCAAGCCTGCGCTGGATCCGATGAAGCCCGGCAGCGCCGGCCCCGCCTGCCTGGGCATCTATCCGGTAATTTGGGATGAGAACGGCAAGGAGGTCGATTCGAAATCGCACGCCGCCGGGAACATCTGCATCCGCAATCCGTGGCCCGGCATCATGCAGACCATCTGGGGCGACCCGCAGCGCTTTGTCAACAACTACTACAAGAAATACAACACCAATCCCCACAGCAAAGATTGGCGCGACTGGCCGTATTACGCCGCCGACGGGGCCGTGCTCTCTCCCGACGGCTACTATCGCATCCTTGGCCGCGTCGACGACGTCATCAACGTTGCCGGCCATCGCCTAGGCACTAAGGAAATCGAGTCCGCCTGCCTCACCGTCCCGGAGATCGCCGAAGCCGCCGTGGTTCCCGTGGTCGACGAAATCAAGGGCCGCGTGCCGGAAATCTATGTTTCGTTGAAGCCCGGCATCCGCTCCAACCGCGCTGTCACCGAAAAACTAATCGCCACCATCGAAACCATGATCGGAAAGATTGCACGGCCCAAGCGCGTGCACATCGTACCGGATATGCCCAAGACCCGCTCTGGCAAAATCATGCGCCGCGTCCTGGCCGCCATCTCCAACCGCATGGACACCGGCGACATCACCACCCTGGCCAATCCGGACATTGTCGAGCAGGTCCGTCAGGTGGTACAGGGCCGCGAACGCGTGCCCCTCAACGAAGGCCCCGAAGACATCAAGCTCTTCGGTGAAGAGCGCTAGATATGTGTCGTTAGCCTCAACTGAACTTAGTTAGAGATCAGCGGACAGTTAGCACCGAATTGCAGGAGTGAACGCAAGTGGGTGCTCCGGGACTCCGGTGGTAGGATTTCGGTTGTTCGAAGACTGAAAACTTACCTCAAGGAGAAGAACCATGAGCACCCGGGAAAAACTTATCAAGGCTCGGCTGGGAATGCTAGCCCTGGCCGAGGAGTTGCAGAACATCTCGCTGGTTTGCCGCAAGGCGTGTATCTCGCGCTCTTGTGTGGGCTGGTGTATCCCCGGAATAGCGAGTCTCATTAACGCTAGCAAAGTAAGGATTCAAAAACGGAACGTGTTGAGATCTAAAGCGTTTCCGTATCGGTCCAAATGCGCTCGATGGCATCACTTGCTCTACCGCTGCGGGGAATCCAAACAATCCCCATCTCAAAAGGGATTGACTACCTGGACGCCGCCGTACACTTGTCCGTGAGACAAATCTTCCGAGTAAAGCACTGTGCATCCAGCGCTCCCGGCCGCCTGCACAATCAGTGCGTCCCAGAATGAAAGCTGATATTTCCGTTCGACTTCCAGCGCCCGCAATACGGATGCTGGTGTATTCAGAACCGTTTCCCAATTCATGAAGTCTTCGATAGCTTCCCGCGTCTCCTGCCATCCAACCGATGGACTGGATTTCCGGCGAATGTTTACACAGAACTCCTGGAGGACTTGCGTGCTCAATACTCCTCGTTTTTCGCGCCATAAGGTCGCAAGCAATGCTTTTGCTGCTTCGAATTTCTCGCCGGCATTCCGCTGGTGCGCATAGACAAGAATGTTGGAATCCACAAACGCCTTACCGCTCATGCAACTCGTCTCGCGATTTGGGCTTTTGCCAGTCGAACTGCCAGCCTTTTTCCATCCGCGCCAAGGAACGCTTCATGGCCTGCTCGTACTCGCCGCCATCCTGAACGATGCGCGCGGCGCTTTCCGTTAAAAGGGCGCTTACAGAGGCCCCACGTTTCGCCGCCACCACTTTGAGTGCACGGACCAGGTCTCGGTCCAACTTGATCGTAAAATTGACCTTTTCAACGGATGCGGATTTTTCTTTCTTAGTCATATGTGCTGCACATATTTAAGTGCAGCACAAGTATGCGTGCTTTTGCCTCCCTAGTCAAGGCATCGGACGGGACATCGGCTAGGGTTGCTGGCTGTTTGGGGTGCCACCGCAGCTTTGCATCGCTGCCGCCATCACGTCGGCATCGAACTGGGCGCCGCGCCAGCCCTGCATGCCGCAAACCTGCCAAGTTTCCAGACCAAGCGCGCCACGGAAGTCCGCGCCTTCCACCAGCGCTCCATCCAGCTTGGCCTGCCGCAGGATCGCGGCGGGGAACGCGGCTCCGCGTAGATCGGCCTTGCTCAAGTCCGCTTCCAGGAAAATGGTGCCTTTGGCCTGCGCCCCGGTCAGATTGGCGCCAATCAGTTTTGCCGCGGAAAGGTCGGCCTGCTCCATCGAAGCCAGAGACATCACCGCTGCTTCCAGCTTTACGTCACGCAGGTCCGCGTGGCCCAGGTCCGCTCGCAGCAGATTGGCGTGGCGCAGGAAAACCGAATACAACGTGGCGTGTTGGAAGTTCGCCGTAGTCAGCGTGGCGCCTTCCAGGTTTGCAAAGGAAAGGTCCGCATTCCGGAAATCGGCACCGGCCAGCATCGCTCCCTGTGCATCTGCTGAAACAAGGCTCACCTTTTCCGCATGCATGTGATCGAGATTCGCGCCGCGCAAAATCGCTTCCCGCAAATTGGCCGAGCGGAAATCCGCTTCGGAAAGACTTGCGCCTTCCAGATTCGCCTTCCACATGCGCGCGCCGGCAAATTGCGACCGGTAACCGCGCGAGTACCTCAGATTAATTTCATTCAACCGCGGCCCGGTTCCGTTGCCCGCCTCTCCCTCCCCGCCGGGTTTCACAGGGCTGGGCGATATGCTCTCTTCTGTCACGTCCGCATAGGGCCGGTAGCCCAGCGCTTGAAATGCCGCGGATGCCCAGCGCCGTGGATCGCTGCGCGAAATATCGGTCCTGAGGTTCGGATCGCCCGGCAATCCGCGGATCACTCCAAGCGATAACAGGAAAACCACAAGTCCAGCGGCTACTGGCACGCGGAACGCCGCCAGTGCATCGCGCATGAATTGCGACGTGCTTTCGTCCGTCCATTCGCCGGGCCGCAGCACTCGCCGAACCACGCGCTGCATCGCGCACGCCGATCCGGCGGTTATTGTAAACAAAAGCACCTGCAGGAGCGTGCCGCGGTAGTCCTGCATCACGAGATAGCGCAACCAGAACAAAAACAGCGTCGCCGGCACAGCCCAATACGCCAGCAATTTCGATAGCGTGCATTCCACGATGGCCAGCGGGGAGCGCGGATCGCGCGTCCACCGCAGATGCGTCCGGATCGGTCCCATGAGATACCACGACCCGTCTTTTTCCGGAGTTTGCCCGTCAGGGAAAACGGCCGGCAGTGCGCCCATGCTCCCCCAAAGCCGCAGCAGCAGGAACTGCATGCGCAGGTAGAACACCGTCAGCAGCAGGGGCGCGCCCAGATAAAATCCCTGCAATGGCAGGAAGTTGGGAACGCGCGCGGTCACCATTGCCGATTCATCCAGCAGCAGCCGCACGTCGGTGGTCACGGCCACCAGCCCGCAGGCCACCGCGCACAGCATCATCACCAGCAGATAAAATCGCCTTGCCGATTGCGTGAATTGCCCGATCGTTTTTCCGCCATCCAGCGCTCCCACGGCCTCCGGCAGCGTGGCATCGAAAAGATTCGTGCCGCCCAGCCGACCCGCCCACAACCCCTGCGCGCCATACAGGTTCGCGCCCATCAGGTTGGCGCCGGCAAATTCCGTGCCCAGCAAATTCGTTTCGCGCAAGTCCGCTTCCACCAGGTTCGCGCCGCGTAGATTGGCCATCGACAAGTCCGCGCCGCGCAGATTCACCTTGGCCATCACCGCCCCTTGCAGGTTTACGCCAGTCAAATCCGCGTCGCAGAGATTCGCCCCAGCAAAATCTCCCTGAATGCCTTCTTTCCCGCCCGACTCCGCCCACAACCGGCGCCGATCCAGCGCCTCGGCCACCGCCAGCAATTCTGTCCGCAACTCACTCGTGTCTTCCAGGTCCTCGCGAAACACCGCGCGGTATTCGGAGGGGATTTCTCCTGATTCCATAGCGGCGACGGACGGTTCCTCGGTTTGGTCCGCTTTTTGCTGCTCAAATTCATCGTCGCGCTCTCCTGCGACCTCGTCCATCTCTTGGTCTATAAGTTCACCCTCTGCCAGCCCGTTGCTGGACTGGCGCGTTTCCGGTGGTGCAGCTTCTTCATTTCTTTGATCTCTTTCATTTGCTTCTTCAATTTCCTCTTCTCCAAAAAACGCCGCGGCGATTCGCTCCGCCTCGCTGGAATCCTGTGAACCGTTCGCCTCTGGCGCCCCCTCTGGCAGTACTTGTAATTCGCCGTCACCGGTCTTTCCTGCGGTCGCCGCTCCAGGCCGTTCGTCCTTTTCCGGCCCCAGAATTGCTGCCAGCTCCCGCAACGCACGTACTTTTGCTTTCGCGGCGTTCTCCTCCGCCGCTTTCTCTAATTCGTCGCTCATCTGCTGTTCAATCAGTGCAAGGATTTGCGATTCGACCGCTGGGTCGGTGGGCAGTCCGCCATACTCCGCCAGTTCCTGTGGCGTTGCCAGGCGTTCGAAATTCTTTTTCTTGTGAAAATCAGGCCAGTTCATAATCGATTTCGCCGGATCCCCCCGGCGCAGTCTTCTTTCCGCTTACCGCGAATTCCGCAGACGCAGGACGCCAGATCAAGGGCGGGGGTATCTCCATCTTCACCCACGACTCTTGTGGAAATCCCCTGCCCGAAAGGACAGGCGTGCCTCCCCGGCACTTGACCTCAGCTTCCCCCACGCCTGCCTCAGAACGAAGACGCAGGGAAATGACGCATGATCCAGTATGCAAGCCTCGCCGCGCACGAGACTCGCCCAACTTGGAATTCTCTTGATCAGGAACCGCCGTAAAAGAAGGAAGGAAATTCAGGCGGACCGCGAAACTCTGCAGGAGTCTTCTGCTCGCTGCATTCTGATGACTGACCTCTGATTATTGATTACCGCTCCCAAAGACAACAATGCCGGGGCGCTCCGCTGAGGGGCCGAGGCACCCCGGCTATTCCTGCCCGCCTCCGCAGTGAGCGAGCAAGGAACTCGTACAGAATCTTGTTCCGGCGAGTCTCTGCCGTCTAGGTTTCCTCGCTGCCGCGCAGGAATTCGTAGCGCTCGATGGCTGCCACGACGCCAACGCTACCCTCGTCACGGTTCTCCGTGCGCTGTACGCGGCCCAGGCAGCGCACACGCACCGGCCCGGCCAGCGTAATCTCATTGGGCAGCGTCAGCAGGATCTCCACCGGAGACCCCTCTTTTACGTCCTTGCCAAGGAAGAAGTAGACACCCCGGGAGCTGACATCGCGGGATTCGGTATTGGTTTCTCCTACGGCTGCGCCTGTGGTCCAACGAACAGTCAGCGGCAGCCGCATGGAAAAACGCTGAGTTGTGCGGCGTTCTGTGCCGGTCAAGGCAGGCCTCCCTCATCGAAGCCAAAGTGTAGCCGGGGTGCGTCCCGCGCTCAATAGGACTCGGGATTCAAATTTGAAGCGGCGGAAAAAAGTACGAATGTACTAGAACCTTGACAATATCCCCTCTTGTACCAAGCTGAATTACTCCTTCTCCTCCCTGTATTCGGTGCCCGTGACTTAAGTCATAGGCTCTTGTGACCTCCAACCTTAGGCTTGTCTCGACAACTTCAATTCGCAAAGGACCCTTATGAAAAAACTCTGGATCGCCTTCGCCTTGGTTCTCACCGTCTCGTTCGCCGTGCTGGGTTGGATTGGCAAGCGCATTCACGAAAAAATGCCCCCCATTCCAGGCCGAGTTATCTCCACCGACGGACAGGTAATTGTCGCCGAAGGTGATATCGCCAAGGGGCAAAACGTCTGGCAAGCCCTCGGGGGTATGGAAGTCGGCTCGATCTGGGGACACGGGAGCTATGTGGCTCCGGACTGGACCGCGGACTGGCTGCACCGCGAAACCACATTCGTGCTGAACGATTGGGCGCAAACGGAATTTGGCTCGAGCTATTCCCGCCTTTCCCCGGAGGATCAGGGCAAGCTGCGCGGCCGCCTGGAAGCGATGTATCGCCGAAATACGTATGACCCTTCCACGCAAACAATCACCATCGCTCCCATCCGCGCCCGCGCCTTTGAGGACTGCTACAACCACTTCGCCCAGGTCTTCATGCAAGGCAATAAGGCGTACGCTATTCCTCCGGGGAGCGTCAGCACGCCGGAGCGCATGCGGGAGTTCTCCGCCTTCATCTTCTGGACCGCCTGGGCCGCGTCCACGGACCGCCCGGACGAGTCCGTCACCTACACTCAGAACTGGCCCTTCGAACCGCTGATTGGCAATCGCCCCACCGGCGACGCCGTTCTATGGACCGGCGTCAGCATCATTATGCTGCTTGCCGGCATCTGCGCGATGGTCTGGTGGTACGCGTCGGAGAGCCAGGCCGAACCTCTACCCAGCGTCCCGTCCACCGATCCGCTCATCAACTGGCAAGCCACTCCGTCTCAGCGCGCCACGTTGAAGTATTTCTGGGTCGTCTCTGCACTGATCCTGGTGCAAATTCTGATGGGGGTCGTCACCGCGCATTACGGCGTCGAGGGCGATGCATTCTACGGACTCAAAATCTCGGAAATCCTTCCTTACAGCGTCACGCGCACCTGGCACGTGCAGATCGGACTCTTCTGGATTGCCACTGCCTGGCTCGCGGCGGGCCTCTTCATCGGACCGCTTGTGAGCAAGTATGAGCCGCCCTACCAGCGCCTGGGCGTCAACGTGCTTTTCGGCGCGCTTCTTCTGATTGTCCTTGGCTCGCTGGCCGGCGAATGGATGAGCATCCACAACAAGTTGAGCGCCACCGCGTCGTTTTTCTGGGGTCATCAAGGCTATGAATACGTCGACCTCGGCCGCGGCTGGCAAATGCTTCTCTTCCTGGGTCTCTTGATCTGGCTTTTCCTTGTCGTGCGCGCCATCCGTCCCGCCCTGAAGCTCGGCGGCGAACAAAAGCCTCTCTTGTGGCTTTTCCTCATGTCCGCCACGGCGATCGGTCTTTTCTACGGCGCTGGACTCACCTGGGGCCAGCACACGCACCTCTCCATCGTCGAATATTGGCGCTGGTGGGTGGTTCACCTCTGGGTTGAGGGCTTCTTCGAAGTTTTCGCCACCACGGTGATCGCATTTTTCTTTACGCGTCTTGGCCTGATTCAACCCGGACTCGCCGCCAAAGGTTCCTTGCTTTCCGCCACGATTTTTCTCGCCGGCGGAATCATCGGCACCTGCCATCACCTCTATTTCAGCGGCACGCCGACGGTCGCGCTTGCCTTCGGGTCGGTGTTCAGCGCACTGGAGGTCGTTCCGCTAGTCATGATTGCGTATCCAGCAATCGACGATTTGCGCCGTGGAAAATTGACCACCTGGGGCCGGCACTACAAGTGGCCCATCTACTTCTTCGTCGCCGTCGCCTTCTGGAACATGGTCGGCGCGGGTCTTTTCGGCTTCATGATCAACCCACCCATCGCCCTTTATTTCATGCAGGGGCTCAACACCACGCCACTGCACGGCCACGCCGCGCTCTTCGGCGTCTACGGCATGCTGGGCATCGGCTTGATGCTGGTATGCCTCCGCGCCATGAATCCGCGCGCGGAATGGCGGGAGAACTGGCTGAAAGCCTCTTTCTGGATGATGAATATCGGCCTGTTCACCATGTGCGTCGGCAGTTTGCTGCCGGTAGGGTTGATGCAGTCTTGGGCTTCGGTTAATCGGGGTTACTGGTTTGCGCGCAGCACCGAATTCCTCAGTTCTCCAATCATGCAGACGCTGCGCTGGATGCGCGTCCCGGGCGACACTATTTTCGCTCTCGGCGCGTTCATACTCGTCGCGTTTGTGTTCCGAACTTACACGAGCAGGGAAGAACAAGCTGCGGCCGTCCGTGAGCCGCTTCCTGCCCCGACCGGCGATTGATTCGTTCCAAGAGGGCGCGGCTTACACTCCGGCTTGCGCCTCTTTCCACTCAGAACATCAGCTTCAAGGCCAACTGCACAATTCGGCCCGGCTGCGCCGCCAGAATCTTTCCAAAATTTCCCGGGCCGCTATTGATGTCGTTGTTGGGCAGCTCGAAGTTGACGTTGTTGAAGATGTTGAAGAACTCTGCCCGGAGCTGCAGGTTTATGCCCTCGCGAAGGGGAATGTTCTTCAGCGCCGAAAAATCCCATTGGTGAAACGCGGGACCGCTCATCGTATTGCGCCCCAAGTTGCCGAACGTGCCGGGCTGCGCCTGCTGGAAGGCGGCGGTGTTGAACCAGCAATTTGCCGTGTGCACGGGCGCGCTGGTTCCGTCGGGGAGCACGCACCGGCCGGAAGTCGGATCTCCCACTTGATTGGGCCGGCTGCTGAAAAATCCGGAGATTTCCGGCGCACTTCCCTGCGCGGAGGGATTGCTTGAATCATAGATCGTGAATGGTGTGTTGCTCATCAGCGTCGTGATGCCGTTGACCTGCCAATTTCCCAGAATGTACTCATACCAATTCTCCGGATGGCGGAACCACGGCAAGTCCCACTGGTAGCTGGCGACGAAACGGTGTCGCGCGTCGAACATCGACCTCCCATATTCCGCCCCCAGGTCGAACGGATTTTGCGCTAAGTCATTTTCCCCGGCCACGCTTTGCGAAGCGGACCCGGTGATGTTGAACGTGGAAGCATCGTCCAGTGTTTTTGAATACGTGTAAGAAATCAGCCCCGAGACTCCATGGCTGAAGCGCTTTTTTAGGCTCGCCTGTAGCGCGTTGTAGGAGGAATTTGCAATTCCCGCAATTTCACCGACCGAAGAAAACGTGCAAGCGCTCGGCTGCGCGACCGTACATCCCGAATACAACCGCCGCTGGTTGGAAAAGTTGATGTTGTCCGTGTACGACAAGTTCGTATCGTAAACCGTCGGATTCGCTTCGATGAATCGCGGCAGTTTTGTTCCCTTCGTTCCGATGTAACCGACCTGCAGGAGCCAATCGTTTCCAAATGCATGTTCGATGTTCAGGTTCCAGTCTTGTGCGTAAGGCAGCCGCAGATTCGGGCTCAGCGTCAGCAGCGTCATTGGCTGCGCAAAGCCCCCGTTAAACGGATTTTGTCCTTTATATGGATCGGAAAAATTTGGAAGGCTGATCTGCGGCGTTTGCAAATAGGGCGGCGCGCTGATCGGCGTCTGCAGCGGCCCGCCCTGTCCCGTATAGTACGGGTCATAGAAGATGCCGTAAGCCGTCGTCACCAGCCATTTGCCATTTCCAGTCACGTCCCAAGCCACACCGACGCGCGGGGCAAACGCATTCCATTCTGCCGGAATCAGGCCGCCCGGCACCCCTTGATCCCCGGGATACAGCAATCCAGTCGGGGCGGTCGGAAACTCCGTCGACTGCCGCCCCGGAATCCACAAATTCTGCCAATTGTGAATTTCGGTGTAGGGCGAGGGCACTTCATACCTCAATCCGTAGTTGATCGTCACCCTCGAGACCACTTTCCAAGTGTCCTGTGAATACAGATTGAAGGCGTGACCGCGCAGTCCCCTCGAGAAATCCCCACCGCCTTGCAGGAAGAATACGGGTTGACCGAAGAGGAAGCTCGCAAACGAATTGCTCAACGGAAAATTGGAGAACACGAAAAAGCCGTTGGTCGCGATTCCCTGCAAAACGTTGATCTGGTCATACATGTATCCTCCGCCAAATTTGTATTCATGGCGCCCGCGCACCCAGGAAAGCGAGCCGGATACGTCATAGGAACTCTGATACGTGTTCCGGGGCCCGGTAATCGGATCGCCGATGGAAGCGTAGCCACCCACTTGCACGAACGGAGGGCCAAGCGCTGCGTCCAGCGTCGGAGCGTAGGTGAAACCAAAGCTAGCCGGGTCGGTGTGATTCAGGTGCTCGTCGAGCAGAAACTTGTTTCTAAGAAACGAGAAGCGCAAAGTTCCAAGCAGTGATGGATTGAACGTGTGCGTCTCTTGCGCGATAAAATTCTGCGACCTCTGATTCTCTCCCACGGGAAATCCCGGCACGTTTGCGCCCGCGGTGGACAGCGGGTCGGTTTGATCGCGCTGCCCGAAGCTATAACGGAAATTCAGCGCGTCGCGTTCGGTCAGAAAGTGGTCCACGCGCATGCCGAATTGATCGACGTCCGACGTCAACATCTGCGTGGTCACGAACGTGAAGTCACCGGAGTTCGCGTGGGGATAGAACGGCAGCAGTTTCTGCGCAATCGAATTGATCCCCGGCAACTGGTTGAACGGCAGGGCCTGCGGCGGCGTATTCGGCGGCACAAAGAAGTTCAGTAACTGCCCCGCTGGATCCGGCTGACCTCCCGCCGTCGTGCAATTTCCCGCGGAATCGAACACATCCGGCTGGCCGTTCGCGTTCGTCCGCCCTGTGCACAAGTCGCCGAAATTTCCCTGCTTCTCGGCATCGGAAGGCACCGGCGTGCGCGTCGTTTCGCCCTGCCGGTTTCGCACTCCTTCGTAGTAGCCAAAGAAGAACGTCCTGTCCTTCCGGATCGGCCCGCCGAAGGTCGCGCCGAACTGGTTGCGCTTCAGCGGCTCCACGCTGTCCGCAAAAAAGCTTTTCGCGTCCATCGCATTGTTGCGCAGAAATTCCCAGGCGGACCCGTGAAATTCATTCGTGCCCGATCGCGTCACGATATTCGTCGTCGAACCCGTGCTGTGCCCGAACTCCGCGTTCGCCGTGTGCGTCAGGATGCGAAACTCCGCAATCGCATCCACCGGGGGCTCCAGCACAAATCCCCCATCCACGGTGTTGAAGTTATCCGCTCCGTCAATCAGGAAATTATTGGACTCGGGCCACTGTCCGTTCACCGCATAGGCTTGCCCTTCGCGAGTGCTTCCGCCCGCCTCCAACAAACCCGGCGTCATCGGCGCCACGCCGGGCTGCAGCAGGCCGAGTTGCGTGAAGTGCCTCCCGTTCAGCGGCAGATCCAGCACTTCCCTTTCGCCCACCGTTTGCCCCAGATTTGTCGACGTGCCCTCGATCACCGGCGCATCGGCGGTCACGTTCACCTTCTGCGTCTCCGTCCCCACCTCCAGATGAATCGCCAGCGTCGCCGTCTGGTTCACGTCGAGGGCAATTCCTTCCTGCATGTAGGTCTTGAAGCCTTGCGCCTGCGCTTCCAGTCGATAGTGCCCCACCGGCAGCGCCACCAGCACGTACAATCCCTGCGCATCGCTCACCGCAACTCGTTGCAACCCGGTCTCCGTATGAGTCGCCATCACCTGCGCACCAAACACCCTTGCCCCGCTCGCGTCGGTTACCGTTCCCCGCAAACTAGCCGATGTTCCCTGCGCAAGCACTCTGCCTGCGCAGACGGCGACCAAAAACAGAACACACCACCGCCCTGTAGTTG
Organism: Acidobacteriota bacterium; assembly: GCA_021324935.1. GTDB lineage: Bacteria > Acidobacteriota > Terriglobia > Acidiferrales > UBA7541 > Acidiferrum. The sequence goes on from JAJPIE010000045.1 coordinate 17,387, forward strand.
CTCTCATGCAACTCTCCCTGGAAGCAGAATGAATCTTTCAATCGGTATGCAGCGGGGAATCGGAATCGCGTTGAGGAACAGGTTTGCCCCAAAGAAAAACGTTGTGCGGACGAACAGTGCATGCCAAATACTCTGCAGGATGGGAGCGAGTTTCATCTGCAATTTCTTTGATCGGTTGTTCACGGTGCCGGCGGGCAGACACACCTATTCATCGCCGCCGGAATACCCGTTTGCGGTTCACTTCTCAGCGTTACGCGCGGCTTGCGCCATCAAACAGATGTGACGCAGGTCACACCCCGAGATGCTCGTGGGAGAATACGGAGGGAAAAGAGGCGACACAATACTCCAAAAATACTAGAAGCGGCCCACGGGGCCGCTTCGGTCAAAAATTTCCCTGAAGATTTTTATTGATTATCGATCAGCCGGTGATGAATCGCGTAAAGCGCGAGTTCCAGACGGTCGGAAACGCCGAGTTTATCGAAAATGTTGTGCAGGTGATTCTTCACCGTCTGCTCGGAGATGAACAACTTCTCGCCAATCTCCTTGTTGCGGAAGCCCTGCGCCACAAGTTGCACAATCTCTTTTTCGCGGTCGGAAAGCAGGGGCTTCTCGCGCCGCGGCCCGGAATCGGAAGACTTCGCGAACGCCTTCATGACCTCCGCCGTCATCCGGTTGTCCAGCCAGATTTCGCCCGCATGGACGCGGTGAATGCTCTTTACCAGCAGATCCGTGGCGGACTGCTTCAGCACCACGCCGCGCGCACCAAGGCGCATCGCGCGCACCACGTCACGGTCGTCTTCCGCCGCGGTCAGAACGATCACGCGTGTCGGCGTCTGGTCGAAATTCACCTCTTCCAGCACCGCCAAGCCATCTTTATCCGGCATGCGGAGGTCCAGCAGCAGGATGTCTGGCTTCAGCTTGGCCAGCAACTTGATGCACTCCGTGCCGTTCTGCGCCTCTCCGACGATGGTGATATCTTCATCGCCATCAATCAATTTGCGGAGCCCGTCGCGAAATATCGCGTGGTCGTCCGCCATCAGTACCCGAATTTGCTGTTTGGTCTTCGCCATATCAGCCGAGCGGTACCTCAATCGTTAAGCGCGCACCATGGCCTGGATTCGATTCCACGGTTAGTACTCCCCCCACCGTGCGCGTTCTTTCCTTGATGGAAATGGGACCCAGCCGAAGCCGGTCAAGCTCATCCCCTGTAAAGCGGCCGGCGAAACTAAAACCCTCGCCGTTATCGTCCACCACGAGGGTGAGCCGGCTGTCGTCCTGCGACAGTTTTACCACGACATGGGAAGCCTTCGCATGCTTTTTTATGTTGTTGAGTGCTTCTCTGTATATCTGGAATATCTCCCGGCAAACCCGGTCCGGTGCATGCAAATCCACTGAATCCACCAGCAAATCCAGCGCCAGCGTTGACTCATTCCGGAAGCGTTCGGCAAACCCGCGCATCAAGTCCACCAGGTCCGCCGACTGCACGCGCAGCGGCCGCAGGTCCGTCACCAGATGGCGCAATTCTCCGCCTTCGTTCTTCACCGTCTGCTGCAGGCCCGCCAGCCCCGATTCCACCTGGTCCGGATGGGTGGTAACCTTGCGCCGCAGCACGTCCAGTTGAATCTCGATGCTCAAGAGTGTCTGCAAAATGCCGTCGTGCAGGTCTCGCGAGATGCGCGAACGCTCCGCCTCGATCGCCCGCGCTCGCAGGTGCCGCAACAGGAACACATTCTCCAGCGCCGCGCTGATATGGGCTGAAATCCTCTCAAACCATTCCAGCTCTTCCCTTAAGTAGGGCTGCCGGCCCGGCCGGCGATTCAGCAGGAAAATCCGCCCTGCGGCGTGGCCTTCCTGATCGAACGCCACCGAAAGGAAATTCTTGATCGAAAACTCCTGCTGGGTCGGCCCCGGAATCCTCGGCAGAATCTTCAATTCCTGTTTGTTCTGCCGGTCCCAGCCAAAGCCCAGGCCCTTGCCTTCCAGCGAATTCCAGCAAAGCGACGCTTCCAGATCATCCAGCAAAAATCCGTCTGCGCGTGTTGTCGGGAGATTCTCCGGCACCAGCCGTTCGCTTTCCCCCGATTTCAACTGCCACAGAAAGATCCGCTCCAGGTCCGCGTCGCGGTACGCCAGCAGCGCGCCTTCCGTCTGAAATTCCGCGCACAACTCTTCCAGCAGCAGCCGCAGGGATTCCGCCAGCCCCAGGTCCACATGCATGGTGTTCGAAATTCGCGACAAAAAATCCTGCTGCGCCGCGAATTGCCGGTTCTTGTCCCCCAAAAACGCCAGCCCCACCGTGCCCAGAAACGATGCCGCAAAAAACGATACGGAATACGCAAGACTTCGCGGCCCTGGCGCGGGAATTCCACGGCTCATGTCCAGCGCGAATCCCAGCAGCAAAAGACCAAAGCACAGCGTCGCCGCGTGGCGCAGATTCCACCGGTAACCCGCCGCGAACGCCACGAAAAACATCAGGAACCATGTCGGCAGAAGCTCCGGCGAGATGTACAGAAAAACTCCCGCCACAAGCACATCGCATAGGATCGGCAGCCGCCAGCGGTATTTTTGCAGCAACCGCTCCAGGAGCAACACCACCACACCCGCAACAATGTAAGCCACCAGAAACGACAGCGGCCGCTCCACTTGCCGGGCCGGGCGCAGCTCCAGCAAGCCGAGCATCGCCAGCGTCGCGATTACCGGCCGCGCGTAGGCAATTTGCCTTTCAAAATGGAGTTGATCCGTTGGCTGCGGGTTCATGCGCGGGGCCACATTCCCCAGGTACTGACGGGCCGCTAGGCCGGCTCTTTTCGCAATCGAGTGCTAGAACGATAGCCTGGCGCTCGGTACACCCCCAGCGCCGTTCTATCCCCACACCACCCTCTGCGCCAAGTCTAGCAATTCCCTCCTCGGCTTTGACTGTCGCTGATGTCTGGCGTTCCGCACTCGTTATCAGCCATTCCAACAAGCTGGCTGGCCGAAAGCACAACGTGCGGCGGCTTGTCCAAAGGCCACCCCACGGGGCTGCGAAGGTTCTTGGGCGGCGGGTGTCTCGTCAGGCGGTTCCTTCCGGAACTGGGAATATTGGAGGTCCCGATGAAGGCAGGCCTGCTTGTCCGGGTGGAGTTGCCCAGATGACTTCAGCCAAGGGCCGATAGCGAGACGCAAGGAAATAGATCGAATAGGCGGGGAAAAAGACAATAGCAGGCACATTCAAGAGTGAAATTACAAAGAGGAGTAGCACCACCACCACGATGCCGACCAGAACTGCCAGGGCAATGGTATAGAAATTCCAGGTCCACCCGGCCGCCTTTCCAGCGAGAATCGCCAATACTCCGGCGCCCCCGATCGGTAGCAGCAGTAGAATGAGCACGAACAACGTAAGAATGCCAATCGCAAAAGCAGCTCCGATCGCCAGCACAATCTTCATTCCGACATACGCGGCGTATCCGCCCTTCTCCTGCTTCATCCATTCCCATAATCGGCCCCACCCCTGAAACGCACTGATATGCTCCAGCGCCATTTGCGGGACGACGAAATCCTTAGTCAGGACGTGGATCACTCCCACCACAACCACAACCGCCATCATCGCGAGTAGCAGCAGCGCCCCGCCTATCACCAGGGGCACCAGATGCTCTTTGGGCCGATTCAACCAGCCGCTCATCCACACCACTGCCAGCGGAAAGCCAACCAGGAGCAGGAGCGCCGCCAGCGTCAACAGCGAGATGGCAATCTGCCAGACAAAGTACGCAAATCCCTCGCGCGTCCGCCGCCTCCATCCCACCCGGATGTGGCACTCTTTCGCCACGACGCTATCGAACAGAACAAACCGCATCACGCTGCTCACATAGAGAAAAAAGACAAACAGGCACAAGCCGGCCACGACAAGCGGGATGATCCAGGCAGTGATTTCCCCCGGCAAATGCAGTGCTTGCGCAGACGCCCAGAAATCCAGCGTCTGCTCCGTGCCTTTCTGGGGATGCGTGGTGGGCAGGTTAAGGCTGCCATTGCATCCACCCGATCCCAGTTCGCCAGCCAGAAATCCAACCAGCGCGAGGCGGGCCCATTGCGAGAAACGGAACGGCCCGAAAAGCTGCTTTTTTGAATGCTCAAGCGCGGGGTTAATCGTGTCCGATGCGGAAATGGGCAAGGGAGACCCTCGTTCTTCCTTCGTGAACTTAGCCTGACGAAATCGAACTTACCCTGAAATTCCCGGCGTCGCAATTCCCGTCTATGATTCGTGGATGCGGCGCTTCTGCCTGTGGCGCCCATACTTCCTTTCTCCTCTGCCGCCCCAGGAAAGCGGCCCCCGCCAGCAGGATTTTCCCGTGTGTCATCTTGGTCGAGGCGATGTATCGCAATCGACCCGCACTTGACAGCCACAGCCTATTCCCCCATCGCAAGAGGCTCTTTTTCGCTCCCCGCCAGCGTGTTAAACTAAAAACCAGCGGTGGGAGTAGCTCAGCTGGTAGAGCGTCGGTCTGTGGCACCGAATGTCGCGGGTTCAAATCCCGTCTCCCACCCCAATTCAACTTTTTCAGCCTGCCTGGTCCCGGCAGAAACTCCACGGAAATTCCTGTAACCTCGTTCCTGCTCATTCCATCTTTCAGACGGACTCTCGAATCTCTGTGATATAAGGATTCGGCGCAGGAAATGGTCTCCGAGGAGCAGGCGCAACTTCACCATTTCAGCCAACTAAGGACCTCTAATGAAGATCGTCAAGAAATCAGGTTCTCCGAAAGTCCTCGTGATCGATGTCGGCGGCACCAACGTCAAGATGCTTGCCACGGGCCAGAAAGAGCCGACCAAGTTTCCATCCGGCCCCAAAATGACCGCTTCCCTCATGGTCAAAGAAGTAAAAGCAGCCACCAAGGGTTGGGATTACGACCGCATCTCCCTCGGCTATCCGGGTCCTATCATCAACGGGCGCCCGCTTCGCGAGCCCCACAACCTCGGCGGCGGCTGGATGAAGTTCAACTTCAACAAAGCGTTCGACTGCCCGGTGAAAGTCATTAACGACGCTTCCATGCAGGCCCTGGGCAGCTACGAAGGCGGGCGCATGCTCTTTCTCGGCCTCGGCACCGGCCTCGGCTCCGCCATGATCGTGGACGGCGTCTTGCAGCCCATGGAGCTCGCCCACCTGCTTTACAAAAAGGGAAGGACCTATGAGGACTATCTCGGCTTGCGTGGACTTGAGCGGCTTGGCAAGAAAAAATGGCGCAAGCACGTGGCCGAAGTCGTGGAGCTTCTCAAAGCGGCGCTCGACGCCGACTATGTGGTCATCGGCGGCGGCAACAGCAAAAAACTGAAGACCTTGCCTGACGGCGCGCGCCTCGGCGACAACGCCAACGCCTTCCGCGGCGGCTTCCGTCTTTGGAAGGATTGATTGCAGCACCCGAGGCCGCCGCGCTATGAGGTCCTTTTTGGGGCCCGGGATGAATTAAAGGGGTGGGCTTTTCTTCCGGTGAGGAGTCGTTTCCAGCTTGCTCAGGCTGGCGTCCCCAAGATCGAGCGGGGCTTCGAATAGATCCAACATCTCACCGGGCAGAGGCGGCTCAAAAACGTCAGAGACAAATATCTTGCCGCGTAGTGTCCGAAACTGACGAACGAGCTGCAAATTCGCCCCTCCCGAGGGCCCCTTTACCTTCTAGCCTTCTTTCCCATGCCTGGATGATAATTTGATTGGGCTCTGTTGACATCCTAGCGGCGCAGAACGCCGGGAGCGAAAAACAGATCCCTCACCCCGCAAAAACGGCGGGGATTCGTAATGACAATTTTCCCCACTGCACACAATTAAGAGGGAAATCAACAGAGCCATTCGATTTCTAAAATTCAGGTGAGATAACGACTCAAACAGTAACACCCATCCACACCATCCAATGACCAAGATTGTCTGTACCGGTTTGCTTATCGACATGGACGGCGTCCTCGTCGACTCCACCGCCGCGATCGCTCGAGTCTGGTCCCGCTGGGCTGCGCTGCATCGCATGGACCCCGCACGCATCATAGCTCTCGCCCACGGCCGCACTTCTTTCGCCGCCATTCAGGAAATCTTGCTCAACGCTTCCCCCGAAACTCATCTTGAGGAAAATCGCTGGATGGAACGCAGCGAAATCGAGGATGTCGCCGATGTCGTCGCCCTGCCGGGCGCCCGCGCGCTTCTCACTGCTATCCCGTCTGCGCAACGCGCCGTCGTCACTTCCGCCACTCGCCCGCTCGCTGAAGTCCGTCTTCGCTCCGCAACTCTTTGGGATCTTGTCAGTCAGCTCCTCACCGCCAGTGATATCGAGCACGGAAAGCCGCACCCGGAACCTTATCTCAAGGGCGCTGCCGCCCTGCAACTGCCTCCACAGGATTGCGTGGTCATCGAAGACGCCGCCTCCGGCACGCGCTCCGGCAAATCCGCGGGTACTCGAGTCCTCGCCCTGCGCACGACCAGCGAGGATGCTACGCTCCTCGCCGCCGGCGCCGATTGGATCGCCAACGATTGCGCTTCTCTCCGTTGCTCCAACCTTCCCGGGTCAAACCAACTTCTCCTGGAATTCCCGGATAACGAAATTCCTCGCCTACCCAAAATGCGCTAAGATGCGTCGAACCAAGAAAGACCTGTAGTCGCATTCCAAGGAGAAATTGGTGATGGATCGCCGCTCCCGCCTGCTGTTGTTTTGCGCCGCCGCTTGCCTTGTCGCTGCCTCGCCATTCGGCGCATTCCCTCAAGAGAAGGAATCGAAGCCCGCGGAAAAGCCGGCCGAAACGCCCGCCGCTCCCCCCAAGGAAGAATCCACTGTCACCGACCACTCCATCAAGATCGGCTCCCAGACCGTTCCTTACAAAGCCACCGTCGGCAGCCTGCTCCTGAAAAACGAAAAGGACGAGCCGACGGCGCTCATCTTTTTTACTTCCTACATCCGCTCGGATAGCAAGGACGTCTCGCAACGCCCCATTTCGTTCCTCTACAACGGCGGCCCCGGCTCCGCTTCTCTTTGGCTGCACATGGGCTCCTTCGGACCAAAACGCGTCTCCACCACCAACGCCGGCGTCACTCCTCCCGCTCCTTACAAGCTGGAAGACAATCCCAACTGCCTGCTCGACAAAACAGATCTTGTTTTCATTGATCCTGTCGGTACCGGCTTCAGCCGGGCGGTCGGCAAAGCTCAGGACAAGGACTTCTGGGGCGTGGATCAGGATGCCCGCTCTCTCGCTCAGTTCGTCGAGGCCTACGTCAGCCGCAATAATCGCTGGAACTCCCCCAAATTCCTGATTGGCGAAAGCTATGGCACCTTCCGCAACGCGGTTCTCGCCAACACGCTGCAATCCCGCTATAACCTCTATCTCAACGGCCTGGTCATGATTTCGTCGGTCTGGGATCTCGGCACTATCTCTTTCTATCCCGGCGAAGACCTCTCCTACATCCTTTATCTCCCCAGTTATGCCGCCACCGCCTGGTACCATAAGGTTGTTTCGGACCGGCCCAACAATCTCAACGCCTTCGTCGACGACGCCACGAAATTCGCCAAGGGCGATTACGCGGATGCTCTCTTGAAAGGCGATGCCCTTTCAGATACCGAAAAGTCTGCCATCGCCAAGAAGTTTGCGCACTTCACCGGGCTCAGTGAAGACTACGTGATGAAATCCGATCTTCGGGTCAAGCTGCCTCAGTTCATGCAGGAGCTGCAGCGCACCCGCGGCCTCACTACCGGGCGCCTCGATGCCCGCTTCTCCGGCCCCACTTACAATCTCATCGAGGATTCGGCCGACTATGATCCGCAGGAAACCGCCATCAGCGGCGCTTTTGTCGCGGCCTTCAACCAATACGAGCGCGAAGAACTCAAGTACAATCCCGACCGCGAATATCACGTTTTCGCCCACTTTGGCGATAACAATTGGGACTGGAAGCACTCCGCCGGCGAAGGCGCGTTTTTCCCTGGCTCCCCCAATGTCATGCTCGACCTGGCGAATGCCATCATCACCAACACGCGTCTCCAAGTCGAAATGGAAGATGGCTTCTACGATCTGGCTACCCCTTTTACGGAATCTGAGTACGCCACCGAGCATCTTGGCCTGCCCGCCAATCTACAGAAAAACATACACCACAAACGCTACGAAGCCGGCCACATGATGTATCTCCGCGACGAAGACCTCGCCAAGCTCAAAGGCAACGTCGCCGCCTTCATCGAATCCGCCTCCAAAGGCCAGTAATCTGAAAACCTTAGGCGCTGCTAGCGCGACTGGGGCTCCAATCGAACCAGGCGCGAACCTGTCGGGAGTACTCCCTCCGCGTCGCACTCCGATTTTTAATTACGATCGCTAACCACCCGATTAACAGTTTTCTAATGTAGGCCGCCTCACCAATAACAATCTCGCGCTACCTGTACTTCACCGCTCCCCAGGCTGCGCTCTTTTTTCTCTACACTTGCCTTTGGGGCAAACCTGCTTCCGATGTTTCGCCCCAATTGCAGTTTCTGTTCAAGAACAATCCAATTAACCCAGGGGTCCCATGTCTACGACACCTCCGGCCGTAACGCCCGCTCCGCGCACGTTCCAGGTGCCTCAGCTGATCGCCGCCATGCTCAAATCAGGTGAGCACGTCAGTGATTTGATTTTTTCTCCCGGCCGCGCGCCGCAGATCGAAGTCAACGGCCAACTCGTCGAGCTGAAATTCAAGGGCCTCGAGCGCCTCGTTCCCAACGACACGGAAGGAATCGCCAAAGTGCTCATGGCCAAAAACGAGCACGCCGCGGCGAAGCTCGAAAAAGAAGGGTCCGCCGACATCTCTTATGGCCTCGAAGGTCTCGGCCGGTTCCGCGTCAACGTCTTTCGTCAACGCGGCACTTGTGCCATCGTCATGCGCGTGATCCCAGACCGCATTCCTAGTTTTGAAGATCTCAAAGTTCCTCCGCAACTCAAGGAAGTCTGCAACCTGAAAAACGGCATTGTTCTGGTCACCGGCCCTACCGGTTCCGGAAAATCCTCCACACTCGCCGCTGTCATCGACAAAATGAACGAGGAAAAGGCCATTCACATCCTGACGATCGAGGATCCCATCGAGTTCCTGCATCGCCACAAAAAGTCCACCATCCATCAGCGCGAACTCCACGCCGATACGCCCACCTTCTCCCTCGCCCTGCGCGCCGCGCTTCGGCAAGCTCCCAAGGTCATCCTGGTCGGCGAGATGCGCGATCGCGAAACCATGGAAATCGCTCTTGAGGCCTCCGAAACCGGCCACCTCGTTCTCTCTACGCTGCACACGACTGACGCCGCCAAAACCGTCGAGCGCATCATTGGCGCCTTCCCCATGGAGGATCAACAAGGCATCCGCACGCGCCTCTCCAAGGCGTTTCGTTACATCATTTCCCAGCGCCTGGTTCCTCGCCTCGATGGCAAAGGCCGCATCGCCGTCGTCGAAATCCTCAAGTCCACGATGCGCACCCGCGAGTACATTGAAAAGGGTGAATCCGAAGGCAAAAGCCTGCTGGATGCCATGCGCGACGGCTCTAACGACGGCATGCAGCATTTCGACGCTGAGATCGAAAAACTCGTTCGCGCAGGCGTCATCGACGTGGACACCGGACTCACTTACGCCACCAACGCCGGCAACCTGCGCCTGGAGCTCACCGATTTCCTCGAAGAACAGCAGCGCCGCCGCCCTCGTTCCGCGCAGGACACCAGTTCTGACCCGAATTCCGACTCCGAATTCGAGTTCACCCGCTGAGGGTGGCACACGCACTCTTTTCTATGCAATTTGCTGCCGATCACAAGTCACCATTCACCAGTAACCTCTTTGCTTTTTCCCCACACGAACGTATGATGGCGCATCGCTCCAACTTGAGATCTCACTTTGCCCAATTCGCCTGCGACTGACATTGCCGACCCGCCCGGGCATCTGCCCTATCGCAAGGACAAAGGGAAACTCCTGCAAATTCTGGGTGTCGGCTTTGGCATCGCCGTCGCCGTGGGCAATTCCATCTCCGTCGGCATCGTCCGCACGCCCGGAGATATCGCCGCTCGTCTTCCGAATGCCTGGCTCTTCATCGCCGTATGGTTTGGGGGCGCCCTTTACGCACTCGTCAGTGCGTTCCAACTCGCCGAGCTTGGCACGCTGATTCCTTCCAGCGGAGGCCAGTACAATTTCTCGCGCCGCGCCTTGGGCGACTATGCCGGATTCGTCGTCGGCTGGAGCGATTGGATCTCCACTTGTGGCACCACTGGCGCCGTCGGCATCGTCTTTGGCGAATACTCCGCGCACCTCTTTCCCATCCTCAGCTCCGCCATGCGCATCAAGTTCACCGGCGTCGCGGTCATTGTGCTCTTTGCCTTGCTCCAATGGAAGAGCGTCAGCATGGGCAGCAAGGTGCAGAGCTTCACCACTCTGCTCAAAGGCCTGGTCTTTTTTGTGATGGTCGTTGCCTGCTTCACGATGGGGCGTGCCGCTCATGCCCAAGCCTCCGCCGTTCCCTCCATCGCATTCCCCACAGGTGCTGCACTCATCACCGGCCTGCTCCTTGGAATGCAGGCGACCATCTACACCTACGACGGCTGGGATGGCGTCATCTACTTCGGCGACGAGATCAAAAATCCGGGCTACCTTATCCCCCGCGCCATCTTCGCCAGCCTTGCTTCACTCTTTGTCATCTACCTCATGATCAACGCCGCCGTTCTCTACGTTCTCCCGATGAACCAGATCGCCGGCAACGACTTCTCCCTCGGCCTCGCCGCCCAACAAGTTTTCGGCCGCTACGGTGACACGGTCTTCCGCTCCATTATGGTCATTGCCTTGTTCAGCTCCGTCAACGCGCTGCACCTCATGGGTACGCGCGTCCTCTATGCCATGAGCCGCGACGGCCTCTTCTTCGGCCAGGTCACCCGCGTCAACAAAGGGGGCACGCCGACTGCCGCGCTCTTCCTCAGCGCGCTTGTCGGGGTGGTCTTCGCCATCGGCAAATTCGAGCGCGTCATCGCCATGCTCGCCTTCTTTTTCGTCACCAATTACATGCTCTCGTTCATCTCGCTCTTCCTTCTTCGCTCCCGTGAGCCGCAGGCCGATCGCCCCTACCGGGCGTGGGGCTATCCCTGGACCACCGCCCTCGCCCTGCTCGGCTCCGTGGCTTTCCTCGTCGAGGCTATCCGCGAAGACCGCGCCAACTCCGTGCTCACCCTAGTTGCCCTCGCCGTCAGCTATCCGGTCTATCGCGTGCTAAAAGCCGTCTCCAGCCGCAAACCCTCCGCATCCATTTAGCGAATACCCTTAAGTTTCGGCGTGCTTCTGCGAAAGCTTGTCCCCCCCAAAAAAAACGGGGCGGATTTTCATCCGCCCTGCTCGAATCTCCATCATCGAATTTGCGTTGTTTCTTTACTTCGTTGCTTTCTTACCTCGTGTTTTCAGCTGACCTTCTCCGCCACGGCCTTCGCCTGCAGGAACAGCAGCAAGTAATCCTTGCCGCCAGTTTTCGAGTCCGTACCGCTCATGTTGAAGCCGCCGAAGGGATGCGCCCCTACCATCGCCCCGGTGCACTTCCGGTTCAGATAGAGGTTTCCGACATGGAACTCTTCCTCTGCCCGGCGGATTTTCTCCGGATTCTTCGAGTAAACCGCGCCGGTCAATCCGAACTCAGTGTTGTTCGCAATCTCCATCGCGTGATCGAAGTTCTTGGCCTTGATTACCGCCAGCACCGGGCCAAACACTTCCTCCTGCGCCAGCCTCGCCTTCGGATCCACGTCGGCGATAATCGTTGGCTCCACAAAGTAGCCGTCACCCGCCGCGCGCCCGCCGCCGGTCAGCAGCCGACCTTCCTTTTTGCCGACCTCGATGTAGTTCAAAATTCCCTTCATGGCCGTCTCGCTGACCACCGGGCCCATGTAGTTGTTTGGATCGTCGCTTGGACCCACTTTGATCTTCTTCGTGCGTTCCACCAGCTTGTTCAGGAACGTGTCGTACACCTTCTCGCTCACGATCACGCGTGAGCACGCCGAGCACTTCTGCCCCTGGTACCCGAATGCTGCCTGTGCCGTGCCTTCCACCGCCGCGTCAATGTCGGCCTCTTCGTCCACGACGATGGCATCCTTGCCGCCCATCTCCAGCACTGTTCGCTTGATCCAGATCTGCCCCGGCTGCGGCTTGTTTGCAAGTTCCGCGATCCGCAAACCTACTTCCTTCGATCCCGTGAAGCCAATGTAGCGCGTCTTCGGATGCTGCACGATCACGTCGCCAATCACCGAACCCGATCCGGTGAGAAACTGCACCGCTTCCTTCGGAATGCCCGCCTCGTGCAACACGTCCACGAACTTCGCCGCAATCGTCGGCGAATCCGCAGCCGGCTTTAGCACCACGGTATTTCCGGTCACCAGCGACGCCACCACGAGGCCCGCCAGAATCGCCATCGGGAAGTTCCACGGCGGTATCACCGCGCCGACCCCCAGCGGAATATAAACCAGGTAGTTGCGTTCGCCGCGCATGGGCGTCAGCTTTTGCGGCTCGGCCAGGCGCAACATTTCTCGGCCGTAAAATTCGCAAAAATCGATGGTCTCGGCGACATCCGCGTCCGCCTCCACCCAGGTTTTTCCCACTTCGTAACAGACCAGCGCCGCATACTCGAACTTCCGCTCGCGGATAATTTGAGCCGTCCTGAACAAGTACTTCGCCCGCGTCTCCGCCGGCACCTTCTTCCAAACGTCAAAGTACTTGTGCGCCGATTCCACCGCCTGCGCCGCCTGTTCCTTCGACGCATCCTGGAAAATTCCAATCACCTCCGAAGGCCGCGAGGGGTTCGTGGACTTCTTCTTCCCCGCTGTGATCACCTTCTGCCCGTTAATCCACATGGGGTACTCGTGGCCAAACTCGGCGCGCACCTTCTTCAGCGCTTCTTCCATATTTTTTCGATTGTCTGCATTCGAAAAATCGATAAATGGTTCGTTTGCAAATTCCGGCATGTGCACTTTTGCTTCGGCAGTCGCCATGACACTTTCCTCCTGATTCGCTAAGGTTCAATTATAGGGGCGATTGAATCAGCCCGACAAGCCACCGAATCCAGCGGCAAACCGTACTCCCAGCCATTTTGGTAGACATCTCAAACCACAAGAGTTATTCGCAAGGCGGCGCGTCTTTGCTGACTCCAATAAGCTCGAAATGGGATAATCCTCTGCCATGCGCCAGACGATCGCCCATCTCACGCTCGTTGTCCGCAATTATGACGAAGCTCTCGATTTCTTTACTCAAAAGCTCGGCTTCCAGCTTCTCGCGGACTCTCCCTTGCCCGATGGGAAACGCTGGGTCCTCGTCGCGCCTTCTCATTCCAAGGGCGCCGCGCTCCTGCTTGCCGAAGCCGCCACACCCCAACAGTCCCTGGCCATCGGCAATCAGACCGGCGGCTGCGTCTTCCTCTTCCTCCACACCGACGACTTCTGGCGGGATTTCCACGCCTACCAATCCCGCGGCGTGCGCTTCCTGGAGACTCCCCGCAACGAGCCCTACGGCACCGTCGCCGTCTTCGAAGATCTCTACGGCAACAAGTGGGACCTCCTCCAACCCACCGACCCCAAATAATCGCCAAGCGCCGGACTCTTCTCTCGGGCCGAGCTCGCTGTTTGCTTCGTTGCTTCTTTACATCTTTACTTGCTCATTTCATTACTTTCCGACCAGAAACTCATTCTGTTCCGTGGTCAACGGCACCACCGACAATCTCCCGATCTTGATCAGCGGAGACTCCTTGAACATCTCCTCCTTCTTCATCTCTTCCAGGGATACCGCTTTCGCTAGCGCTTTTCCTGCCTTCAGCTTGACCTTCGGTTTTTTCGGATCCTTTGCATCCGCGGATACCACCGTCGCCGTCCCCACCGCACTTTTCACATTCCCGGTCTCGTAAATCACGACGCGATCGCCCGCCTTCATCGCCCGCATGTGCATCACGGCGGTAGCATTCGAAACGCCATCCCATTGCGTTTCGCTATCTTTTACCAGATCCGCAAACGAATACTCGGATGGTTCAGTCTTCAGCAGATAATCGCTTCCCACGTTTAACTCCCTCGCGCTGGATTTGGCCAGCCAGTATACCCCGTTGGAATCTTCGCTTTCGCCCGTCGGCGCCGCAACCGATCCGGCAACACGTCATCCCAAGACCCGCTCTTTCTGCGAGCCGAGGGATCTCAGTGCAAACTTCAAGCTCGATTTTTACCGAGAAATCGGCGAAATGGGGATTTCTTAGGGAGTGGAAAGATCCGGCGTATTGTTTTTCGAAGCGTGGGGCGTCAGCTTCCTGAGCACAAATTCCTGCAACAGATTCACGCCCGCGGTCGCGCCGATCCCAATTCCGAAATTTTCAAATGTCAGCGCCGCCCCGCGATCGCTTGCCGGATAGTAGGCATTCGAAATGCCACCGGCCACCAGGCTTCCGAGCAGGCTCGAATAGCACACTTGCCAGCGCCCGTTGTCGCCTTTGCACATCACTGAATTGTAGAGCGCGTACCAGACTCTCGATTTGAATGTCCCCGTGCCCTTGTAAAAGTAGCGTGGATCCTGCTTCATCACCGAAGGCAAGATTGCTGATCCGATGAAAGTGCCGGTTATGATGTCCGCGTAGGTAGCACCATAACGCTTTCCATATCCCTGCGCGCCTTGTCCGTATCCGCTGAACGCGTTCGTCGCCTGCTGGGCACCGGCGATGGCCCCTGCCACAAAAAATGTCACCGGATCGAGCGTCGACTTCCACGCCAGCTCATATTTTTGCTTCGTGTTCAGCGGCACCGCATCCGCTGCATACGAAACGTAGAAGTTTGGTACCACACCAAGCACGCGCTGCTTTTCCTGCTCGTGGATCTGCTCCTGGGCAATCTCCACCTGCGTCTCTTCCACGCGCACCGTGGTTACTTCGGTCGCCAGCTCCAGCGTGATTTCCGGCACCGCCAGCACTTCTCCCGAGTGCAGTGTGCCTGAATACGTTTGCGTTTTAAAATTCGGCGCTGTGAACGCCAGTTGGAACGCGCCCGGCGTCACGTTCACGATCTCGAATTGACCATCTTCGCCCGAGATCGCTTCCTGGCTGGTCGATTGCCCGTCGCCCGTCAGTTTTATATGTACTCCGCTCAGCAGTGTTCCAGTCTTGTCCACGATCGTGCCGCGAACCACCCCGCTTTCCGATCCGTCAGACTGCGCAAGGCCATTGGTTTCCTGTCCGGCTGTCGATGCGCTTGTGGATTGTCCGTTCGGGGAAATGGGAGTAGTGGCGGGCAGTGTGGACGCTGGCGCGTCAGTCTGTTGCCCCATAGCCGTCCATGGCCCAACGCAAGCGGCTAGGCCCAGCCCGAGCCACGTGAGAGCCGTTCGGCACCCGGGACCTTTCTTTCCGGTACGGCCCAATTGCTTCTGTTCTGTAATACTTGACCTGAAGCTCACGCTATCAGTCTAAAACCTTCCTGGCTGGAATCCGGTACCTTTGATGCCTCGATGTTCCTTCCCGGTTTCACCGCGTCCGAAACTTTTTTCCGTGAAACAGTGCATCCAATGCCCTGGTGTCCCTGCCACTCCCTGCGTTCCCTGTCCTCTTTCTGAGTGTCCTCTGGGAATAACCTGGTGGTTCCGTCCTTCTGACCAAGCTTCACCACTCGCGGATACCAATTTTCATTGACTCTCCCGGCCTGCTCCTCCAAAATCCTCCCGGCAGAATATGCTTGTCAGCACCGAATACGTTGACCTTCCCCTCCCTGGCAATCCAATGCGCACCTTCGTCGGCGCTCCTAAGGCCGAAGGCCAATTCCCCGGCATCTGGTGCTATTCGGACATCTTCCAGCTCACTTCTCCGATGATCCGATTCTGCGTCCGCCTTGCTGGCTATGGCTTCGTCGCTGCAGCGCCTGAAATCTATCGCCGCATTGAACCGCCGGGCACCACCATCCCTTTCGACGATTCCGGCCGCACTCGCGGCCTCGAAAACGCTCAGAAAACACCGGTGGCTCACTTTGACGCCGACTGCCGCTCTGGCCTCGACTGGCTCGCCAAACACCCCAAAATTTCTGCTGGAAAAATCGGCGCTATGGGTTTCTGCATCGGCGGACACTTGGCCTTTCGCGCTGCCCTTCAGCCCGACGTGCGCGCCACCGCCTGCTGGTATGGCACCGGCATTCACAACGGCAAGCTCGGCCAGGACGCCGACGCGGGTTCGCTCGCCCGGGCCAGCGAAATTCGCGGGGAATTATTGATGATCTTCGGCACCGAGGATCCGCATATCCCCAGCGATGCCCGCGAAATCGTCGACCGCGCCCTCAAGGCATCCGGTGTTCGTTACGAAATGCGCCTCTTTCCTGCCGAACACGCCTTCGGGCGCGACCTGGGTCCTCGCTTCGACCCCGAAGCCACCGACCAGGCATTCGCCGCCACCGTCTCGCTTTTCCGCCGCACGTTCAGCTCGTAAGCGCGCAGCTCGTTCATTTGGCAAACCCAGGTCTATTTGTAAGTGTATATTTTTCATATACTTAAAAGATTCCGCGTGGCCGAATTCAATACTTTGTCGGTACCGCCACCTCCGACGCCTTCCGCTTCGCGATCTCCGTTAGCATGTCTGCCGTCCCCGGAATCACTTCCAGGTGCGGATAGCGTTCGCCTCCGTTATAGTCGATCCGGTAGTTGTGAAAATAGTCGGCGTTCTGCGCCAGCAGCTCGATGGGCTCCTTGCTGTCCTTCGCGCGCCGGATCGCGTCCCGCAGAAGTTCTGGATTCCACTTGCGCCCATTCACGGCAAGCAACTCCATCCCAGGCGCCAGCCCCGAGTGATCGGCCGGCGAGCCCGGAATCACATCCTCGATCTCTCCCCCGTCCGGCCCGCCCGGTGCATGCACCAGGAATCCCAACGAAAATTCCACATCCACCGTCTGCTCGGCGGCCTCGGCTGCCCGCTGGTGGTCGTTCATCGTATCGTTGAACACCAGCTTCCACCCGCTGTTTTCAATTCCGCCCAGCGGCGCACCCGGCCCGTGCGACTTCAGCCGGGCCTGGAAAAAGGCCCGCCAGTCGTACGAAGCCACTTCGTTCATACCTGCCACTACGTCCTCAAATGTATAGGGCGCCACCATCGGCCCCGTGTTTTCTCCGCCGTGAAATTTCCGACAAAAATCGTCCAGCGATTTCTGCCCCTTCGTCTTTCGCCGGATAATCGTATCCGCCTCCAGCCAGATCAACGTGCTCTCGTCGTAATAATCCACGCCGCGCCGCCACGAAGATCCCTCCGCTGGCGCGCCGTACAAAAGCTGGGCCGCCGTCGCCGTGTCCTGCAAATCGCGCCACGTGCGCCCCGGACGGTCGTTTAAATAAGCGGCCGTTGCCGCCAGATATTCGCGAAAGCGGTCCGGTGCCCAGAAGCCCGCGCGTGCCGTGAGCACCACCCCGTAATATTGCGTCAGTCCCTCGTACACCCACAGCAGATCACCCTTCATCGGCTCCTGATAATTGGGCGTCGCCAGTCCTTCCGGCCGCCGGTACTTTCCGTTCCACGAATGCGTGTACTAGTGCGGCAGCAGGTCCATGTGCATCTCGCGAATATCCGAATCCAGAAAGAATCCTTCCGGCGTGCGGTTGTCACTCGATTCGTTGTGCTCCACTCCGTCTGGGGGCATGCGGTCGGTGAGGGAAAGCAGAAAATCGTAGCGCCGGTAATGCCGCGCGCCGAATAACGCGTACTCTTCCGCCACGAGTTGCCGTAAGTGCTGCACTTCGGAGGCGCTGGGTTCCAATGCGGCCGGTCCGTCCGCAGCCATGTGCAGCGTGTGCATGATTTTTTCTCCGGGCGACAAATCAATGTCCCGGAAATACTGGCCCGTAATTACGGGGGAATCGATCAGCCTCGTCAATGTCGCCGGCTCGAATTCGATCTCCCCACCCTGTTCCTTAGCCACCGGCAGCGCCGTTCCAAATTTCCAGCCCTCCGGCAACCGCAGACTCGCCACGTACGTCAAATCGTCTGATTTCGCTCCCTGCGGATACAGCATCACCACGTACCAATTCAGCAGCGCGAGCTTTGGCGTCGCCGATGGATGCTCCCGCGATCCGTTGGCTTCCGTCGGCGACAAATAATCCAGCCGCGCTTCCAGTCGCGTCGCGCCCGCCGGCACATCCAGGTGAAACGCGAACATATCAACACTGTCACGCTGCCACGGCACTTCCTTCCCATCCGCCGTAAATTTCAAGCCGGTCAGATCCACTATCGGCCCGATCGGTGAATGATCGCCGGGTATCCATTTCGGATAGACCAGCGTCAGTGGACCCGGTTTTACCGGCAGCGAAAGCTGGGCATGAAACACGAAACGTGCCGCGTCTCGCAGATCCACGGCAATCCGCGCGGGATCTTCTTTCGTCTGTGCCATCGTGCCGCAAACGTTGGCCGCCAATGCCAAGCCTAAAATCGCCGCGCTTCGCTTCAGACGATGAATTCGCAAGTGAATTCCCCCCTATTCGCGGAACAGTATCCCACGCGGCCGTCTCCCGTCCAACTTGGCTCTCAATCGCAGCCTGGGCGAACGCCTCCTGAGATTGCCCTCTGCTACAATTTCTCAATGACTACAGCAACCCCCTCCTCCTCGCTTTTTTCCCGCAATCTTCGCAAGGACTATCCCGTCGCTGTGCGCGGCGAAGGCTCCTGGATCATCTCCGCCGATGGCCGCCGCTACCTCGACGCCGCGGGACAAGCCGCCGTCGTCAGCATTGGTCACGGCGTCCCGGAAATCGGCCGCGCCATGGCGGAACAGTCCGATCGCATCGCTTTTGCCCACACCAGCCAGTTCCATTCGGAGCCTGCCGAAAAGCTCGCTTCGCGCATCCTTTCCTTCGCCCCGCGCAATTTTCACGATGGTGGCCGCGTCTACTTTGTGTCCGGTGGCTCCGAGGCCACAGAGACCGCGATAAAACTGGTTCGTCAATATTTTCTGGAAGCCGGCCAGCCCTCACGATTCCGGGTCGTTTCCCGCAAACAGAGCTATCACGGCAGCACCCTGGGGGCTATGTCCGTCAGCGGCAACGTCGGCCGCAAAGCTCCGTACACGCCGCTGCTTCCGGATTGGGGGCACGTCTCCCCCTGCTTCTGCTACCACTGCCCATTCGGCAAAAAGTATCCGGAATGCAATCTCGCCTGCGCCGACGATCTTGACGCTTATCTTCGCGCCAGCGATCCCTCTAACGTCGCCGCATTTATTTTCGAGCCCGTCGTCGGAGCCACGCTGGGCGCCGCTGCCGCAGTGAACGGCTACACAGCGCGCATCGCCGAAATCTGCCAAAGGCACGGCATCCTTTTAATCGCCGACGAAGTCATGTGCGGCCTCGGCCGCACCGGCAAGCCGTTCGCATGCCAACACTGGGGTCTCGAACCGGACATCATTCTTACAGGCAAGGGAATCGCCAGCGGCTATGCGCCGCTCGGCGCCGTATTGGTCTCCCCGCGCGTGGTCGAAGCGTTTGAAAAAGGCACCGCCGCATTCATGCACGGCTTCACGTACCAGGCGCATCCGGTATCGACCGCCGCGGGCAACGCCGTCTTCGACTATCTTGAATCGCACAAACTGTTCGACCGCGTCGGTCCGGCCGCAGAGTCGCTCCGGAAATCCCTCGCCGCCCTCGAATCCCACAAACATGTCGGCCAGATTCGCGGACTCGGTCTTCTGCAAGCCGTCGAGTTTGTGAAAGACAAATCCGCGCGCGAACCCTTCCCAAAAGAAGCCGGCATCGCCGAAAAAATCCGCCATGCCGCGCTGGAGAAAAACGTCCTCACTTACCCTTCGCAAGGCGCCCTCGACGGCTCGCGCGGCGATCATGTCCTTCTCGCTCCGCCCTTCATCATCACTCCGCAGGAGTGCCAACTGGTCGCCGATGCCTTACAATACGCGCTGGGCAAAGTCTTTCCAGCTTGATCGCGTTTGGGCCCGGCATTCATTCAATTCATCTTTAATCGGTGGAGATCCTCTCATGCGTCGTGTTGCGTCCTCGCTGCTTCTCGCTTGCACCCTGCTCTTCCTCGCCTGCTCTGCTTCGCCACAGGAGAAATCTGCCGCGAAGCCTCGCGCCCGCGATCTCGGCATCCCTTTCGACGGCACGCCCGGCCCGTTCAATGCCATCACTGACGTCGCCGGCGTCACTGTCGGCCACACGACACTCATTTCTGGCGAGGGCAAACTTGTGGTCGGCAAAGGCCCCGTCCGCACCGGCGTCACCGCGGTGCTCCCGCGGGGCAAAAATTCCATGCTGGATCCCGTTTTCGCTGGATGGTTCGCGCAGAACGGAAACGGCGAAATGACCGGCACGGCCTGGGTGGAAGAATCCGGCTTTCTCGAAGGCCCCGTGATGATCACCAACACGCACAGCGTCGGCGTCGTGCGCGACGCGGTGATTCAATGGCGCGTGCAACATGGCCAGCCCGACGCCAGCGGTTACTGGTGGTCGCTTCCCGTCGTCGCGGAAACCTGGGATGGCTGGCTGAACGACATCAACGGTTTTCACGTGAGGCCCGAACACGTCTTTCATGCCATGGAATCCGCGGAATCCGGCCCTGTGGCCGAAGGCAACGTCGGCGGCGGAACGGGCATGATTTGTAGCGGCTATAAAGGTGGCATCGGCACGTCTTCCCGCAAGCTTTCGGAGAAAGACGGCGGCTACACTGTCGGCGTCCTGGTACAGTGCAACTTCGGCTCGCGCAAGAATCTGCGCATCGCCGGCATTCCCGTTGGCCGTGAAATTGCTTCCGAGGATCCTTACGCCTATCAGCCTTCGGATATTTCCGAACGTGGCTCCATCATCATCGTCATCGCAACGGACGCTCCGCTCATCTCCACGCAGCTCAAACGCCTTGCCCGTCGCGCCACGCTCGGCCTCGGCCGCGTCGGCAGCATTTCTGGCGACGGCTCCGGCGACATCTTCATCGCCTTCTCGACCGCAAATTCCGGCGCTTGGGCTTCGAAGAACGTTGCCGAGGTGAAGATGCTGCCGAACGGTTCACTGGATCCCGTCTTTGTCGCCGTCGTCGAAGCCACCGAAGAAGCCATCGTCAACGCCATGATCGCTGCCGACTCGATGACCGGCATCGACAATCACCATGTCACAGCAATCCCTCACGACCAACTCCGAGCCGTGTTGAAAAAATACAACCGCCTTCAGTAGCACAGGCTTTAGCCCGTGTCTGCGTTCTTGGGTTATTTCTCGTGCTTTCGAATCAAAGTGCAACCGCGGCCGTCTTCCGCGGGGGATTGAAGAACGGCAGCGGCACGATCTTGGCCGATACTGTCTTCCGCGAAGCTTCCACGGTCAATTCCATGCTTAGGGTTGATCCCAGAGCCGTGCTTTCCCGCCCCACGGACGCCAGCGCGATCATCCGCTTCAAGGTCGGCGACCACGTCGTGGACGTCGCCTTTCCCACTTGGCGCCTCGCTCGATACACCGGTACGGCCACACGCGACGCCGTGGCGGGAACCTGCGGCGCCATCCCGATTCTTTCGTAAAGCGCTTCCACTTCGCCCCAATTCACTTCTAGCCCCACCAATTGTCGCGCCGGGCCGCCCTTTTTCGCTTCGCGTTCGAGCGCCTCACGTCCCACAAAATTCTCTTTCTTCAAATCCACCAGCTTTCCCAGGCCGATCTCTCCAGGCGTATAGCGCTGCTCATCAATCAGCGCCCGCTTGCTGGAAATGTAATCGACCTCAATCAGAATCAGCCCCGCCTCAATGCGCGCGATGTCCAGCGCCACCATCCCCGCCGGATGAATATCAAAGGAACGCCCTTTGTTCATCAATTCGTCAAACACCTTCAGCGCACCTTTCCATGGCACCCAGATCTCAAAACCGAGATCGCCCGTGTAACCGGTCCGCGAAATATCCACCGGAACGCCGGCAATCTTCCCGTGGGTCACACGGAAATACTTCAGTCCGGCAATATTCGCTTCCGCGGCCGAGTTCAGCAGCCGCGCGGACGTTGGCCCTTGCAGCGCCAGCGCCGCCACTTTCTCGGAAATGTCCTCGATGTGCACGTCCAGCCCAAGGGCATTCTGTTGAAACCATCGCAAGCTGGGATCCGCGGCCGTCCAGCGATAGTCGTTCTCACCCAGCCGCGTGATCGTGCCGTCGTCAATTACTTTGCCTTCCGGGTCGCACCAGCAGCAGTAAATCACCTGGTCCACGGCAACCTTGTTGATGTCGCGCGTAATTACGCGATTCACGAACTTCGTGGCGTCTTTGCCAGTGATTCGGTATTTGAAAAGTGGCGTGATGTCGATCAACGCGGAAGAGTTGCGAATGGCGTTGTATTCGTGCTCGTGCGTCATTTCATAGGCGCCGACGGTGTAATAGCCCGACCACTCCTTGAAATTCAGGCTCTCGCATAACGCGAGAGTTCTCTCATGAAACGCGGTTCCGACCGGCACGATTCCTCCCGAATAACTTCGTCAACCCGTTCCCTGCCACGACACAATCGTCAAACCTTGCCGAAATTATAGTGACGACGCTCACACTCCTGCAAGCGGCGCCCGCGTATCTTCAGGTCAAGTGCGCTTGTGAACCTCGCGCACTACCAGTAGAATGATGCGTTATTTGTAGATTGCCGTTCTTCCTTTTCCTTCTGGAGTTTTAGCGCATGGCTCAGTCCTACGATGTCGTCGTCATCGGAGGCGGTCACAACGGGCTTGTGAACGCCGCCTACCTGGCGAAAGCAGGCAAGAAAGTGCTGGTGCTGGAACGCCGCGGCGTGCTGGGCGGTGCCGCGGTCACTGAAGAAATCGTCCCCGGCTTTCTCTTTTCCGAATGCTCCTACGTGGTTTCGCTGCTTCGCCCGGAAATCATCCGCGAACTCGATCTTCCGCGTCACGGCCTGGAAATCCTACCTCTCGACGGCACCTTTTCGCCAATGCTCAACGGCGACTACCTTTGGCGCGTGAATGATCACGCCAAAACGCAGCGCGAAATCCGCCGCCACTCCCGCCTTGACGCCGAAGCCTATGACGAATTTTCGAAGATGATGACGCCGATGTGCCGCTTTGTGAAGCCGCTGCTTTCGATGATTCCGCCGGATCCCACAACGCTGAATCCGAAAGACCTCAAGCAGCTCCATTTCCTGCTGCAGCGTTTTCGCGAACTCAGCTCCGACGAGCGCTATACCCTGATACAACTCATGACCATGAGCGCCGCCGATTTTCTCGACCAGTGGTTTGAGACCGACGTGCTGAAAGCCACCATGTCCGCCTCCGGCATCATCGGCACATTCCTCGGCATTCGCTCTCCCGGCACCGCTTACGTCCTGCTGCACCACTATATGGGCGAAATCGACGGCGCGTTCCGCTCCTGGGGTTTCAGCCGCGGCGGCACGGGCGCCATTTCCAACTCCATTGGCTCGGCAGCGCGGGAATTGGGCGTCGAAATCCGCACCAATTCTCCCGTGGCCAAAATCCTGACCAAGGATGGTCGCGCGGTCGGTGTCGCTCTGAAATCCGGCGAAGAGATTCGTTGCAAAGTAGTTTCCTCGAGCGTCGACCCCAACCTGACCTTTCTGCAATTCATGGAAACGAAAGAATTGCCGGCCGATTTTGTGGACAGCGTGAAGCGCTACAAATTCCGCGGCTCCTCCGGCAAGGTAAATCTGGCGCTCGATGCCCTGCCGAATTTCAAAGCCATTCCTGGTCCCGGCGCGCATCTTCGCGGCGCCGTCTCCATTTCCCCCGGCATGGAATACATGGAACGCGCCTACGACGACGCGAAATACGGCCGTTATTCGCAGCGCCCCTATATCGACATGGTCATCCCCAGCCTCACCGATCCCTCCGTCGCGCCCGCCGGCAAGCACGTGCTTTCCTGCTTCGTACAGTACGCGCCCTACAAGCTCGCCGAAGGTACCTGGGACGACCAGCGCGAGGCCTTCGGCAATAACGTCATCAACACCATCGCCGAGCACGCTCCCAACATCAAGGACATCATCATCGGCAAACAGGTGCTCACGCCTCTCGATCTCGAGCGCGAATTCGGCCTCACCCAGGGCAACATCTTCCAGGGCGAACTTTCGCTGGAACAACTTTTCTTCCTGCGCCCCGTTCCCGGTTGGGCGTATTACCGCACACCCATTCACAACCTCTATATGTGCGGCTCCGCCACGCATCCCGGCGGGGGCATCATGGGAGCCAATGGCCGCATCGCCAGCCAGGTGATCCTGAAAGAGTGGAAGAAGGCGGCCAACTGACCATGCCTATCGGCGACAAGGTTCTGCTCATTGGCGGCGGCCACAACGCACTGATCGCCGCTTTCTATCTGGCCAAGGGAGGCTTCAAGCCCACGGTCCTTGAGCGCCGCGAACACGTCGGCGGCGGCGCCATCACCGAAGAATTTCATCCCGGCTTCAAGGCCTCTACGCTTTCCCACACGCTTGGGCCGCTGCGCGCAGACGTCGCACGGAACCTGCAACTGGAACGCTTCAATCTCCACATCATCCAGCCGGAGCCGCGCCTTTTCGCTCCAGCTCCCGATGGCCGCGGATTGCTCTTCTATAACGACGCGGCAAAAACCGCCGGCGCGCTCTCGCACCTTTCCTCCAAGGACAGCTCGCGCTACACGGAATTTGCTGAGGCCCTCGAGGAGGTCGCTGAAGTCTTTGGCCGCATCGCTTCCATCACACCGCCGGCTATCGATCACCCTTCGCCGGAAGATTTCTGGAACCTTTTCGTCACCGGGCGCGCGGTCCGCAGCCTCGGGAAACACGGAATCTTTGATTTTCTCCGCT
Organism: Acidobacteriota bacterium; assembly: GCA_021324935.1. Lineage (GTDB taxonomy): Bacteria > Acidobacteriota > Terriglobia > Acidiferrales > UBA7541 > Acidiferrum. Next base: position 42,102 of record JAJPIE010000045.1, read on the forward strand.
GGGGGCCGATGGCCGTGGCGGACTTCGTCGCCGAATTTTTCGATTCCGAGCTGCTTCGTGCAGCCATTGCCGCGCGCGGCATCTTTGGCGCCAATCTCGGCCCGTGGTCCGCGGGGTCCACAGCGCTCTTGCTTTTGCGCGCCGCCGCCGATCCTCACCCAGTGGGTTGCGCCTCGTTCCCGCGCGGCGGGCTGGGCGAATTCTCTCGCGCGCTGGCCGAAGCGGCGAAGGCCGCCGGCGCCGAGATTCGCACCAACGCCGAAGTGCGCGAGATTCGCACAAAGAATGGAGCTGTCTCCGGCGTGGTGCTTGCCGACGGCGAAGAAATCTCCTGCGGAACGGTTGTCTCGGGGGTCGATCCCAAGCGCACTTTCTTCCAATTGCTCGATCCCGCGAATCTCGATCCCGTCTTTGCGATGCGCATGAAGAATTTCCGCATCTCCGGCAGTGTCGCCAAAGTCCACCTCGCCCTCGGCGATCTGCCGCACTTCACTTCCCTTTCCGATACCGTTGCGCCGGATGGCTTTCGCGAAGCGCTTTCCGGCCGGATCCATATAGGACCGGAAATCGACTATCTCGAGAAGGCCTTCGACGCGACGAAGTATGGCGAAATCTCCAAAGCCCCCGTGCTCGATGTAACCATTCCAACGTTGCTCGATCCTTCGCTCGCGCCAGAAGGCAAACACGTGCTCTCCGCCTACTTCCAGTTCGCGCCGTACAAGTTGAGATTTGGCACATGGAAGGAACGCCGCGGCGAATTGGCGAATACTGTGATCAAGACGCTGTCGGCCTATGCGCCAAAACTGCCGAACCTGGTTGAAGCGGCGCATGTCATCACGCCGCTCGATCTGGAAACCGATCACGGCTTCACCGGCGGCCACATCTTCCACGGCGAACTGGCGCTGGATCAGCTCTTCACCATGCGCCCCGTGCTCGATTGGGCCCGCTATCAGACCCCGGTGAAGGGCTTGTTCCTCTGCAGCAATGGCACTCACCCGGGGAATGGTTTGACCGGCGCATCCGGCGCCATCGCCGCCAAGGAGATCATCCACGAACTGCGCTGACATGTAGCGCGGGCTTCAGCCTGTGCTTTTTTGGCGGGATCATGACCATCATCAACCGCGACAAACTTAAGCTCCTGCATCAGCGCGAGGCCGCGCGCTTCGTCGCCGAACACCCCCGCTCCGCCGACCTCTATCGCCGCGCGCAAGGTTCCCTGCTGGGTGGTGTGCCCATGAATTGGATGAAAAAGTGGGCCGGCGAATTTCCCATTTTTGTCACGCACGCCAAAGGAGCGCATTTCACTTGTGCCGACGGCAAGGACTACGTGGACCTTTGCCTGGGCGACACCGGCGCCATGACCGGCCATTCGCCCGACGTAGTGGCTGAAGCCGTCGCTCGCCGCGCCAGAGAAGGCATCACACTGATGCTGCCCACCGAAGACGCCATCTTCGTCGGCGAAGATCTCAAGAAGCGCTTCGCCTTGCCCTACTGGCAGTTCACACTCACCGCCACCGACGCCAATCGATTTTCGATCCGCATCGCGCGCGAAATCACCCAGCGACCCAAAATTCTCGTCTATCACTATTGCTACCACGGCACCGTCGACGAAACCTTCGCCACCCTTCACGATGGCGTCGTTGGTCCGCGCCGTGGCAACATTGGCCCGCCCGTGGATCCTCTCGAAACCACGCGCATCGTCGAATTCAACGATCTCAACGCACTCGAAGACGCCCTGAAGCACAACGACGTCGCCTGCATCCTCGCCGAGCCGGCCATGACCAACGTCGGCATCATTCTGCCCGATCCGGATTACTGGAGAAACGCGCAGCAGCTTGCCAAACGCTATGGATCGCTCCTGATCGTCGATGAAACGCATTCCATCTGCGCCGGCCCGGGCGGCTGCACCGCCGAATGGAAGCTCGAGCCAGACATGCTTGTCTTTGGCAAAGCCATCGGCAGTGGCATTCCTGGGGCCACCTACGGCTGCTCCGAGGAAATAGCCCAGCGCATCTCCGCGCGCATTCACCTGGAAGATTGCGACGTCGGAGGCATCGGCGGCACACTGGCGGGCAACGCGCTTTCCCTTGTGGCCATGCGCGCCACGCTGGAACATATCCTTACAACGGCGAATTTCAAAAAGATGGTTCCGCTCGCCGAGCGCTTTAACGACGGGGTGGCTGCAACGATCAAAAAACATGGCCTGCCCTGGAATGTGCAGCGCCTTGGCTGCCGCGCCGAATACACCTTCTGCCAGCAGCCACCGCGCAACGGAGGCGAATCCGCGGCCGCGGCCGATTTTGAGATGGAGCGTTACCTGCACCTCTACACGCTCAACCGCGGCGTTCTGCTGACGCCCTTCCACAACATGGCACTCATGTGCCCGGACACCACCGCCGCGGACATCGATCAGCACACACTACTATTTGCCGAAGCCCTTTCCGAACTGACCACGTAGGCCCCGGGCTTTAGCTCGATTCAGCTTAGGGGAGCCGAAGGAAACATGCGTGAACCAAACGCCACCAGAGTTGGTGCGGACCATCGGCCGCTGGAGTCTGACCGCGCTGATGGTGAATTCCATCGTCGGCGTCAGCATCTTCAAGCTGCCGGCGGACCTGGCGCGCAACCTGGGCGGCTGGAGCCCGCTGAGCTGCGTGGCAGCCGGCGTGGGAATCTTGATCATCGCCGGATGCATCGCAGAGGTTTCCTCGCGCTATGAAGAAACCGGCGGCCTTTACCTCTACGCCCGCGACGGGCTGGGCCGATTCGCCGGGCTGCTGGTTGCGTGGATGACCTGGCTCACGCGCGTCGCCGCTCCCGCCGCGGCGGCGAATCTCGTCTGGGCTTACTCTGCAAGGTTCTTCCCGCAACTCGAAAACACCCAGGGCAAATTTCTGGTGCTCTTCGTGTTGATGTGCCACCTCGCTGCCTTCAACTGCGTCGGAGTAAGAATGGGCAGAAACCTCAGCAACTTCTTCACTGCCGTGAAGGTCGGTTTCCTGCTCGTCTTCGTCATCGCGGGAAGCTGGGCGCTGGCGGTGCGGCCGGAATTGCGCGCAGCGATCGCCCTTCCCCCGGTTTCCGCGAAAGCCTGGTTCGAGACAATGCTGCTTCTCGTCTATGCCTATGGTGGTTTCGAGGGAGCGTTGTTTGTCGGTGGCGAGTCCACCAACCCGAAGCGCGACACTCCAATTGCGCTGCTTTCCGCACTGGCGGTTGTCTGCCTGATTTATACCGCGGTCCAATATGTGACCATCGCGACGCTGCCCGCCGCCGGCCTTTCCGAGCGGCCGCTTTCCGACGCCGCCCAGCGCTTCTTTGGCCCTGCCGGCTCGGCGGCCATCGCCATGGCGGCGCTCATCTCCGGCTATGGGTATCTCAGCGCGAACGTCCTGCACGCTCCGCGCATTACCTTTGCGCTTGCCCGGCAAGGGGACTTCCCGCGCTTCCTGGGCGCAGTGCACGAAAAATATCGCACGCCCTATGTTTCGATCCTCGTCTATTCCGTGCTGGTCTTCCTCTTCGCTATGGTCGGGAATTTCGAATGGAATGCGTTACTCTCCGCGGTGTCTCGCCTCGCCGTGTATGCGGCCATGGCGTTGGCGGTGCCGATTCTCCGCCGCCGCAACGATGACAAGGCGAGATTCCTTCTGCCTGCGCCATATCTTTTTTGTGGGCTCGGGCTCGTCTTTTCTTTGGCGCTTGCCACGCAGATGGGCCGCAGCGAATTTGCGGTCCTGGGAGCGACTTCCGCCATCGCCCTTGCGAATTGGTTCGGCGCCCGAAAACATTAGCCGCTCGAAACATCTGGTTGATGCGCTTCGCGGAAGATGTCATCATCCTCTGTTTTGGATGAGGCATTCCAGGTTTCAGGGACGTTTTTGGAAATTCTCATTCGCAGAAAATAGGCCGCCTCAAACGGCGGCGGCTACAGGAGAGAGCAATGCACATCGCGAATATGACCGGCGTGGCGGTGATCCTGGCAACCATTTGGAGCGCGCCTCTTCCTGCGCAATCGGCGGCTAAACATCCCATCACCTTCGACGACCTGATGAAAATGCACCGCGTCTCGTCGCCGCAAATTTCTTCCGACGGCAAATGGGTGGCCTTCGCCGTCTCGACGCCAGAGATGGAGGCGAACCGCAATGCCGGCAACATCTGGGTGGTGAGCACGGCGGGTGGCGAGGCGATGCAGCTTACGCAAAGCGGGCACGACAACTCCCCAGCGTGGTCGCCTGACGGAAAGACCCTGGCATTCCTCTCTTCGCGCGATGGCGACTCGCAGGTCTATCTGCTTTCCATGGAAGGCGGCGAAGCCAAAAAACTGACCGCACTCTCTACGGGCGCAGATTTATTCCGTTTGTCCCCGGACGGCAAAACCATCGCGTTTACCTCCGAGGTCTATCTCGATTGCAAGGACGACGCTTGCAACCAAAAGCGCGACCAGGATAAAGAAAAAAGCAAAGTGAAAGCTCGCATATACGACCACCTCCTGTTTCGCCACTGGGACCACTGGAGCGAGGGCAAGCGCAGCCACCTTTTCCTGATACCTTCGGATGCCAGCGCCGCGCCGCGCGACCTCACCCCGAACGCGGATTACGATATCCCTCCAGATGAACGCGGCGACGTTGGCGACATCGCGTTTTCGCCGGACGGCAAGGAAATCTGCTACACCGCGGTTCCCGACAAAATCGAAGCCATCAGCACCAATGGCGAACTCTTTCTCGTTTCGGTCACGGGAGGCGAGCCGAAGAAGATCACTACCAATCCCGGCTTCGACGGCAATCCGGTCTATTCCCCGGATGGCCGGTACATCGCCTATCACGCACAGCTCACCGCCGAATATGAATCGGACCGCTGGCGCGTGATGCTCTACGACCGAAAAGCGGAGAAGTCCGAAAATCTCTCCGAAGCATTCGACCGCAGTGCCATGGCCCTTTCCTGGTCGCCGGATAGCAAAAAAATCTACTTCCTCGCCGAAAACGAAACCCTTCAGCCGCTCTACTCCATGGAACCCAAAGTCGGGGCCATGCCCAAAAAACTTCTCGATGGCTACAACGCCGCCTACGGCTTCAGCGCCGACGGCAAAACGCTGGTGACCGAACGCACCAGCTTGACGATGCCCGCGGAACTTTTCGTCGCCGCCAGCGATGGCAGCGGGTTGAGACAACTTACCCATCAGAACGACGCTATCCTGGCCACGCTGGAGATGAACGCCCCGGAAAAATTCTGGTTCGAGGGTGCGGAGGGCGCCAAGGTGCAAGCGATGCTGATCAAGCCTCCGCAGTTCCAGCCGGGCAGGAAATATCCGATGCTGGTGTTGCTGCACGGCGGGCCCCAGACGATGTGGTCAGACGCCTGGGGCTACCGCTGGAACGCGGAAGTATTCTCGGCGCCCGGTTACGTCACGCTGATGATCAATCGCCGCGGCTCGACGGGCTACGGCCAGAAGTTCACCGATGAAATCACCAACGATTGGGGCGGCCGCGCGTACATCGACGTGATGAAAGGCATCGACGCCGCGATCACCAAGTACCCGTTCATCGACAAGACGCAACTCGCCGCGGCGGGCGGCTCCTATGGCGGCTATCTGGCCGATTGGCTCGCCACGCACACCGATCGCTTCAAGGCCATCATCAGCCACGCAGGTGTTTACGACAAATTCTCCATGTACGCTACCGAGGAGCTGTGGTTCGAAGAGCATGACATGCAGGGCACGCCCTGGACAGCGCCGGAGAACTATAAGAAGTGGTCCCCTTCTACCTACGCGGGCGATCTGGGCAAATTCAAAACGCCGACGCTGGTCATTTGCGGCGAAAAAGATTATCGCGTGCCCTACACCCAGTCCCTGGAATTCTTCAGCGCTCTGCAACGCCAGGGAGTTCCTTCCAAACTCATGGTCTTTCCGGACGAAGGTCACTGGGTGCTGAAGCCCCAGAATGCGCAGCTCTGGTACAAGACCTTTCTCGATTGGCTGGCAACCTATCTAAAGTAGCCGGAAGACGCTTCATAATTGACCGCAACGGTGGTCGGGGATTTAGCTCCGACATGCGTGCTTGGCGATCAAGCGGGCTTCAGCCCCGGAGGCATGTTTTTTTGACTGTTGCAGCATCCGCCTAGGTTTCGGCAAGTTTCCGGAGGGTGCTCCGCAGGAAGTGAAACAAGTGGTAAAGCAGGAACAGCGACACCAGGAATAGCGCCGCCACCACGACAATCGCGATCGCCGGGTGCGCCGTGGCAAACCAGGTCAGCCACACCGCCAGCACATCCTCCCCGAAGCTCAGCGCCCAGTTGCTCAGCGGCTCCGGCGACATATTGGCCGCTGCCCGCGCGCTGGCTTTTGTGCCATGCAAGGTCAGCGCGATCCCGCCCGCCAGCAAAGCCGCACCCCAGCGCCAGGCCTCTGGCGCGGCCGCCGTGGCGCTGAACGCCAAAAGCACCGCCGCCGGCGGCCGAATGAAGGTATGCACGGCCTGCCACACCGAATCGACGTAGGGAACCTTGTCGGCCAGGAACTCCATCACATACAGAACGCCGGCAATCGTCAGGACGATCGGATGGGACAGCACTTGCAACTGTGGTGGCAGATGGATGATCCCGAATCGCTCCAGCAGGCCCAGGGTCGCAACCGTGGCGTAAAGATTCAGGCCGGAGGAAAATCCAGCGCCGAGCACCAAACTCAAGGTTTCTATCGGATTCATGACCACGGGTGCTGCGAATGCTCAAGCTGAGCGGACCACGCCAACTTACCACAATTCAGCTGCAAACCACGAGGAGTGTACAAAAAACAAGCGTCCCGACGCATCGCCGGGACGCTTGGAAAAGGATTTCGTTATGCGTTTACTGGTATTGGCCCGGCAACAGCAGCCGCGTCCAGCCCGTGGTGTTCACGTCGCGGAACAATGGCGTGCGCGGCGGCAGTAGCGTCGGGTCCAGGAAGTTCACGTCGAAGTTGTAGCCGCGGGTCGGCGGGCTGTACACCGTCGTGCAGCACTTGAAGGTGCTGTTGGCCTGGCGGCTGGTGAAGAGCTCGATAATCGAGCCCTTGTATTCTAGTGTGCCGCTCCAGGATTCAATGTACCGAAGGAAATTGTGCACGCCTCCGTCGGTCCCGAAGTCCTGCGCGGTTCCAGTAGGTTGTGGGAAGGGCACCGTGATGCCGCCGACGATCGCTGCGCGGTACCAGGTGGTGTTGCCCTGGCGCGCGGTCTGTACATAGGGGCTCGAGAACGAGTTCACGTCGCTCCACTGATCGGAAAGCAGCGTCACCGCGTCTCCCGCCACCGAGGTAGCGATCTCGGGATCACTCCAGCCATTGCCACCGGAGTTGGCATTGAAGTCCCCTTGGATGTACACCGGGTTTTCCGAGGCGACGGTCAAGCCGCAGCTCACCCCGCTGGGGCAGGTGCCCACCGCCGTCAGGTTGTTCGCGTCCGTAATCTTCAGCGCGCGGCGGAAGAAGAGCGGCGGATTTTCCCGCGCCGTTGCCGCATTAGCGGCCACCAGGAAGGGCCAAATGTTGTCCGTGGTTGAGTAAGCCGGCGTTGTGGTGCAGTTTACCGGGTTGGCCAGTGCGCCGGAAGTCTTCAGGTTGTTAAAGATCCCGTATTGGCCGTTCGCCAACCCGCCCTGGGCCACGGCGACCGCGTGAATCCAACTGGAGTCCGCACCATAGGTGAAGAACGCGCCCGTGGTGTCCACGTCCTCGCCCGTCTCCATCGAGTTGTTTGGGCAGCCCGTGGTCGGGTTGGAGCTGTTGGCAAGGTCGTTGAAACCGTATTCGCCGGTTTCATTCTTGGTCCAGGAAAGCGGCGGCCAAGCGCTGGTGACTTTGCCATTGGCATAATTGCCGCGTCGATCAGAGAAATAGACCACAAAGTCGTTGGGCGAAACCACCGGGTCCTTGGTGTTCGGCCCGGAGGTTGCCAGGACTTTGCCCGTGTAGGGGTTGGTCAGCGTCCCGGCAAACCAGTTCGCCAGGTTCTTTCCGTCGAGTTCGACGTAGTGCATGACGCCGTTCAGCGTCGGGCGCGGTGGCGTTGCGCCAGTGTCCATGGCGATGTCCCGCAGCGTGCCTTCGCGTGTGTCAAACAGCGTGTTGGGCCAAAAGTCGGAAACCGCCGGGGTCCAGCCGGCAACTAGGTTGCCTGTACTGGGCTCCACGCCACAGACTTGGCCAACTGTAGACTGGAGCGGGAGATTGACGGGTGATGTGGTCTTGCGAGTCCCGGAGGCATATGGGACGCTGCTCGGATTGTCGCGAATCCGCTCCAGGCGAATGATGGCCAGTGGATGAGGGTCCGGGCAGTTGTATGTCGCAGCCCCGAACTTGTTGATCGCCGTGAATTTGGTAGTCGTCGACGTGGTCGTCGGAAATGTCGCACCGTTCTGATAGTTCAATTGAACAGGCGTGGTGCCGTTCATCGGCACATACGTGATGTTGGGTGCCGCGCCACCTTGCATCGCTGTGGTTGTTCCACTCCACTGAGGGTTCAAGTTCGAGCCGTCCAGCGATTGCGGCACGGGATCAATGTTGCGGCCCACGTATCCATAACCTAGAACTTCAATGGTCACGTCTTTCCAGGTGCCGCAGGGCGAACCATAGGCCGTCTGCTCCTCAATCTTCAGGAAGCCCTTGATGATCGGCGCCCCGTTCGGCTGCATGTAGCCATCCGCGGCGGTCCACGCTCCCGTATTCAAAGCGGAAGCCGCACCAGAGGCCGCCAGCGGCAGCGGGGTAACACCGTTGCTCGTCATCTGCGTGTACAGCGCCTTGGAATCCGCGAAGGCATTCCAGTTCGCGCCGCCCACTCCCGGCTGTTGCGCAATGTGGCTCAAGTTGAAGGGCTGCGTTCCCCCGTCGATGCAGGGGAGATTCATGATGTCGTTCGGGTCGTCGGAGAGGAGAACGCGCAAGCTGGCTTGCGCGAAATACCGCTCGCCGGTCACGCTGCCTGATTCGCCGGAAACCGGGCGCCGAATCAAGTCGATCTGCTGCGTCGCCCCGCCTCCAATCGTGACTATGCCCAGGTTGAGCTGCTTCGAGCCCCCGGCGTACTGCTTCGCCGCGCTCCCCGCGCCGTTCTCCAGGTTGCCCGCGTAGTTCGCAGGAGCCGCCCCGAGAGAAATCGTCGGCCAGTTGGTGTTGGGTGTCGGCGAACTAGTGCCCAGCCCTGCCAGAATGCTGCCCTCTCCCATGCCAAGCGCGCGGTACGTTGTCCCGCCCGGTGCCACCGTAATGTCAACCGTTCCCGTATACCCGCTGCTGGTGGGGTGGCCATTTTCCAGTTCGTAGCGGATCACGTCTTTGTACGCGTCCACTTTGTCCGACATGGTTAGAGTGCTGCCCGCCGCCAGAAATAGGTTCCCATTTGTGTGCGTGCGGCCCCCGAAATTGAACACCGGGCCGGGGAAGAAATCGAGGTCATTATCCGACCAGATTCCGAACTGGAACATCGGAATTCCGACGGTCTGCGTGGTCCGCTTCAAGGTGACTTCCTGACCGGAGGTGGTGCGCGCGTTCACCATCAGCGTATAGGTAGTAGCCAGCGCGGTCATGCCTTGATACGTCCCGGAACTGATCGTGGTGATCGTCGGCGCCGGATTGCCATTGGCATCGAAAGCCTGCGGCGTAATCAGATAACCGGTGCTGCCGTCGCCCTTCGTGAAGGTGATGCCGCTTAGGGACGGCGGCGTGGTCTCCAGCGCATTAATCTGGCTGATGCTCGGCGAGTAGGTGAGGTCAAACAGGTTGCCCAGGCCCGCCGTCAACTGCTCCATGCCCGCTTCCGCCGCGTAGAACGCTCGGACTTGCTGATCGTTTGAACCGGCGAGCTTCTGGTTGGAGTACAGCAGCACAGAGAATCCAACCAAAAGACTGGACATGAGAAACAGAAGCATGAGCGTGGTGAGAAGAGCGATACCTTCTTCTCGGCGCGACAGCTTCGGTTTTCCGAGCGATGTTACCTTCATGGTCAGCTCCTCTTACTTGTACTTATTCACGTAAGCCATGCTGCGCAGGCTTATCTGGGTCATAAGATTGTTGCGGGCAAACAGCGACTGGCTTGCACCGCGGTGCACCACGTAACTCGTGCGTGCGCCCAGCCACACGTTGACCGTTCGAATTTGCGATTCGGAATTTCCTGTCGGCACGCTGGGTTGGTTGGAAGGGTTGGTGGCGCCGTCGATGAAGTTATAGGTGAACTGCAGATTTTCGAGGGTTTCGCCCACCGGTGTCGGCGTGTTGAAGTTCACCTGCCGGACCAGGCGGATATACGGAGGACTCGAAATATTGTCCAGGTAGTAGGAAATCATCCAGATGCGCGTCGCCGTGGTGGCCGGGAAGCAACTCGGGCTGCCGCCGCAAGTGCTGGAGGTCATGAGCTGCTTGACGGTTCCCGAAGCATCGGAGCGCCCATTCAGGTTAAATGGGTCGCCGGATGAAAACGTCAGCACCTGGCCGGAAACGTTCGTGACGTACACAAGGGCCGTACCCAACGAATTGTTGAGCATAATTAGGTCGCCCGGCTCGATGGTAATGCCGGCGTTGCCGATCACCACGCACGTGGGATCAAAGGTGATTTGCAACTGAGTTCCCGTTAATTGAAGCGCGCCGTTCGGGCAACCCGGATTAGGAGGTGAAACCGTCTTCGGCTGGTTAATCGGCTTGGCTTCCATGCCCGAGGTATTGTCCTCGTACAGCACGGTGATTTCGTCCGTGATGCTGTTCGCGTTCTGCACCGTGCCCGTGGAAGCGTCCGGCGCGGTAATCGGCGGACCCATCATGCTGCCTGGCTCAACGGCAGGAATCACCGAATTGCACGGAGGAAACGTTCCCTTGCCGCCAAGGATCGGCCGGTTGACCGGCGCCGTGGTTCCGCATGGACTTGTGGTGGATCCGTTGGAGGTGTAGGGAATCGGGATGCCGCCGGTGGGGATGCCCGTGCCCGCCTGCTGCACGTCCTGAATGATGAAGTTCAGTCCATTCCGCAGGTTGTCGGTCATGTCCGCGGATTGCGTGATGGCCAGATTCGTCTGCTGCGCATCTCGGAATGCGGCAACCGCGCCATAGAGAATCACCATGGTGACCGCCATGGCGACCATCAATTCGATCATCGTGAAGCCAAACGCTGCCTTTTTTGATTTCCGGTTCATGGCTGCCTCACGCATAGTTCGAGATGTAAGTTGTCAGCACGTAGCTGGACTTACGGCCCTGGTAGTTGTAATTGATCGTGATTGTGATTTGAAACAGGTTCGGCGTCGTTGCCACCGGAGTAAACTGAATCGTCCGCGTCATCCACGGATTCAGGTTGATCTGAATGTCGTCCGCCGTTCCGAAAATATTGTCCGGGCCGGGTCCCACGACGATCGAATCAGGAGTTTTCGAGTCGTCATCCGCCGTACCGACGATGCCGTCCGGGCCCGGCGCATACATCGGTTGCGGTCCGTCCAGAAAGACTCCGCCCTTGCTGGCGTTGTTGATCTGCGCCCAAGTCAGCACGTGCGTGTCGCGCGCCGTGAAGATGCTCTCCATGGCTTCCTGTGCCTTCTGCTGCGCGATGAAGTCGATCTGCGAGTTGTACGAGGTCTGCACGCCGTTCGTAAATATTGCGGACAGCGAGAGAATGCCAAACATCAGCACACCCAGGGCAATCATCGACTCGATCAGGGTGAATCCTCGCTGAACGCTTTTGCGGTGTCGATTCATATGCATTCTCCCTATTCAATCCAGGTATTGCCGGTGTACGAGTATGGGCGAACCCGGCCGGTGCCACCCATGATGGTGACGGCCCGCGCCGTGTTCTTTTGTCCGGGGATCCCGATAAACACCGTCCCATTCAAGGTGTTAAATCCCGTCCCGTCCGTGAATTGACCCGTCGCAGTGAACTCCATCGTCACCGGTCCGCCGCTGACGTTCCCGATGTAAATCGCGGAGTTGTTGCCGAATGCCATCGGCGTGTCCGGCACGCCGGGTGTCAACATAAAGGAAGTTTGCGTCGGAAGATTCGTAGTCACCACAGGTCCGTTGTTTTCGTTGGTTCCCGGCTGCTTGAGCACCTGATATTGGACCTGCTGCGTGGTGCCATTCGAAACGAACCAGACTTGCACGTAGGTGCGCTGCGTGATGGCCAGCTCGCGCGCAATGCGCAACTGGCTGACCACCGTGTCCATGGCGGAGCTGGCCTGGTAGAATTCGCGGCTGCCAAAACTCTGTACGATGGCGATTCCCGCCAGAATCATCATGATCCCGATGACGACGACGGCTTCTAACAGAGTGAAGCCTTTCTGTTGGTTCACCGCACGCTTCATGGGTGGCTCCCTTTCCTGAATCCCTGGCACCAGTTCCACAACTAAGCAGGAAACTCCGGAAATTCTCTTTCCGTGCCTCGGAGGCTGGTCGGTATCCGGGCTTTCATTGACGCGCAGCCCGGGGTACACCCGCTCCGCCGAGACTTGGTGCTTGTATAAGGGTCGCCTAGCGAAATGTCGGGGGACAACTGGACGGAGGGACGGGTTCGGAGCAGCGGGGCTTTACCCGTCCTTGTTTCCTAGCGGAACAGTTACCAAAGTTTGCCAATTCGTGGCGAAACGCTCTTTCGATCCGTTATGCTTGATAATTTTTAAGCTTTTTATTTATAAAGACTTATGCCAGTTTTGCAGGAAAATCGAGGTTTTCCACCTCGCTTGGAATCCGGAGAGCTTCCGCCAATTCGGGCAGAAGTTCCAATCCCTGTAGTACTTTCGATATTGATTCTCAAGCTGCTGTACCGCCTGCTTTTGCGTCTGATTCCAACAAGATCGAGGATTCGGAGTGTTTGCTTCATTTTTCCACGGGCCGTAGAACTTTTGAGTTCGCTGGAGTTACTCCGCGATCCAGAGGTTCTCGGCGAATCCCCAGTAAGCCTCGATCCATTGCGCCTTCGGGGAAAACCCCGCATGTTCCGCGAGGCTCCGAAGCTCCTCTTGGGAATACTTATGTGAGCTTTCCGTCCAAATCGTTTCCTCTGCCTCGAAACAAAAGGACGTGGCAGCGTCTGGAATGGTTACGGTCTGGCGAATCCTCGACTTCAGGTGCATCTCCACGCTCTTGCTCTCCGGGTTAAAGACGGCCCGGTGCTCGAACTCCTGGAGGTCAAAGTCCGCTTTCAGTTCCCGGTTGATGCGCGCCAGAAGATTGCGGTTGAAGGCGGCGGTCACTCCCAAGGAGTCATCGTAAGCGGGGATCAGGACCGCTTCGGGCTTAAGCATGTCGGTTCCCAACAACAGTGAGTCGCCTGGCAGCAGGATCGAGCGCAGGTCTCGCAGGAAATCCGCCGCCATGGAGCCGTCAAAATTCCCGATCGTGCTCCCCAGGAAAAGGACCAGCAGATGTTCCCCTTTCGCGCGGCGGGCGGCAGCTTCCCGCAACCCGTCCAGGTATTCGCGTTCGAAGCCCACGATGCTGATGCTGTTGATGTCGCGGAGTTCCCGGCGGCAGAGGGCCAGCGCCGTTGGCGATATTTCAATTGGGTGATACCACGTGGATTGCCAGCGCGCCAAGGCTTCCAGCAACAATCGCGTCTTGCGCCCTGTGCCGCTGCCAAGTTCCGCCACCACCACGGGCCGTGGAAGCTGGTCGACCACATCCCTCGCGTGCTGACGCAGCAGCCGCTCCTCGGCACGCGTCAAGCCATATTCAGGCAGCGCGCAAATCACTTCAAATAGCGCGGAGCCCACTGCGTCATACAAGTACTTCGACGGAAGCTGCTTCTGCTCGGGGTGACTGAGTCCAGCGCAAACTTCCGCGGAAAATGGGCTGGAGAATCCGACGGAAAGAGATTGCATTTGCATACCGGCTCCTTGAATTGCCCGAATTCATTCCGATACGCAGCGAAAACCTGCGTAGACATATTGATAGTGGGGCTGGAACCAATTTCGGAAGGAGCGCCGCAGCAGGCACGCCGCCGTCCGCGCCGACCCTCCCTTAATGACATAGTGTTTGCCGTCGAAGAAATTGGCGGAATACCCTGGGTAAAACTCCTCCGCCTGAAAACCGGGAAACGGGCCGAATGGCGTGGACGTCCATTCCCATCCGTTCCCCAGCATGCCAGACACACCAAACGCGCTCCGATTCGCGGGATATCCATTGACCGGTGCCGCATCCCAGCGCGCGCAATCGAAGTTGCCAAGGAGAGCCGTGGGCTCCGCCGCCCCCCAGGGATACGCGCGCTCTTCACCGCCCGTCACGCCGTATGCCGCACGGTGCCATTGCGCTTCCGTTGGCAACGAAAGTCTCGACCAGCGCGCGTAGGCCCCGGCCTCCGCATGGCTTACGTACACCGGCCAATTGCGTGGAAGCGCCATTTCCGCGAACATCCCGCGATAAAGCCAGTTTTCGCCCGCCGGTTTCCAGAACGCGGGATGCCGGATCTCATTTCGCTCTTTCCATTCCCAGTCTTCCGCCGGCCAGAATGCGCGATCCTGGTAACCGCCGGCCTCCAGAAAGCGCAGAAATTCGCCGTTGCTGACCATGTATTTTTGGATTCGGAAACCAGGCACGTCCATCGAGACACATTCAAACTCGTTGTCCCATCCGAATGGCGAAGCTGCGCCGCGCGGAAGGCCCAATGTCACGCGTCCCGCGGGGATTTCCACCAAGTCGTTTTCCGCGAAATCGGCCGCTACCGCAGGCTGCGGCTGCGGAATCTTTTGTGCATGCGGCAGCCGGTGAAACATGTAGGCCAGTGTTTCCGCGTGCATCAACCGGTGCTCCACCGCCGTCTCCAGGAGAATTTCCGGGGTTCGCGGATCTGCGTGCTCCGCCAGCGAAAAATTCCCGCCGTTCAACTTCTCATCAATCCGCGCACGCAACCCGTGCACGTAATGGCGCACTTCCCCAAGCGAAGGCCAATCTTCCGGCTTGTCCGTGGGCAATCCACCATCCACGGGATCGATGCCGAAGGCAAACAGTTTGTCGTATTCCCGCGTGGGCGATGGCAGGGCAAACAGCCTTTCATGAAACAGGTTCCAGTCGAACGCTTCCACATGTCCGATGTAAAACACGATGCGATGGCGCTCCGGGATTGGCCGCTCGTAGTAAGCCGATTCCCGCACCATCGAAAACAATTCGTCCGTGTTCGCCCGCGCATCCAGCAACCGGCGTTGCAACTGCCGAAGCACCGTAGAACTTGTCTGGGTAGCCATTGTGTCTATCCCTGAGGTTCAGGGTTGATTTCCCACAAACTGAGATGCACGAGGGCTGGATTTGGGCAAAGGTTTTTGCACGCCTTCTGGCCTTGGGAATTCCCAAGCAGCGCACGCCCGGCTGGAGGTGGAAAACTTATCACTCCAACAAGTTCCCAACAACCCTTATTTCTGGATCCCCAGAAAGCCATCCAGCAATGTGCAGGCTCGGCGGACACAGCGCGGTAGTGAACCAATGTTACATCCCCGCTGCCGCCTCGAAAACCCTTCATCGCCATGGACCATTTGCTCTAAACTAAGAGTTACGGCGCGCCCGTAGCTCAGTTGGATAGAGCGTCTGCCTTCTAAGCAGAGGGTCGGGAGTTCGACTCTCCCCGGGCGCGCCATTTTCCTGACTTAACCTTTCAAACGCGCCTCAAATATCTAACTGCGGATCGTAAGCACCGGGCAATTCGCCGTGCAAACGATTTTGTAAGCGATCTCCCATGGGGTATGCGATGCCGTGGGCACGTGCGCGTGAAGCCGCAATCCCAGCAAGATAAGATCCGCCTTTAACTCATGCGATGCCTGTAGAATTTGCTCGCCGCTCAGCCCGTACTTCACAAGAAACTCGATCTTCGTATCCTTGGGGACTTGCCGCAGCACCAGTTCCTCGAACAGCTTCTCGCTCTCTTTCCGCGCTTGGGCCCGCATTTCCGCCAGGTCGCCGGTTTTCGACCAGTGAAAGCCCTCTGGGATTGGAGCCGCGGGCAACACATTAAGCACCACAAGTTTGGCATCGAAATGTTTTGCAAAGGACACGGCGTGTGGCAAGGCCCGCAAAGAATCCGTGCTGAAATCCGTCGCTAGCAGGAACGGACGCACGTTCTGCCTCCGCTCAATCAGCGATTCCACCTGCGCGCCCGGGCCAACGGTCACCACAATGCAGTTCGCTTGGCGAAAGATTCGTTCCGCAACGGAGCCGAGAATCAGCTTTCCCAGGGTTCCTCGCCCATGCGTCCCCACCACGATCACATTCACGTGCTTCTTTTCAATGATCTTCTCCAACTGCTCCCACACGTCTCCTTCGCGAAGGAGAAACTCATATTCCAATCCCGCCAGCGCTCCGCTGTTCTGAAGCCCCGCTTCCAGCTCCTTCGCAGCTCTTGCGGTCTTTTCTGATGCCAGCCGCAAACTCTCGGCACCGGCGATGTTGTATCCGAGAGAAGAAACCACGTGCGCCAGATAGAATTTCGCCCCGTAGTGGCGCGCGATCACCAGGCCATGGCGAAGCGCTTTTTGTGCGGCCTCCGAGAAATCATAAGCGACGAGTAGGGATCTCGGGGCGAGTTCCAAAGATTTCTCTTGCGTTGGCATGAACCCACCTTCCCCAGTCGGAAAACCGGGTGCGGACCATTTCTCCACCCCAACGGATGACACAGCGATGCGCCATGCACAAGGCTATGCGTCATGAGGCGGTCCGGCAAGTCCGCGCCAGCTTTTTCATTGACAGCCTGTGCTGCAAGCTCGTATTTAAGAAACACCTTTTCGATGCACACGCCTGTTCGGGAGGTGCGCCATTCTCTTTCTCGGGATCGACGTCGGCACCAGCGGTACGCGCGCCCTGGTAATCAATGACTCCGGGGTCCTCATCGCTTCCGCTGTCAGCGAGCACGCCGCGTTTCATTCCCCGCACACCGGCTGGGCCGAGCAAGATCCCGAAGATTGGTGGCGCGCCGCCCGCGAAGCCATCGCGCAGCTCTTTTCTTGCGGTGTGAGCCCCGCTCAAATCGGTTGCATCGGACTGACCGGGCAGATGCACGGTGCCGTTCTCCTCGATGCAAAAGACGAAATCCTGCGTCCGGCGCTCCTCTGGTGCGACCAGCGCACCCAGGCTGAATGCGAGGCGATCGCCGCAAAAGTCGGCGCCCAGCGCCTGATCGAGTGGACCTGTAACCCCGCCCTCACCAACTTCACGCTCCCGAAACTTCTCTGGGTGCGCAAGCACGAACCCCTGATCTGGTGCGAATTCCGCCGTTTTCTTTTGCCAAAGGATTTTATCCGGTTGAAACTTACCGGCGATGCAGCCACGGACGTTGCCGACGCTTCCGGCACGCTCCTCCTCGACGTCCGGCGGCGCTCCTGGTCTTCGCAAATGTGCGAAGCGATGGAAATCGCGCCGGCCAGCCTCCCGCGGCTCTACGAATCCGTCGAAACCACAGGCGAAGTCTCCGCCGAAGCCGCGGGTATCACCGGATTGCGCGAAAGCACACCGGTGGTTGCAGGCGCCGGCGATCAGGCGGCGGGCGCGGTCGGATTGGGCATCACTCGCCCGGGCGCGGTCTCTGCCACCATTGGCACTTCCGGTGTGGTGTTTGCAGCCACAGACCACCCGGCGCTCGATGCCAGTGGCCGCATCCACACGTTTTGCCACGCCATCCCCGGCCGCTGGCACGTCATGGGAGTCACGCAAGCCGCCGGACTCTCCCTGCGCTGGTTTCGCGACCTGTTTGGCCCCGCTGGAACTTCTCCCGATGAGGCTTACCGGCAACTCTGCGACGAAGCCGCAAAAGCTCCGCCGGGCTCCGATGGCGTTCTCTGGGCGCCCTATCTTATGGGCGAGCGAACGCCGCATCTCGATCCTCGCGCGCGAGCCGCTCTGGTCGGACTCGCGGAAAATCACCAGAAAAGCCACATTGTCCGATCGATCCTCGAAGGAGTCGCCTTCAGCTTGCGCGATTCGCTGCTTATCTTTGCGGAGATTGGCGTGCCGGCGAATCGCATGCGCCTGGGCGGAGGCGGCGCGCGAAATCCTCTATGGCGCCGGATTCAAGCGGAAGTCTACGGCATGGAAGTGGAAACTGTCGTTGCCGAGCAAGGCGCTGCATTCGGCGCCGCGCTGCTCGCCGCGGTCGGCGCCGGCGCGTGGCCCTCCGTGGATCAGGCTTGCGCGTCCCTGGTGAAGGTCGCGAGCACCACTCCGCCCGACCCTGCGAATGTCCGCCGCATGAACGAAGTCTATGCGCGTTATCGCCGGCTCTATCCGGCATTGCATTCGATCGATTCGGGAGCCTGACTGCGTTCGCGGGCTTACCCGCGCTGTGCGGTCAGGCGGGAGTCAGGACGGCTTCCTTCGCTTCTTTCGCTTCGCGCGAACCTTCCGTTGTGATGTCGCGGTTTGCAAAGCCGACGCCGATTTTTTTCAGGAACGCCGTGGGCGGTTCACCGCCGATAAAAATCCACACGAAATCGTTGGGAAGCGTCTGCTTCGTCCCATTCACGTCGATCACCACGGAATCCGTCCGGAATTCCACGGGATTCGAGTTGAACAGCACCTTCAGCTTTCCTTTGCGCATGAACTCCTGAATGCCCTGGCTATTGCGTTCCTTGATACGGGAAAATTCCCCCTGTCGGTAGGAAACCGTCACCGTGTTCCCCACCTGGCTTGCCAATCCCATCGCCGCTTCCACAGCGGAGTCGCCGCCCCCGACCACAAGAATTCTCTTATTTACATAATGATCGGCCTCGATCAGCCGGTACATGACCTTGGGCAAGTCTTCGCCCTTCACGCCGAGTTTTCGCGGATTCCCACTCTTGCCCAGCGCCAGAATCACGTGACGCGACCGGAATTCCCCGTTCTGTGTGGTCACCCGGAAGATCCCGTCGTCTCCCTTCACGATGTTTTCCACTTTCTCCCCGGTCTTGCATTTAAAATCTGCGCGCTTCAGTACCTTGCCCCAGAACTCCAGCAAATCCTCCTTGGAAAGCTCGGATTTCTTGAACTTCCCATGCAACGGGAATTCCACCGGACTGGTCATCACCAGTTTCTGGCGCGGATATTTCGAAACCGTTCCGCCGACTTCCGATTGCTCGATGGTGATGTAATTGATCATCTTCTCCGCAGCGCGCAACGAAGCGCTGATCCCCGCCGGTCCGGCGCCCACGATCAAAATGTCATACAGGCCAACCGCCGAGGCCGAGGTTTTATTCGCCGCCAGACGTCTCGCGATCGTGTCCACGCAATCGCGGCCCTGATTCACCGCGTTTTTGATCAACGCCAGGCCGCCGAGTTCCCCGACGATGAACATATTCCGGATCGAAGTTTCATACTCCGGCGACAGCGTTGGCCGATCGGCCCCAACGCTCGGGCTGGCCAGCACCATGGTAATCGCACCAACGGGACACGCTTCCGCACATAAGCCGTGCCCAATGCACTTGTACCCGTTGATGATCATTGCCTTGCCGCCCACCATTCCCAGCACGTCACCCTCGGGACACACCATTGTGCACGTCGCGCAGCCGATGCAGTAATTGTTGTCAATATGCGGATGCTGCGACTGCGGCCCATCGGACCGCAGCTTGCCTCGCTCCGCAGAATCGCGGTACTTCTGCTCCCTTTTCTTCTCCTGGCGAAGATAGTAGGCGAGAAATGCCCCTATAATCACCGCTGCAATCAAGAAGGAAATCAGGTTATCCATGATCCCCAACCCTCAAATCCGGTAGCCCATGTAAAGCACCAGGCTGATGTGCAATATCGCCAGAATCGCGAAGGCGTAGCTGAACGGCCGGTGGACCACATGCCACAGGTTGAAAACCTGCTGCGTCCGCTGTAGAAACAGAATTCGCTTCGAGAGCGCCGACTGTCGCCGCGCGATATTGATGCCCCGCTCCAGCTTCAGGTCCGAAGTGCGCCGCATCCCGAATAGCGAAACCAGCCACGCTCCGAATCCCGCCGCCTGCAGGCGCAACAGCGAAATCTGGAACGGCCGCCGCAGGTCGATCAGGATCATGTAGAGCAGCGCCACCAGCATCGGCATGTGCTCCACGTCCTCCGGAGTCGGCAGGTCGTAGAGCGCTTCCATCCGCGAACCGAACGCCAGCTTTTGCGTGGCAAGTTCCTGGCGAAGGCTCTCTTCCGTGTCTCGCATCTCTTTCATCGAAAGTTCCGCCGCGTTCAGGTTCCGCGGAACCTGCGCATATAAGTACCGCCCGACGAAGCCCGAAATCGTCACGCATAGCATGCTCCAAAACGCCATGCCCGCGATATTCCCAAACTTGAATGACGCGTGAAACGCGATGATAATCGGCGCCGTCGTCCCCAGCACCACGTGAAAATCCAGCCAGTGCCGCGAATTTCCCTGCCGCCCAAGCCACCCCCACTTCTTCCGCAATGGGTAGAGGTAAATCAGAAAGAACAGCAGCACACCCAGCATGCCCAGCTTGATGCCGATGGGGCCGCTGGGTTTGAGCAAGTCGTGCTTTGGCGAAAATGGCCGGTTTTCGGAACTCAGCGTGTAGTAGTTGAGCCCGTAGCCCGCAATCACCAGCACCAGCGCCAGCGACGCCAGCCACGCCAGCAGCAGCCGCATCCGGTGGCTGCGGTCGGCGTCCTCGCGGGCAAGTATTGCGCTTCGTACGCTCGCTTCTGCACTCATGGCTTCTCATCCCCAATCTGAACCTGGATGGTGGCTCGGAACCTCCGGTAATCCGTGAATCGGTGCACATTCCGCCAATGCTGTTTTGGTGTCTCGACGTCGATCACCGCCGAAGACGGCATCCAGTAGGCTTCCTCCGGATCGTGGAACTGCACAACTGAATAGTGAATCTCGCTGCGCAGATCGTGGAGTCCCAAATCGTCGAGATTCGTGTCCAGCCCTGCGACGAGCTTCACCACCGCCCCGCTTTCCGTATCAATCCAGATGTCGCCCGTCAGCGGCAGCGGATAATTCCGGCTCTTCAACTGCAGTGCCGCCGGCGAGGACGCGCCGGGCACCGGCTTGAAATGAATCTTCAGCAGCACCCGTCCATCGATCACATCCTCGGTTAACGGTGTGAACACATAGCTGGCTTCGAAATCCGGGTGTAGCACCAGCAGCATGCTCGCGAATCCATTCGTAATCAGAAGCGTTTTTGTGGGATCGCGAAACGCCTCCTTGCGGGCCTCGCGCGACTCCACCAGCTTCACCGAACCGCCCCGCGTGTTCGCCTGCATCTGGTATTCGAAAACGGACTCTTCTCGATAGACCGGCTTCCCGTTCTTCCCCACGATCGTCTGCGCCACGTCTTCGTCGCACACCACGTTGTTCGTCTGCTCGAAGAAATGGTCGATCAACTTGCGCGCGTGCACCATGGTCTCGTTTGCGCGCGCCAGGAACGCTGGATCGGCTGGCGCGGCCGCCGGCGTATCCGGCTCCGCTTCCTTGGTTTGTGCGCAGAGCAATGCCGTGCAAGCCAGAATCCCTGCCAGCAGCGCCAGCACCGCCAATGTTACTTTCCCGGACTTGCGGAAGTTGATCACTTGTGCAGGCCCCCGAAGCGATAACCGAAAATCGTGGACCACTGCGTGTAATTCAGCGTATTCCCCGCGTAATATCCGACCAGCCCCTCCAGGAAATATCTCCCCCCAATCGTCCAGTCAACTGTTGCGTTGACGAAATTTGAGCTCGAGTTGCTCGTAAGCGGCGAACTATATCTCTGGATCCCCGCCAGCACCTGCAGATGCAGCGTGTCCGTCAGGCTCCGCGACACCGATACCGATTCGTACTGCCCGCTGCCAAAGCTGCTGTTGAACTGTGTGTAGTGCAGATCGAGAAACAGCCCGGTATGGCCGATGTTCCCGAACGTAATCCCATACGACTCGTTCAGCGACTTCTTCGTGTCCGTGCTCGCCTTGCTCTGCCCGATGCTGGTGTACAGGCTGATGTGTTTCGGCAGGTCCAGCCGCACGTCGCCGCTCAAACCCTGAAACAAATAGTTGTCCAGCAAGCCAGTACCGATCAGCAGCGGATTGAACGTCGGCAAATTCCGGAAGTAATTGTAATTCACGCCAAACGTCACTAACTGGATGGGCTGAAAATGCACCGAATTGTAGGTTTGCGTGATTCCCGTCGGGTTGCTCCCCCCTCCGGCATAGGGCGACGTCCGCGCCGCGTCGATTTGCATCGAGTTGTAGAATGAAATGTACCGCTTCCAGTTCAGATTGTTCTCGAAAAACGCGAATTGCCGCGACACGCGCCAGTCGATCGTATTGATCGCCAAGCCCGCCGTGCTCATGTAATGAAAGTGATTGAAGTCGCCGTCTTCCATGCTCACAAACGATCCGGCTATTTGCTGGTTCGGATTGTAGCTCCACGAAGTCGGGTCCGGCGTCGAGCCCGCGAACGCACCTACGGTCGTTATCCGCCCGATCTTGTGCCCCATGTACCCGCCGTCAATGGTGCTCAGGCTGGGCGCCCATGGCAGATACAATCGCCCGATTCCGTACGTATTCGGAGAATATGGATTTTGGTACGTGAATCCCAGGTGATACGTGCGGTCGATCAGGTCCGTCAGCGTCTGCGTACTCGCCCCCGGTATGCTCGCGCTGCTCGTGTTCAGATATCCGCGCCAGAATCCGGTGAAATTCCAGTACGTGCCGCCGATATGGGTCATGTCCGCGTCGATCATCATGCCAACCTGCGTGGAGTTCATCCCCGACTCGTTGATGCCACCGTAACTGAATCCGAAGCGCGCCCGCATCACTCCCATCGGGGGCTCTGCCGTACTCTCCACGTGCGTCGCGCGAAATTCCTGGTCCACTGGATCGCCGGAAGTAAACGAAATGAGAATCGGATAGCTTTCCGCTTCTTTCGCCGTTTCCGCCAGGTGCCGGTCTTCGGCGCTGTTCGGCGTAAGGAACGCCAACTCCCCGATCTTCAGTTCGCCGGCCGAGGAAATGATTTCGCACACTGCCGACGTATCCGCCACCGAAACCACGTTCAATTCTGCTACGTGCGGATATCCGCGGAACCTGATGCCGTCGTTGATCGCGTTATCCGGCGGAGGATCGATCACCGACAGCTTCATGCCCTCCACTAGGTCGGCATTGTGTCCCGCATCAACGTAAACCGTGTTGTCCGAGATGTACTTCACGCGATATACCGACGGCTTTTCGCCGGCCGTTTCCGATTGCGCAAACACCCGCAAAGTAAAAACAGGAATCAGCAGGCAGGAGAAACAGACCCATGCCAGGTCGTAAACGAAAGTCGGCCGCATCTTAGCCCCCGCCGCCGTTCTTGTGGCAGTTGTAGCAGGTCGTGGGGCCGTAACTATACCCGCCCACTCCCTGGTGCTGGTTGTTCGTTTGCGTTTGCTGGTGAGCCGTCTGCGTGTGGCAATTGATGCACGTAAAGCTGGAATAGTCCGTGGAAACCTGGTGGCAGTCGTTGCAGACCGAACCATGGTGCGGAATCGGGAAGTACGTGTGATTGAACGTCGCGCCCAGCCAACTCGTCGTCGTATGGCACGTATCGCACGTCTGCGGGTATCCCGCTGCGATGTGGTTCGGCACCGAGCCGCCCAGGGTCTGCGTGCTCAGCCAGGCCGCCTGGTGGCAACCATAGCACGCTGTATTCGCCGAAGTCAGGCTGTAATTATTGCTGACGTGGCAGTCCGTGCAGGCGGTGATCTTCGATCCCGCTGCCGGTGGCATCTGGTGTGCGCCCGTAAGCGCCCATCCCGTCGTGCTATGGTCAAACGTGCCGGGATTCCATGCCGTCGTATTGTGGCAAGTCGAGCAAAGCGAAGTCGGGAAACCCGCGGCCACGTGATTCGGCACGATTCCACCCAAGGTCTGGGTGCTGTTCCATTTATCCTGGTGGCATCCGTAGCAATCCGTGTTTGCGCTGGTCAGCGTGTAATTATTATTGACGTGGCAGCTCGCGCAGGGCGTTGTCAGGTGCGTACCGGTCAGCGCCCAGCCTGTCACACTGTGATCGAAATTCGCCGTGCCCCATCCCGCCGTGGTGTGGCAGTTTGAGCAGTTCGCCAGCGCGAATGCAGGGCCTGCGGTTGAGTGCACCGGATTGTTCGTCGTTTGCCATGTCGTCAAATGGCAGCCCGCCGTGCCGCAAGCGGTCGGCGCAATCTGCAACGTGTAATTGTTATTAACGTGGCAGTCCGTGCAGGCCGCGATCTTTCCGGCCGGCGCGAACTGGTGCAGGTTCTGCAAGGGGAAACCCGTCGAGTTGTGGCTCCACGTCGACGTCCAGTTCGTCGTCGTGTGGCAGGTCGAGCACTGAGAAGTTGGGAAATTCGCCGCCACGTGATTCGGCACCGCGCCGCCCATCGTCTGTGTGCTGTTGTATTTGTCCTGGTGGCAGCTGTAACAGTCCGTGTTCGCCGACGTGAGATTGTAATTGTTGTTGACGTGGCACGACGTGCAGGGCGTGGTCGTGTGCGCGCCCGTCAAGGCAAACCCCGTGGTGCTGTGATCAAAAGTGGCCGTCGTCCAGGAAATTGTATTGTGGCATTGCGAACAATTGCCCACCGCAAACGCCGATCCGGACGTCGAGTGCGTCGGATTGTTCGTCTGCTGCCACGTCGTCAAGTGGCACTGCGAGTTGCCGCAATCCGTCGGCTGGATGTTCAGCGTGTAGTTGCCGCCAATGTGGCAGTTGGTGCAAGCGGTCACTTTTCCGGCCGGCGCCAGTTGGTGTGAATTTGTCAGCGGAAAGCCCGTGGCGCTGTGATCGAATTTCCCGTCCGCCCAGGTCGTGATCGGGTGGCACGTTGCGCAAGCAGCCGCCGTTTGCGGGAAATTCGAAGCCACATGGTTCGGCACGTTACCGCCGATTGTCTGCGTGCTGTTCCAGGACGAGGCGTGGCACGACATGCAATCGGCGCTGCTCAGCGAATAGTTATTGTTGACGTGGCACTGCGCGCAAGGTGTCGTCGCATGCGTACCCGTCAGCGCAAATCCCGTCACACTGTGGTCAAATGACGCCGCGTCCCAGCCTTTTGTCGTGTGGCAGTTCGAACAATTCGCCACCCCAAAGGCCGGCCCGGACGTCGAGTGTACCGGATTGTTCGTCTGCTGCCACGTCGTCAGGTGGCATTGCGAATTCCCGCAATCCGTCGGCGCGATCTGCAAATTGTAATTGTTATTGATATGGCAGGAGGTGCACGGCACGCTGGCGTGGCCGTTGGTAAGCGGGAAGCCCGTCGTGCTGTGATTAAAGGTCGCGTCCGTCCAGCTCACGGTGTTGTGGCATTGCGAGCAGTTGGCCGCCGCAAACGCCGTTCCGGCGCTCGAATGCACCGGATTGTTCGTCTGCTGCCAGGTCGTCAGGTGGCATTGCGAATTCCCGCAATCCGTCGGCGCGATCTGCAAATTGTAGTTGTTGTTGATGTGGCAGGAGGAGCACGGCACATTCGCGTGCCCGTTCGTCAGCAAAAAGCCCGTTGTGCTGTGGTCAAAGGTCGCCCCCAGCCAACTGTCGAACTTGTGGCAACCCTGACAATTGCCGGAGGCAAACGCCGGTCCCGACGAAGCGTGCGGCGGATTCGTGGTGCTTTGCCAGTCTTTCAGGTGGCACGAATCGCAGGCCGTCGAAAGTCCCAGGAACTGCCCCGTCGCCGCTTGCTTGTGGCACTCCTCGCAAGGCACGGCGGCGTGCGCGCCAAACAGTGGAAAGCGATTCTGGTGATCCTTCACTTGCTGTACCGCGATATTCCAGCCCTGCACCGTGTGGCACTGCTCGCAATTCGGTCCCATCTGCCGCCGGTGAATGTCCGCGTGGCAATCCGCGCAATTCTTCCCCACGTTGGTGAACACCGGCTTTACGTGGCACTGCACACATTTCACCTTTTCGTGCATGCCTCGCAGCGGATAGGCGGTTTTATTGTGGTCGAACTCGGGAGCGGCTTTGATCGGACGCCATCCACTCGCGGTGTGGCAGTTTTCGCACGGCACATTCAGCGGGCCGTGGGGACTGCGCTTGGCCTGGTCTTGGGCGGGACTCGAGGAAGGCGCCGGCAGGGGAGCGGCGGACAGGGAGGGGGTTTTGGCGGGATTGGAGAAGGCAAGTAGCACCCAGAGCGAGAACTGGAGAAGAGTGAGCGTAAAGTTCTCCTGTATGCCTATAGATAGACTTAGAGCTGGGCCCTGTTGAATCTCTCGACAAATTGTCCGGGAAACCCGCAATGCCTGCTACTGTACATGTGTACAGCTGAGGTTCAGCTGTTACCAGTTTCCCGCAAATGGTACTTCTGTTTACGACCGGCCAGGCTGGGATAATCCGTTGGTTGCTGGGCCTGGTATCCGGGTTGCCAAGAAAGGTGAAGGTTCGCTGGGTAGTAATCCTTGGCCGCGTCCGAAGCCTGGGGGTTATTTTCCGTTCTTGCAATCTTCTAATATTGACTGGACGGCTTTTCTGGATTGAAATCTTCCGGCTGCGCGTACCGCGGGTTATTGCCATGGCAATCCGCGCACTTGTTTGGCGTGTTCTTGTAAACCACGATAGTCTTCTCTCCCACTAACTTTGTCTGGATATGGCACTTATTGCAGGCCACGTTGGCATGCCCGCCCGTCAGGGGCAGATGTGTCTTGGCGTCGTGGTCAAATATGGAGGGTACCCAGCGTTGTGTATTGTGGCAGTCGCCGCAGTGTGTTTTTCCGTCCTTGGCCAAAAATTGTTTGTCATGAGCATCGTTGTGGCAGGCTTCACATTGCTGCGGTGTCCCCTTGAACCTTGAAGCATAGTCCGTCGTGCTCTTGTGGCATTCTCCGCATTTCACCGTTCGATGAGCGCCCAGCAGCGCGAACTTTGTCTTCGAGTGGTCAAAACCATTGATATCCGCCCAACTTTTCACCGTGTGGCAGGCCTCGCAGCCAAATGGCGTCCCGTTGGCCCGTTTCCGCGCCATCCGGTCGTTGAACTCGCCCTTGTGCGGATCCTTGTGGCACGCGGTGCAGGTGCGGTCCTCAAACTTGAAGGGAAGAATCTTGTCCGTCCGCCCCCCCGCTCCCACCTTGTGGCAATCCGAACACGGAACGGCCACGTGCGCGCCCGCCAGCGCAAACCGCGTGTTGCGGTGTTTCGCGATCGTAAATGTCGAGCGGTGGAAATCGAGCACCGTGTGGCACTCTTCGCAGCGATTGCTATACGGCGCCGCGGCAAACTGGTTGTCGTGCGCGTCTTTGTGGCAGTCCGTGCAAACCTCGAACTTCACCTTGTAAACCGTGTCTTTGCCTGCCGGAATATGGCATTTCGCGCATTCCACCTTCGCGTGCTTCCCTTTCAGCGGGTACCGCGTAGTGTCGTGCTCTTTCACCCCAAACAAGGAAGGTTTCCATCCCTCCACGGTATGGCATTCCGAGCATTCCCCCTTCTTCGCCCGCGCTTCGAACTGCCCCTTGTGCGGGTCCGGCTTGTGGCAGTCGCTGCACATGGCGAAGGGAAGCTCTTTCTTGAAGTCACCGTTCAAATGACACGCCGTGCACGCCACCTGCGCGTGCTTGCCCTGCAGCGGATACTTGGTCTTCGAGTGGTCGAAATCGAACCCCGGCAGCAGCGTTTTCCAGCCGCTGGTCGTGTGGCACGTATCGCAAGCCTTTTTGAACTCGCCCTTGTGCGGATCGATGTGGCAGGCGCTGCAAGCGTCGAACTTGATGTCGCGGTACCTCGCGGGCCCCCCCGGCGTATCCGGCTTGTGGCACTTCTCGCACGCCACTTTCACATGTAGCCCGGTCAGCGGATAGCGCGTCTTCGAATGGTCGAAATTCTTGGCCTCTTTCCAGTTCTCCACGTTGTGGCACTTCGTGCATTCGTTCCCAAGCTGCCCCTTGTGCGGATCGTTGTGGCAGCTCTGGCAGGCCGGCGACATCCCGAAAAACGACTTCGTAAGATCCTTCATCTTGATCAGCGCCCGGTCCGCGGGAACCATGTGCGCCGGCGTGTGACATTTGTCGCAAGCCAGCGGTGCGTGTTTTCCCTCCAGCTTGTATCCGGTCAAGCGGTGATCGAATTTCTGCTGCGACGGCTCCCAGTGAATCAGGTGGAAATCCTCCCCGTTGTGTTCCAGGTGGCAGCGTACGCAATCCTTGCCGTTGGGACTCTGCATCTGCAATTGCGCGTGGTAGCCGTGTTTTCCGGCGATGGCCTGCGCCACTTCCTTGTGGCACTCCAGGCATTTGAAGGTCGGTGTGCTCGCCCCGAACTCATGGCAAGATTTGCACTGCGTCGTTCCCGTCAGCGATTCGTGTGATTTCGAAAGGGGGCCCGGAGAAATCTGCGCCGCGGCACTGGAGGGAAACAACGCCCACGCGGATAGAAAGAGGAAAATCGCTGCCAGCCGCTGCAGCATTGCGGGTGCCCGGCGAATTGTCCTCACGTTCAGCGAGGGATGCGGCAAGCTTGCCTCCGTCAGGCTGATTGGAATGTCAGGGGCCCAAACGTGTTGCTTCCTGCCAGATTGCACTGGTATGGCATCCGGTAGAGATAGCAGGTTGGCGCTGTGTGGCGAAAGCTGTACGGTGGGTCAGCGAGATACAGGTACTAAAGGGCCTTGCGATTGCTGTGTCACAGGCATTCTTGCCTGTGACACCCCGCCAATTCTCAAAAATGAAGCGCCTGCTCGATACTTGCCGCCAGCAGCAGACCCCTGCACCCTCGGGCTGCTAATTCATCGGGTGGTAGCGGCTCTCGAGAGCCGCGATCATCTCTTTTTCCAGCACTCCTCTCGAATTCAGTGGCCAGGTAGTGGCTGGCTGCTTCATCGTCGTGTCCGTGGACTTCCCATCCCCTTCGAATTGCGCCGAAATCTGCACGCGCACAAAACCTCCACCGATGTCCACCGTGCGCACCACGATCGCGGACTTGCCATCCTCAAAATCCACAGGCTGAATCAAAACCTTTGTGTCGGCGTACTTCTCTAATTCCTCGGTATTCAAATAGCGGACAAACGTCCAACTGTCTTCCGTCGCGTGATTCTCATGAATCCGCCATTGCAGGTCGCGCGCCACCGCCTGCAGTGCCTCCTGCACTTCCAGCGGCTCGCCTTTGACTTCAATGCAAGCCGGCGCTGGCTGCAGTGGAAGTGGGTGCTTCGTCTTGCTGGCTTGTTTCTGTTTCCCGCTTGGCGCCAGCACCGGATTCGCGGTGCAGGACCGGGTTGTGGCACTTGCTGTGCTCGTAGGCGTGGCATTTTGCGCCGGGTCCTGCGCGCTCGCACACACGGCGACACTCAAGACCAATCCTGCCAGAAGGACTTTCGAAAAAACCTGGGAACACAACGGTAACTTGCTCTGCATACTGCCGAGCCTACCGGATGCGCCGCACCGGATGCAATCGGGGAATTTGGTTGCACCCAATTCGCTAACCAAACGTCGCCGTTGGTCCGCGTCCGAAAAAGACTTCAGCGCGCCCCAACCGGCTCCGCTGCCTTGGCAACTCCAGGCTTCCCCAGCGCCGCATCCACCAACTGCAACCCTTCTTCAATCGCGTCGAGCCCCTGACTCAACTCGGCTTCGTTGATAATCAGCGGCGGGCAAACCCAAAGGAAGTTGAATCGGCTAAACGCGTAAACATGCTTCGACTTCAAATGCGCCGCCAGCTTGCCCATCTCCGGGCTGGTCCCGTTGAACGGGGCCAACGGCTCCTTCGTCGCCTTGTCCTTTACCAGATCCAGCACGCTAAACAGCCCCTTGTAGCGCACATCTCCGACGCAAGCGTATTTCTTCTTCATCGCTTCCAGCCGCGACGCCAGGTACCTTTCCTGTTTCTCAACGTTCTCAAAAATCTTCTCTTCTTCATAGATCCGCAGGTTAGCCACCGCCGCCGCGCAACACACCGGGTGCCCGCTATAGGTCAATCCACCCCACAGCATGTTGTTCTCGAAATGTTTTGCGATCTTGTCCGACACGATCACCGCGCCCAGCGGCATGTACCCGCTCGTCAATCCCTTCGCGCAGGAAATAATGTCCGGCTTGATTCCGTAATGCTGCGTTGAAACCCACTTCCCCGTGCGCCCAAATCCTGCCATCACTTCATCATCAATCAGCAGGATCTCGTATTTGTCGCAAAGCGCACGCAACTTCGGATAGTAATTGTCCGGCGGAACAAGCAAACCATTCGAGCCGGTGATGCCCTCCACCAGGACCGCCGCAATCGTGTGCGGTCCCTCCATTTGGATCACTTCTTCAATATGGCTCACGCATTCGCGGTGGCAGGTTGCCACCTCTTGCCCGAACGGGCAGCGATAACAATACGGATCAAACACCCGCACAATGCCCGGAATTCCAGGCTCCACGGGCCAGCGCCGCGGATCGCCGGAAGCGCTCATCGAACCCATCGTCGCTCCGTGGTAGCTCCGATAACGCGTGATGATTTTGTCGCGCCCGGTGAACAAGCGAGCCATCTTCATCGCGTTTTCGTTTGCTTCCGCCCCGCCCAACGTGAAAAAAGCCTTCGCCAAGCCCGTCACCTCCGCCAATTTCTTGCCCAGTACGCCGCGCGGCTCGGTCGCGAAGCTCGGCCCGGCGAAGCACAGCTCATCCACCTGCTTCTTGATCGCGTCCAGCATTTTCGGATGCTGGTGCCCCACGTTCAAATTGATCAGTTGCGAGCTGAAGTCCAGCCATTTGTTGTCGTCGCCGTCCCAGAACCACACGCCCTGTCCGCGCTTCATGTGAATCGGATTCGATGTCCCTTGTACCGACCACGAAAACATTGTATAGTCGCGGTTTTCTTGCACGATTTTTTGCGATTTGGCGTCCATTTTTGTTTCCTTCCAGCCGAATTCAGCGTCTTTCCAAAATCCAGTTCATCGTTTTGTCGGCCAGGCGGTCCAGCGCCGCTACCGACATTTCCAAGTGCTCTTCTTTCGTGTCCTCGATTTTGTTGTGGCTGATGCCGCGCAAAGATTGCACAAACATCATAACCGTTGGAATTCCCGCACGCGAGACCTCCGCAGCGTCGTGCAGCGGGCCGGAAGGCAGCCGATGCGAAGCGCCGGCGACCTCCTTCACGGACTGCTCGCACAATTCCAGCAGATGCGCATGGAACGGGATCGGCTCGATGCTCCAGATCCGGGACCATTCCACCGTGCATCCCTCTTCCTTGGCGAATCGCTGGCTGGCTTCCTGCGCCTCGCGGAGCATCTGCGCCAGCACCTTCGCATCCAGGTCGCGCTGGTCCAGCGTCGCCTCGGCTCGGCCCACCACCGCGGTCACAATTCCGGGAAACGTCTTCAAACTTCCCATCGTGCACACCGCGTCTTCGTGTCTCCCCGCAATCGCGCGAATTTCCAGTGCCAACTTGGCCGCTGCCGCCAGCGCGTCGCGCCGCAACTTCATCGGCGTTGCGCCCGAGTGCGCTTCCTGTCCGTGAAACCTGATCGCATGCCGTTCCACGCCCTTGGTGCCCAGCACCACGCCCAGCGGCAAGCCCATTTTCTCGAGCACCGGCCCCTGCTCGATGTGCAATTCCAGGTACGCGGCCGCGTTCGTGCGTTCCTTCTCCGCCTCGGGAAAACGATCCATGTGCACGCCGCACCGCTTCAGCGCATCTTCCATCGTTATTCCGTCGCGGTCCGTGCGCACCCGGTCGGCTGCAATCGAGTGCGTGCCCGCAAACGCGGAAGAGCCCAGCAGGCTGCGTCCAAAGCGCGCCCCTTCTTCATCCGCCCAATCCACCAACCGCACCGTCAGTGGCGGCTTTCCCTTGAATTCCGTGTGAATGCGCCGCAGGACTTCCAGCCCCGCCAGTACGTTCAGGCTGCCGTCCAGCCAGCCGCCATTCGGCACCGAATCCAGATGTCC
This sequence comes from Acidobacteriota bacterium, assembly GCA_021324935.1. GTDB lineage: Bacteria > Acidobacteriota > Terriglobia > Acidiferrales > UBA7541 > Acidiferrum. The sequence continues at coordinate 73,843 of JAJPIE010000045.1, forward strand.
GCCGATGAGCAATGTTTTTTCCGAAGCGCCGCTCAGTGTCACCCAGTTGTTGCCCGCCGCATCGTAATGATGCTCGATGGGCATCCCCACGAGTTTCGTCGCGAACCATTTCCGCGCCTTCAGCCACACGTCGGTCCACGCCACGCGCTGTGCGCCGTTTTCATCCGATGTCAGCTCGCGCAGTTCCTTCAGTTCCGCAACTGTTCGTTTTGGATTTAGACTCATAAAATGGTCGCCTGTGCCATTTCACTCCTGTGGCACAGGCACTCTTGCCTGTGTACCCGCTCCGCAGAGGATCTCAGTAACTCGAACTCGCTCCGCAATACCCGCCTCATATCGCGCAACTCAATCCTTCCCCAACTCTAAAAATACGCTGCTTCCCTCTTCAGCATACGCCCGCGGCCGCGCTCTCCGATAAACTTTCCATCCTTCACCTGGATCTTCCCCCGCACGGTGACCACCGATGGCCGCCCCTCAATCGTCATGCCTTCAAACCCGCTGTAATCGTTGTTGACATGGTGCGTCTTCGCCGAAATCACGCCGCGATAATCGGGATCGTATATCACCAGGTCGGCGTCGCTGCCAATCGCGATTGTTCCCTTGCGCGGGTACAGCCCGAACAATTTTGCCGGCCGCGTGCTTGCCGCATCCACGAAACGCTCCAGGTCCAGCCGCCCGCGTTTCACGCCATGGGTGTAGAGCAGATTCACGCGATCCTCGATCCCCGGAATGCCGTTGGGAATCGCGGTAAATGCATCCTTCCCCAGCAGCTTCTGCTCCGTATCAAATGGACAATGATCCGTACCCACCGTATCGATCAGCCCGCGATTCAGCGCGCGCCATAGCACGCCCAGATTGTGCTCTGCCCGCAGCGGTGGCGACATCACATGCTTCATTCCCTCCACGCCCGGCCGCTCCGCGCAGGATTTATCCAGCAAAAAGTGCGGGATCACCGACTCGATGAAGAGATTCACCCCGCGTTCTTTTGCCGCCAGCGCCGCCCTCAGCGCCGGCTCGCAGGAAAGATGCACCACGTAGCCGGTCGCCTTGGTGGTTTCCAGGAACGTCGCGAACCTTCCCGTGCCTTCCGCCTCCACCGATTCCGGCCGACTCGGCTCGTGCCACTCCGGCCCCGTCTTGCCTTCGCTCAGCAGCTTCGCCTGCAACTGCGCCACAAGCTCCGCGTTCTCGCAGTGCGCCGTCACAATCACACCCAGTTGCCGCGCCAGCGTCAGCGTCTGGTACATCTCCTCGTCGGTCACGCCGAAAAAATTCTTGTACGATAGAAAAATCTTGAACGAAGTCGTCCCATCCGCCACGATTTCCCGGAGCTGCCCCGGCGTCTCCCTCTCAAACTTCGTCACCGACATGTGAAACGCGTAATCGCAAGCGCTCTTCCCTTCCGCCTTCGACTTCCACAGCTTGTAGCCCTCCAGCGCGTCGTCGTTGCGGTTGGGGCAGCACATCTCGATGTACGTCGTCGTCCCGCCAATCAGCGCAGCGATGCTCCCCGTCTCATGCGTATCCTTGGCAAACGTGGCCATGAACGGCAAATAAATATGCACGTGCGGATCGATGAACCCGGGAAATATCAGTTTCCCGCTCGCGTCCACAATCTCCGTCCCCGCCGGTGCTTCGAGATTCTTGCCAATTCGCGTGATCGTCTCATCCTCGGCGTAAATATCCGCCTTCTCCCGCGCGCCGACAGTGACAATATCTCCATTCTTAATCAGCAAGGCCATGGCAAGCTCCCCGAAATTTCTTCTTTAGGAGGCGGGGCTTCGGCCCCCGCAGATCGCCTCTAAAATAGGGCTTTAGCCCCTGAAGAGACTTTTAATGAATTTGAATCCCCATCTTCGCCCGGTATTCCTTCATCTTCTCCCAATCTTCAGTGACCTCCCGCTGCTTCTGCGTCAATTCCTCCCAAGTCAACGAAGGCCGTTCCGGCGGCTCCTCCACCATTTGGATGCAGTTTTCCACCGGGCAGACGTTGAAGCACAATCGGCAGCCCACGCAATCCTCTTCGCGCACCTTCACCATCGGCCGCGTGCTCACCGCCGCTTCTTTCCCGTTTGAACGCACGTCGTAGCTTCCTGGCGGCACCACGCTGCCATCCTTCGCAATCAGGTCAATGCACTGGTGCGCCGTATCATTGCACGCTACGTAACAAAGGTCGCAACGAATGCATTTTTCCTGATCGATCCGCGCCACCGCCTTGAACGACAAATCAAAATTCTTGAAATCCGAAACGCGATGGACGCTCTTCCCGACAACTTCCGGAATCGTCTGGAAGCCCTTCTCATCCATCCAATTCGCAAGTCCGTCGCACAAATCCTCGATAATCCGGAATCCGTAATGCATCACCGCCGTGCACACCTGCAAACTGCTCGACCCCAGCAGCAAAAACTCCGCGGCGTCGGCCCAAGTGGATATTCCGCCCATCCCCGAAATCGGCAGCCTGGACTTCGACACCACCTCATCTGTCCCTAGGGCCGAAAGCATGTTCAGCGCGATCGGCTTCACCGCGGGCCCCGCATAACCGCCGTGGCCACCTTTTCCACCGATATTCGGCACCAGTTCCAGCGTATTCAGGTCCACACCAATAATCGAATTGAGCGTGTTGATCAGTGACAGTGCGTTCGCTCCCGCCGCCACCGCCGCGCGTGCGGGCATCACGATGTTCGAAATATTTGGGGTCAGCTTTACGATCACGGGAATTTTCGCCACCTGCATCACCCAGCCGGTGATTCGTTCACAGTATTCTGGCACCTGCCCCACCGCGCTGCCCATCCCGCGTTCGCTCATCCCGTGCGGGCAGCCATAGTTCAACTCGATCCCATCCGCGCCCGTGTCTTGAATTTTCCTGATGATTTCGTGCCACGCTTCCGGCTTCGATTCCACCATCGCGGAGACGATCACCGCTCGATCCGGCCACGCGCGCTTCACTTCCGCAATCTCGCGCAGATTCTGCTCCAGCGGCCGGTCGGAGATCAACTCCACGTTGTTGATCGCCAGCATCTTCTGCCCGCCGTAGTGCCACGCTCCATATCGGTTGGATACGTTCAGCACCGGCGCCCCGATCGTCTTCCACACCGCTCCACCCCAGCCCGCTTCAAACGCGCGGTGCACCTGCGCTCCCGAATTCGACGGCGGAGCCGAAGCCAGCCAGAACGGATTTGGCGAACGGATGCCCGCGAAGTTGATCGACAGATCAGCCACGGCCCACCAACCTTTCGTGAATCGCCCGCGCCGCAATTTTGCCGTCCTGCACCGCCATCACCGTCGATGCGGCGCCTACAGCACGAATACAATCTCCGCCCGCATAGACTCCCGGCAAGCTTGTCTGCAAAGTTTCATCCACCGCGATGTAGCCCCGGTGGAGCTTCAGGTTCAACCGCGCTGCCAATGAGCTCTTTTCCTGCCCGATTGCCTTCACCACTTGGTCGCCCTCAATCACGAAGTGCGAGCCTTCCACCGGCCGTGGCGCTGGCCGGCCCGAAGCATCCTTCGGCCCCAAAACCATGTGCACGCACTCCAGGCCCGCCACGACTCCATTCTTCACGTGCACGCGGATTGGCTGTGACAAAAACTCAAACCGCACGCCCTCTTTCTTGATGAAATCGTATTCATGCGGATACGCGGTCATTTCGCTCGCTGTGCGCCTGTAGATCATCGTCACGTGCTCGGCGCCCAGGCGTTTCGCGATCGTCGCGCAATCAATCGCCGTGTTTCCCGCGCCGATCACCACCACGTTTTTCCCCACTTTCAGCGCGTGGCCATTCATCTTGCTCTGCTCGATGTAGTCCAAACCATCCAGGATCTGCTCTTCGCCGGGAATCCCCAGGTTCGGCGTCGCTCCAAGCCCCAGCCCCAGGAAAACGGCACCAAAGTTCGACTGCAATTCCGCCAATTGCAAATCCTTCCCGATTTCCCGGTGTGTCTCCACGCGCACGCCCAGCCGCTCGATCATCTCCACTTCGGCCAGCGCGATCACCACAGGCTCGCGCAACCCGATAATGCCAAACGTCGAAAGCCCGCCGGCGTACTCTCTCTTTTCAAAAAGGGTGACCTCATGCCCTCGCTTGGCCAGTTCTCCCGCGCAGGAAAGTCCCGCGGGCCCTCCGCCCACCACTGCAACCTTCTTCCCCGTCGGCGCCGCTTTCGCAAAAACATCCGCCCCTTTGCAATAAATGTAGTCCATCGCAAAACGTTGCAGACGTCCGATGGCGATCGGCTTGTGCTCCGATCCCAGCACGCACGCGCCTTCGCACAATTCCTGCACCGGGCACACACGCGCGCAGGTCGCGCCCAGCAGGTTTGACTCCAGTATCGTTCGCGCCGATCCGCGCAAATTTCCCGTATAAATTTTCTTGATGAATTTCGGTATATCGATGTGCGTCGGGCAGGCGTGCGTGCAGGGCGCGTCGAAGCACATCAGGCAGCGCGTCGCTTCCACCAGCGCCTCGTGCGGTGTCAGTGGCGGCAGCGCCTCTTTCAGCGCCTCGCGGTCCGCTGTCCATGCGGCATTTTCGTTCAAATCACCCTCCCTCCGATGTCTGTTGCTCAGGATCGCACTGCCGATAATGCAGGAAGGTTAATTCTGCGGCGGTTTTCTTTCCATCTCCTTCTTCTTGGCCGTTGCTATGCTCTCATGGGCTGGCGGAACGGCTGCATCAATAGATAATACAGCCCGCCGGAAATGAAGAAGCCTACGAACCATGCGTAATCATACAGCCAACGCACCGCCGGAATCAGCACGCCCATCACGGCCACGCCCACGCCAATAGCCAACGCCAACAGCGCCCGGCCGTTGAATCCGCCCTTATACTCGTATTTCCCGCCGCGCCGGTAGAGTGCCTCCGCGTCCAACTGCCGCCTTCGCACCAGGTAATAGTCAAAAATCATGATCCCCGCGATCGGCCCCAGCAGCGCCGAGCAACCCACCAGCCATCCGAAAATATACGAGCTGAAATCCGTCAGCAATTTCCACGGCATCATCAAAATCCCCGCCACTCCCGTAATTAATCCGCCGGTGCGAAACGAAATCAGGCTCGGCCGCAAATTCGAAAAGTCGTTCGACGGCGACACCACGTTTGCCGCCACGTTCGTATTCAGCGTCGCGATCAGCAGCGCGACCAGCGCCACAATCGCCACCACCGGCTGGTTGAACTTTCCCAACAGCACCACTGGGTCCCAGATGGGCTCTCCGAAAATCACCACCGACGCAGACGTCACCGCCACGCCGATGAACGCGTAGAGCGTCATGGCGGTCGGCAACCCCATCGCCTGCCCCGCCATCTGCGCCCGCTGCGATTTCGCGTACCGCGTGAAATCCGGAATATTCAGCGCCACCGTCGACCAGAAACCCACCATCCCAGTCAACGATGGAATAAAGAAACGCATAAATTCGCCCGTCGTCCGGAACTTGCTCTCTGCATGTAATACGGGGCCCAGCCCCCCCGCCTTCCTTGTGATCCACCCCAGCAGCAGCAACCCCACAATCAGCATGAACGGCGCGCCGATGCCCTCGAGAAATTTGATCGTCTCGATGCCCTTCCAGATCACCAGCATATTGACGCCCCAGAAAAAAAAGAAGCACACCCAATGCGTCCCCGGGTAGTTCGCCGCTCCCGGCCACACGATCCGCAGCATCGAGTAAATCGCTTCTCCGCCGATCCAAGACTGAATCCCGAACCACCCGCACGCCACCAACGCGCGCAGCACCGCCGGCACATTCGCACCCCGCACCCCAAAAGAAGCCCGCACAAACACCGGAAACGGTATTCCATACCGCGTCCCGGCGTGCGCGTTCAGCAGCATCGGAATCAGCACAATCAAATTGCCCAGCAGAATCGTCCCCACTGCTTGCGTCCAGTCCATCCCGCCCGCAATCAACCCAGAGGCCAGCATGTACGTGGGAATGCACACGCTCATCGCCACCCAAAGCGAAGCGTAGTTGTACGTTCCCCAGGATCGTTTTTCGATCGGTATCGGCGCGAGATCGCGATTGTAAAGCGAGGGATCGACGTTGGTAAGTTGCATTTCGCTAGGCTGCATTTCCACCCCGAGAATAAACTCTATGTAGAGGCGCAAGCGTATCGGAAGCCCCGAAAAAATTCCACCTTTCGCACTCCGCCGAGGGCCCCTCCGAGGTAGCGTCTGCGTCCAGCAGGCCAGCGCACTTCCGCCGCCCTCGATATTCGCCGTTATCTCAGGTCCTGTTCTTGATCCCCAAATTTGTCTCGTGGCGGGCGACTTCTCCCGAACGCAAAGTCGCCCTGAAATAAAAATCGCCGGCGATCAGCCGGCGGGTTACAAACCGATTCGAACAAAAAAATGGGGCGAACCGGCTTTCCGCTCGGTTCGCCCCTCGGAGACTAGAGGCCGATGACGTTCGCAGCCTGCAGGCCCTTCGGGCCCTTGGTGACTTCGAACTCAACCGCCTGACCCTCGTTCAACGTCTTGTAGCCGTCGGACTGGATCGCCGAGAAGTGCACAAAGACATCTTCTCCGCTCTGGCGTTGAATGAAGCCATATCCCTTGCTGGCATTGAACCACTTTACTGTTCCTTGTTCTTTCACTGTGTTTCCTGTTCTGTACTTTTAATCTATTTGCTGCTCGACTGCGCCTCCAGCCGGAAAACAAAAAAGGCCGCGAGTTTGAACTCGCAGCCCCTCTAAATTCGTATCTAAAGGTGTTACAAGAGCAACAAACGCATTCTTAGAGTAACACAATTTTCGCGCAGCGCCACAACTATTTTCGCCCTGCTTTCAAGTATGCAGATATGCACCGGTCTCCTGATTTTTCTCGATTCCCCGGCCGGGGATGATACAGTTATCGATGCCTATGAGCCTCCGCACCCTCTTCGAACGTGATCGCACGTTCCAGCAACCCGTCAATTGGGGCGTCACTGCCTTCATGATCGCCCTGCACCTATGCGCCCTTGGCGCCATCTTCTTCTTTACCTGGAAGGCGTTGCTGCTCGCAGTCTTCATGTGGTGGGTCGCCGGAAGCCTCGGCATCGGCATGGGCTATCATCGCTTGCTCACCCACCGTGGCTACAAAACGCCGAAACTCATCGAATATTTCTTCACCGCCTGTGGCACCCTGGCCATAGAAGGGGGCCCTATTTCCTGGGTTGCCACCCATCGCATGCATCACCAAAATACCGACAAGGAAGGCGATCCTCATTCCCCGCTCGACGGCGGACTCTGGGCTCACATGGGCTGGATCATTACCGGGCGCGCCATGCACCAGGATCGCAGCGAACTTCTTCCCTACGTCCCCGATCTACGAAAAGATAAGTTTCACCTGTGGATCAGTAAGTGGCACATCGTCCCCTCCGTGGCCATCGGATTTCTCTTTTACGCGCTCGGCGGCTGGCCTTGGGTCTTCTGGGGAGTCTTCGTGCGCACCGTCGTCAGCCTTCACGCCACTTGGCTGGTGAATTCCGCCACGCACATGTGGGGTTCCCAGCGTTACGAAACCGGCGATAGCTCCACGAACAGCTTCTGGGTTGCCATCCTCACCTTCGGCGAAGGCTGGCACAACAATCACCACGCCCAGCCGCAGGCCGCCCGCCATGGCCATGCTTGGTACGAACTGGACGTCAATTGGTACGGAATTTTCGCCCTAAGAATGCTCGGCTTGGCTTGGGACATCAAGCGCCCGCGCTTGCAGGCCGAGGCTTCCCTGCCCATGGCCGCCGATTAAATTCTCGAAACCTTAGGCTTGAAGCAGGTACCGCCCGGTGCGTCCACGGCCTGCAGTATACACTCCTATTTTACTGATATATATGATCCTTATTTATCCTCCGTCCATCCGGATTCCCCGGAATTCACCCCAATTGCCCAGGCATGTCCAGGACTGTAACTATTGACAGTTCCCTATTCCCCGCGGCTTCGTCATTATCTCTAGGCGCGTGAGGCGGTTCATCCTGTTTTCTGGTCTAGCCTCCAGTTTCAGCTGCCTCTGGATGTGCTTTCCTTCGAGCAACTCGCGTTGATGGCAAGATCGTTTCGTTCTTTTCGACGGAGCGGAGTGCTTTCAGAAATTCTTGGGCGGAGAATTTCTGAGCGGCGCAGGGTTGCTCGAAAGTGAGCACATCCTTACACGGCCAGACCTTCTTTCCCCTCCTCTTGGTTTGGCCTCGTTCTTTGCTGTATCCTTCTTGCCGCGTTTTCCTCGCCCCCTGTAACGTGGAGTTCCACTACTCCGGAGGACCTTTTCGTGCCCAAAGTGCGCATCCTTCTAGCCGACGATCACACCCTCGTCGCCGAAGCCATCAAGCGTTTGCTGGAGCCCGAGTATCATGTCGTGGGCGTCGTCGCGGATGGCCGCTCCCTGCTTCGCGAAGTTGCAGCGCTGAAGCCCGATGTCGCCATCGTCGATCTCAACATGCCCATGCTTAACGGCATTGACGCCAGTAAGCAGCTCAAGGCTCTTTATCCCGCTCTGAAAATCGTCGTCCTCACCATGAACGAAGATGCGGAAATCGCCGCCGAAACCATGCGCACCTGGGCTTCCGGCTACCTGCTTAAGAAATCGGCGGGCTCGGAACTGGTGAAAGCGATTCAGGAAGTGCTTCGCGGAGGCAAGTACGTCACCCCCGCGCTCCGCGAACAATTGATGGAAATCTCCTCGCGCGAACCCCGCGTTTCCGACACCGGCCGCGAACTAACCCCGCGCCAGCGTGAAGTCCTGCAGCTACTCGCCGAAGGCCACACCATGAAGGAAGCCGCCGCTATTCTTAACGTCGCCACGCGCACGGTCGCGTTTCACAAATATCGCATCATGCAGGATTTCGGCCTCTCCAACAATTCCGATCTCCTGCGCTTCGCCATGAAGCAGCGCGTCGTCAACCAAACCTGACCGCTTCCTGAGTCGCGCCAGTTACTTTCAGGAACAACCTCCTCCCAGCGCGCCGCGTTTCTGTTAGTCTGTTCCGGAGATGAGGCTGCTTTTGGGAGCGGCCTTATCCTCAGACTTCGGCAGAGCCCCACCGTTTCTCCTCCTGCCTGATGCGCGCCATTCGAGCGCAGGAGGATTCGCAATGTCCAGACCGCCGCGTCCCACCCCAACGGGCCGGGAAATCATTTGGGGCGACGAAGAAATCATCGTAAGCAAAACCGATCTTAAAGGCATCATTCTCTATGCCAATCAGACCTTTCTGCGCATCGCCCGTTACGCCGAGCACGAAGTCCTCGGCCAACCGCACAACATCATTCGCCATCCGGATATGCCCAAATGTGTGTTCAAGCTTCTTTGGGACACGCTCGAAGCCGGCAACGAAATTTTTGCCTATGTGAAAAACATGGCCAAGGATGGCGACCACTACTGGGTTTTCGCCCACGTTACACCCACCTATGGACCAAACGGCCGGATCATCGGGTATCACTCCAATCGCCGTAATCCCGAGCGCAAGCAGGTGGAACTCTTCGAGGGCATCTACGCCAAGCTCCTCGCCGAGGAGAAGCGCCACTCTGACTGGCGCGAAGGCATGGCCTCCGCCGGCCGCATGCTGCAGGCCATGGTTGCCGAACACCACATGGACTATCCGGAATTCATCTTTTCGGTGTAAATCGCAGAGGAACGCCATGAACGACACTTCTACACTCGCCCACTCCGCATTGGTTTCGCCTCCCCCGGCCACCGAATCGGCCCAACTTCCCGCGCAGCCCGCTGCGGCCATTTCCGTGGATTCGCAGATGGAGATGTACCGCACCTGGCTGAGCCGCTGCGCGCAAGTCTGCGAGGAGGCCGCCAAAGGCAACCTCGAAATGCGCCTGCTCCATGCCGATCAGTGCGGCGATTTTTCGCCTTTGATGCACTGCATCAATCATCTTCTCGACATGACCGACGCCTTCATGCGCGAGTCCCATGCTGCATTGGAACACGCCGGCCAGGGCAAGTTCTACCGCCGTGTTCTCTTGCGAGGCATGCTCGGCTCGTTCCGCAATACGTCCAAGCTCATTAATGAAGCTACCGGGGAAATGGCCAAGAAAGACGCCAAGCTCAAGGATTCCGAGTCTCAGCGCGCGCGCATCGCCGATGAGTTTGAAGGCACGGTCAAAAAGGTTGTCTCATCGCTTAGCACTTCGGCTGAACAAGTGAAGCAAACCGCTGCTCAGCTTTCTCGGGCTGCGGGCGAGACCCTCGATGAAAAGGAAGCAGGCCAAGAAAAGAAGCGCAAAACCGGCAAAGAAAAAGAACGCGCGCAGGACCTCAACACCGTCGTCAACAGCCTCGGCGAGGCCTCGCAAAAAATCGGCGGTGTGGTGAAACTCATCTCGCAGATCGCAGCGCAAACCAATCTGCTGGCTTTGAATGCCACGATCGAAGCCGCTCGCGCCGGCGAGGCCGGCAAGGGCTTTGCGGTCGTCGCTTCCGAAGTCAAAAGCCTCGCGCGCCAGACCACCGAAGCCACCGGCGGCATTTCCCGCGAAATATCCGCCATGCGCGAAACGGCCAGCCGCACCGCCGAGCTGGTCAGCGGCATGAGCGGCACCATTCATTCCATGACGGAAATCTCCGCTCAGCTCTCCCAACACGCGGAGGAACTTGCCACTGCCGTGGATTCTTTTTTGCAAAGTATTCGGAGCTGAAGCGCTCCGCGCGGTTTATTTGGAAAGGGTCTGGCGGACCGACTTTTCACGCCAGAAGTTCTGCCCGGTCTCCGGCAGGGTGTAAACCGGGTCGTAATACTCATACCGCCGGTTCAGCGCTTCCGGATCATCCGCTTCGATGCCTGTGCGATAGTTCTTCGTCCAGTAGGAAATGCCCAACTGCCGGTCGTATTCCTTCACCTGGTGCACCCAGCGCTTGCCCACGAACGGCACGTCGCACACGATGCGCGGCGTGGCAAAACCCGGCAAATATCCCATGATGTCGTGTTGCAGTTGTTGCGCCTCGTGGATCGCCAGCCGCCAGTGCTCGGCGTTGGGAATCATGTCGCACTGATAAAAATAGTACGGCATGATCTTCCCGTAATCGAGCAACGCGAAGCACAGCTCCAGCAGCTCGTTCGGCGAGGTGTTCACGCCCCGCAGCAGCACACCTTGATTGCGCACGTCGCGATAGCCCATGTCCAGCAACGACTCCACCGCCTTACGCACCAGCGGCGTCACCTGCCGCGCGTTGTTCACGTGCGTGTGCACGGCAATGTCCACGCCGCGCTCCCTCGCCTTCTTCGCCAGCCGCGCCAGCCCCGCCTGAACTTCCGGTTGCAGGAAATGCTGCGGAATCGCGATCAGGCCTTTGGTCGCCAAGCGAATATCCCGAATGTTCGGAATTTCCAGAAGCTTCGAGACAAATTCCTCCAGCCCGGCGATCGGTACGTTCGCAATATCGCCGCCGCTCACCACCACGTCCCGCACCGATGGCGTCACTCGCAAATAATCCAGCATCTGCTGGTAGCGGTCCTTCTGCGGTATTTGGAACTTCAGCTTCACGACCTGCGGCACATCGTTGCCCACCAGGTCCATGCGCGTGCAGTGACCGCAATATTGCGGGCACGTCGAAAGCATCTCCGCGAGCACTTTGGTCGGATACCGGTGCGTCAGGCCTTCCACCGCCCACATGTCCGATTCGTGCAGCGAATCGCGGCTGGCCTTCGGGTGGCTCGGCCATTCCGGATGCCGGTCGTCGAACGCAGGCAGCATATAGCGCCGCACGGGATCGTTCCACAAATCCTTTTCGTCCATCGTGTTGAGCATGTGCGGCGGCACAAGGATGGACATCGTCGCCCGCTCTTGAATGTCCCGCTCCAGCGAGGCCAGCAGCGCCTCCGGCAACAAGTCGCCCATGGCGTCCTTTAGTTCCTTCAGGTTCTTGATCGTGTGGCGCCGCTGCCACAGCGCGGTCTCCCATTCTTCCTTGCTGACATTCTTGTAGCCGGGAAAACGCCGCCAGTCCGGCTCAACGAACTTGCGTTTCAGCGGATAGGCAAACGGCTGCTCGCCTGCATGCACCCGCCCTGCTGGCTTCCACGTTGGCCGCGCCGGCTTAGCTGCGGGCGTAATGGTTTTCGTCTCACTCATAAATCAATTCCTGTGTCTGGGGAGCTTTGTGACCCGGAAGTTATAACAACTTCTTCATAAAATCTTTACGATTCAGGATATCGTACCCGCACCGTTTCCGCCACCCCTGCCCGGATTTCGCGAATCACTCTTTCCCAAAAATAAGAAGGCGTCCGGCTTCCGGGCGCCTCCGTCCACAAAACCACTTCAAGCACTTCCCTAGGCCATTACGCTGCCTTCACGTCGATCTTTACCTTCTTCACCACTTCGGCCTTCGGCAGCGTCAGCTCCAGCATCCCGTTCCTCAGCACCGCCTTCACCTTCTCGGGAAGCACTTCCACAGGCAGCTTCACGCTCTTGTAGATCTGCGTCTTCTCCTCGTAGTAAGGGACTTCTTCTTTCTCTCTCTTCTCCGCCTTGCCCTCCTCCCGAATTTCCTTCTTGCCGGTGATGGCCACTCTCCACGGCTCGCAGGTGATATTCAGTTCCTTCTCGGTGAAACCAGGAACCTCCGCGCGAACGAGGAGAGTCTCTTCGGTCTCATACAGCTTCAGGAAGATCGGCTTGGTGATCTCGGGCTCCGTGCGGAGCAGGTTCTCCAGCTCACGCCCGAAAAACATCGGTCTCTTTTCCAACAGTTCAAACGGCCGCCGCGCGATCATGTCAAAAAACTCCTCAACATGCTTTGGCCATGACTCGAATTCCTCAAACGGCACTGGAATTGGCTTCACGGCCTTCTCAATTTTGCTCTCGATCATGACATCCTCCTCAGGGCGAGCAGGATCACAGCCAGGAAGGCGGTTTGTTCTTGGGGTGTTCGATTTGAAAAGGCCCAGACCAGCCGGCCGGCGCCCCGCGCAGCCGGTCACACTCCGTCTCTTGTTACTGGATCCTCTGTTTAGTTAGATGCAAGCAGCGCGCCAGCTCGCTGCCAGTTGTGGATAAATGGACATCTCCTTGCTCATCATCCATCAGCACGCGCTCTTTCTGCTCCTGGCTCACACTCCCCGCCAGTTTTGTGAGAAAATCCGCGCAGCGGTTGCGCCGCTTGCCGCACCGCATGTGGATTCCGCCTTGCTCTACGTCACAATTTTCTTTGCCTGAAATTTTCAGAGAGGCGCACGCGTATTAATTTTGTCATGACCATCACCCTCCGCAGGCTTCTGATCACGTGGCTTTGTGTCTTCTGCCTCGTACTGGGCGTGGCTTGCGTCACACCTGCCGAGAACGTGAAAAACCTTCGCCCAGCGGGCTATGTAATGGACCTCGCGCATGTCCTCCAGCCGCAAACGCTCGGAGATCTGGAGGCGCTCTGCACCGAGCTTGAACATAAAACCGGTGCGCAAATGGCCATCGTCACCGTAAATTCCCTCGAGGGTAATGATATCGAGTCCTACGCCGTCGACCTTTACAAGCAACTTGGCGTCGGCAGCAAGAAAACCAACGAAGGCATACTCCTGCTTGTCGCACCCAACGAACGCAAATACCGCATTGAAGTCGGCTATGGCGCTGAGCCCGTGATCACCGACGCCCGCGCAGGTGACGCCGGCCGCTTGATGGTTCCCTATTTCCGCCGCGGCGACTATAGCACCGGCATCACGGCAGCCGCCTGGCAGTTGGCCAAATACATCGCCGACGATAAAGGCGTCACGCTCTCCGGCGCACCCACGCTTCAACCGCCTCCCCGGCAAAATAACGATTTCAGCGATGTGGGGATCTGGATCGTCATTGGAATCATCATTCTCGTGGTATTGCTCTCCCGCTCCGGCGGCTCAAGTAGTAATCTTCGCAGGCGCGGTGGTGGCGGCTGGTGGATCGGACCCATGATCGGCGGGGGCTGGGGCGGCCGCACCTGGGGCGGAGGGGGTTGGGGCGGTGGAAGTGGTGGATTCGGGGGCTTTGGTGGTGGAATCAGCGGCGGTGGCGGCGCGAGCGGCGGTTGGTGAACCGCGAATTTCTCATGCGCGAACGGAGTGGTCGATATGGACGGAAAACTTTCGGAACTCGTCAGCCGGCTCAAGGAAGCCGCCGGCAAAAATCTGGAATCGGTGGTGCTCTACGGCTCCGCTGTCCGCGGCGATTTTCATCCCGGCTCTTCCGACCTGAACGTCATGTGTACGCTGGTCAGCATCGATTTCGCGGAGCTTCAGTTGCTCGCTCCCGTCGTCCAATGGTGGATGCACGAAATGAAGGAGCCCGCTCCGCTCTTCTTCCTCACCGAGGAATTACGCCGTTCCACGGACGTCTTCGCCATCGAGAGCCTCGACATCAAGAAATTCCATCGCCTGCTTTTTGGCAAGGATCCGGTTGCGGACCTAGTCATCCCTATGAATCTTCATCGCGTCGAGGTTGAGCACGAACTCCGCCTCCTGCTGTTGAAGCTTCGCCAGCATGTCGTGATTGCTGGCCACAATGAGCTGGAACTCAGCGCCGTGCTCCGTAAATCGATCTCTTCCGCCCGCACGCTGCTCCGTCACACGCTGCTCGCCTTTGGCGAAGAGCCTCCCGTCCTCGCCACCAACATCTTCGCCCGCATCGAGCAGCTCACCGGCGCCGGCGCGGAAACCTTTGCGGCAATTTACGCTCACCACGAAACCGGCGTCTGGAAAAATGACCCTTTCGGGCTTTACGACGAGCTAATGCACGCACTGGAAAAAGTGATCACCACCCTGGACACCATGGTCCCCAAAAAGGAATGGAAGCGTGCCAGCGCCTAGGATGCCCTTATGCTCGCCCAATCGCCGGAGGCGGTGAACGTTCCATGCGTCTCGATGCGGTTCAAGCGCCGGTCGCGCAACACATTCTTCTCGCTCAAGCCGAAATTGGCAAAAGGATTTTCCGAATTGACCAAATCTAACTCTTCGAGGTCGTTATGAAAGCTCTCTTAATCTTCATCGTGATTCTCCTGATTCTGGCGTTCGTCCTCGGCGGCGCCTATTTCACCCGCCGCAACCAGATGGCCATCAAAAAGGAAGCGGTCAACGCGGCTTGGGCCCAGGTCGATGTCGTCCTCCAGCGCCGCGCCGACCTGATCCCCAATCTCGTCGAAACCGTGAAGGGTTACGCGCAGCAGGAACAAGCCGTCTATGGTGAAATTGCCGCCGCCCGCGCCGCTCTCGTCGGAGCCAAAACACCTGCGGACAAAATCGCCGCCAACGGCCAGCTCGATTCGGCGCTCGGCCGCTTGCTGGTGATTGTCGAAAACTATCCGCAGTTGAAATCCAATGAGAATTTCATGCGCTTGCAGGATGAACTGGCGGGAACCGAAAATCGCATCGCCGTCGAACGCCGCCGCTACAACGAAGCCGTGCAGGACTACAACACCTACATCGCTCTCTTCCCCAACAGCCTTGTCGCCGGCATGGCCGGCTTCACACGCAACGATGCCTACTTCAAAACCGACGAAGGTGCCCGCCAGGCCCCAAAAGTAAACTTCGACTTCAACAAGCCGGCCACCGCGCCCGCTCCATCCCAAACCCCAGCCCCTGCTCACCCGTAGCACACTATGTAACAGTCGACCTTTAGGTCGGAGCCTTTGTAGTGGCCGAACTTTAGATCGGCCAACTGGAAATAAAGGGCATGAATCGCGTGGCTGTGCTGCCCAAACGCGTTTCAGCCCATGGTCGTGTGCCCGACCCTCGTTTATTGAGAGTGGGTCTCCTCTTCAGCTCCCAACTACTTACGGCTGACTCCCGGCTCCTGAGTCCGCTCCCAAAAACTCGCTCAGCAATACATGAAAATGGTGCACTCCATTCTCCCGCTTCACCGAATACCGCCCGCGATCATAGGTGGCCGACTGTAACCCCCGTTGCACCGCCTCGCAGATGTGCATGTCTTCCTGCTGCACCGTTTCGCTGAAACCGATCGCCTTCGCTGCGCGCTCCTTCACCTTTTCCGATTTCGCGTCGTGAAAATACCACTCAAAAATCGTCAGTGTTTTTTCGTGCGAGAGCGGCACAATCACATTGGTCTGAATATTGTCGGGATAGATGTTCAGCATCAAATTGGGAAAAATCCAGAAGTACAGCGCTTCGGGCAAGCCCGTTCCCGGCTTATACACGCGTTCGGCCGTATCTCCCGGCCTCACTTCCTTCACCGGCCCCAACTGCTGCGAGTGATACCGGAATGTCTCCGTACGATACTTTGGATAATCGATCTCTTTCATAAGTCCCGGATGCACTATGGGAATGTGATACCCCTCGAGGTAGTTGTCGACGTACACCTTCCAGTTGCAATTCACCATGTAATCGCGCCGCTCAGCCAGTTGAATCCCCTCAAAGGGAAAGGCCGCAGCCAGCTCCGGTATGTTCCCCAAAAATTCGGAAAGCGCGGGCGCCTGCGCGTCAAAATTCAGAAAAATAAACTGACGCCACGTCTCGCAACGCAGCGGCACCATTCCCATCGCCGACCGGTCGAAAAACTCCATCCCATCCACTTCCGGCGTGCCGATCAGCCGCCCGTCCAACGTATAAGTCCATCCGTGGTATGCGCACTGAAACACGTTGCGGCAGCCCGAGCCCTGCGCGATCGGACCCGCTCGGTGCCGGCACACATTGCTGAACGCCTGCAGCACACCACCAGCGTCCCGCACGACGACCACAGGCTCGCCCACCACATCCGCCGTGAAAAACGCGCCAGGCTCTGCAATCGTCCGCGCCACGCCGTTTAATTCCCCGCAAGGCTGGCTCAGCGTTCCCACCAGTTGCCAAGTCCGCCGAAAAATCCGCTCCTTCTCCAGCTCCAACACGTGCGAATCGGTGTAGAAGCGCGATGGCAGCGTCTGCGCGCACTCCACCCGCTCGTTCATCCGCAAGTTGACGTGATTGCCGCCCATGTCGTCAGGCGTATTGTGACACAACCAGTAGCAATTGCCTCAGCCTGTGTTCTTCTCTTGGCTTTTGCATGTCCCACAGCCACTCTCGCAGGTGCAGATCATCCCCGAGCACCCAATTCAATCCTGGCAAACCGTCTTGAACCTCGATAGCTCACGGCCTATAGCTTATGGCTAACAACTTCTCAGAACTTCCTCGTCTCCTGCCGCGACCAGCGCTCAATCACAATCTTCGATTCGGTATAGAACTCCACGGCATCTCTTCCCTGTGCATGCAGGATCCCGAAGAAGCTTTCCTTCCATCCGCTGAACGGGAAGTACGCCATCGGCGCCGCCACCCCGATATTGATGCCGATGTTGCCAGCTGGCGCCTCATACCGGAACTTTCGCGCCGCGGCCCCGCTCGTCGTAAACAGCGAGGCCTGATTCCCGAACGGGCTCTTACGGATGAATTCAATCGCGTCGTCAATCGTGTCCGCGTGAATCAAACTCAACACCGGGCCGAAAATCTCCGTGTCCGCCAGCGAACTCGTCGCCGGCACTCCATCGAGCACCGTTGGCCGCAGGAAATTTCCATGGTCATAGGGACTGCTCATCTTCGGCCCGCGGCCGTCCACTACGGCCTTCGCGCCGTCTGCAACACCCTTCGCAATCAAACCTTCAATGCGCTGCTTGCTCTCCGGCGTAATCACCGGCCCCATCTGCACTCCTGAATCAAGTCCAAACCCAATCTTGATTCCCGAAGCTAATTCCGCAATCCGGTCGCGAAACGTCTTCTGTGCCTCGCCCACGGTCACGGCAACCGACACAGCAAGGCACCGTTGCCCTGCGCAGCCAAACGCTGAATCTCCGATGATCTGCTTCGCCAGTTCCATGTCCGCATCCGGCAGCACGATCACGTGATTCTTCGCGCCGCCCTGGCACTGCATGCGCTTTCCGGAAGCGGCCGACCGCTCATAAATGTGCTTTGCCACCGGCGTCGATCCCACAAAGCTTATTGCGCGCACCGTCGGGTGATCGCAAAGCGCGTCCGCTACTTCCCGCCCGCCATTAATAATGCTCATCACGCCCTTCGGCAGTCCGGTCTTTTCGATCAACTCCATCGTGCGTTGCATGGTCAGCGGCACGCGTTCACTCGGCTTCAGGATGAAGGTATTGCCGCAAGCGATCGCATACGGCAAAAACCAGAACGGGATCATCGCCGGAAAATTGAATGCCACGATCGCCGCCACAACTCCCAGCGGCTGCCGGATCAGCGTTTCATCCACGCCCGGCGTCACGTCCTCCAGGTTGTAGCCCTGCATCATCGTCGGGATGCCGCACGCCACTTCCACGTTCTCGATCGAGCGCCGCCATTCCGCCTTCGCTTCGGCGAACGTCTTCCCGTTCTCCAGAGTGATCATCCGCGAAAGTTCGTCGATATGTTCTTCCAGCAGATTCTTCAGCTTGAACAGATATTGAATGCGCTCGCCCGGCGGTGTCCGGCGCCATGCAGGAAATGCCGCTGCCGCGGCCTGCACCACTTGGTCCACTTCGGCTTTGGTTGAAAGCGGCGTTCGCCCGATCACTTCCCCCGATGCCGGGTTCACCACATTCGAATACTGCGTCGCCGCCGACTTGTGCCACGCGCCGCCAAAATAATTCTGAACTTCGATCATTTGCGATGTTACCGGGCTGCTCATTTCACTTCTCCGTGCCTCCGCTCGCGCTTCGGCGAACGGCAGGACTTGCGATATGAAGGATGGTGGTCAGCTCGACCGAACGAATGACGTCCCAGTGTACCAAAGTTTGCAGGCTTGGAGGTCAGCGAAAAGGCCCAACCTAACCGCTTATAATGGAGGGGTCAGGCCCGATGCCGCACCCTGTCGGGGCCGAACTTCAGATTGGTCACTGATCCTGATCAAATCCCGTTCAAATTCCGATCAATTCGCGATTCCTGCCAGCTTTCTACTCCCATCCACCGGCTGCAGTCATGCGAGAGTCTGCTTCCTTTGCGGTCGGAGGGCGCTCAACTTCTAGTGCCTGCTAAATCGCCCCCAGCCGGCGGGGCTTTCCGGAACGCCCGCGCTAGCCTCCTAGGGACGCCAGTGCTTCATGCGCCGCGCCAATCAGCGGAGCCGATTCGTTCACCACCACCGAAACCGGAATATTGCTCAGCATCTCTGAAAAATGCCACTTGTCCTTGAAGAACTTGAAGAACGTCCCATCCTTCATCTTCGGCAGGATTTTCACCGCAATTCCTCCTGCCACGTACACCCCGCCCAACGCCAATACCTTCAGCGCCAGGTTTCCCGCCTCCGCTCCGTAAATCTCCGTCCACAGGTCCAGCGCCTGCACACAAACGGGACACTCCTTCGCCAGCGCGCTCTTGGTAATAAATGGCGCCGGGTCAGCATCCAGATCCTCAAACACCGGGTGCTTCGCGTCCGGCCCCAGAAATTCATGAATGGTTCGGAATCCACGCCCGGAAAGAATCAACTCCCAACTCACTTGCGGATAGCGCTTCCGCATGAACTTCAGCAATTCGATCTGCTGGTCCGTGTGCGGTGCATAGTCGGAATGTCCGCCTTCGCTGGGTACCACGCGATATCGCTCGCCATCCCAAAAAAGTATCGATTCTCCCAGCCCAGTCCCCGCTGCCAACAACGCGCGAGACGCTCCCGTCACCGCCTTCCCAGGATTCAGCACCACAATATCTTCCGGCGACAAATGCTCCAGGCTGTGCCCCCACGCGCCAAGATCGTTCATCAGTGCGATGGATCTTACTCCCAGTTCGTTCGAAAGCGTCGCCGCCTCAATCACCCAGGGAAGATTCGTCGCATGGATGCGGTTGTTGATCACCGGCCCGGCCACCCCGAACCCCGCGGCGCGTACTTTGCCGCCATTCATGTGCGGCGTTGCCTGCCGCACAAATTCCTTGATGATCAAGTCGAATTTCGCGAAATCCTTGCTGGCAAAACGCTGGCGGAAGAGCACGTCCAGCTTTCCATTTTTTTCCGCGAACAGCGCGATATTGCACTTGGTGCCGCCAACGTCACCCGCAATAATCACCGGTCCTCCCGCCAAATCAGAATATTAAATCGTTTTAAGGGTTATACCACTGTCGTCCGTCGCGTTCCAGCATCTGGTCGGACTCTTTTGGCCCCCACGTGCCCGCGGGGTAAAACGGCACCGTTGCCGTCTTCGCCGCGCTCCATACGTCCAGGATGGGTTCCACTAGCGACCATGCCGCCTCCACCGAATCGCCCCGGTCAAACAACGTCGCGTCTCCTCGCAGGCAATCATTCAGCAACGTGGCGTACGCGCTCCGCGACGTTCCCCCAAAGCCCTCCCGGTAGCTGAAATTCATGGTCACGTTGCCGATCCTCATCTCCGTTCCCGGCCGCTTCGCCCCAAACGAGACCGAAATTCCTTCGTCCGGCTGAATGTTCAGCACCAGGCGGTTCGGCTCGATCTGCCGCTCGCGAAACACGATGTGCGGCGCGCACCGGAATTGGATCATGATCTCCGTGCTCCGCTTCGCCAGCCGCTTCCCCGTGCGCAGGTAAAACGGAACCCCGGCCCACCGCCAGTTGTCGATCAACACCCGCATGCTCACAAACGTTTCCGTCCGCGAATTCGCATTCACTCCCGGCTCTTCGCGGTAGCCTGGGAGCTTCGTCCCGTTCAGCACCCCCGGCGAATACTGCCCGCGCACCACCGACTGCGCCACCATCTCCAGGTTATACGGCCGGATCGATTGCAGGATCTTCAGCTTTTCATTGCACACCGCCGTTGCGTCGAACGAAGCCGGCGGCTCTACGGCCACCAGCGACGTCAATTGCAGCACGTGGCTTTGGATCATGTCTCGCAACGCGCCCGCCGTTTCGTAAAATCCCCCACGCCGCTCCACGCCGAGCGTCTCCGATGCGGTGATCTGCACGTGATCCACGTAGTTGCGGTTCCACAGCGGCTCGAAAATCCCGTTTCCGAAGCGCAACACCAGAAGGTTCTGCACCGTGTCTTTGCCCAGGTAGTGGTCGATGCGGTAAACCTGTTTCTCTTCAAACACGTTCAACACAATCTGATTCAGTTCCTTCGCCGAAGCCAGGTCTCGTCCAAACGGTTTTTCAATGATGATGCGCACCCAGGAATTGGGATTCGACGGCCGAGCCAGCCCCGCACGGCCCAATTGCTCCACGATGTCCGGATAAACCCCCGGCGGCGTGGAAAGATAAAACAGTCTGTTCCCTCCCAGTTTTCTTTCCCCGTCAATCTCCGTCAGCCGCTTCGCAAGTTGCGCGTAGGAGTTCTGGTCACCATACTCCCCGGCCGTGTAGTAAAGGTTGGAAGCAAATTCGTCCCATTTCGCCGGGTCGATCGGCCCAACTTCGGAAATCGTCTTCGCCGCTTCTCCCACCGTCCCGCGGAACTTCTCATCCGACATCGGCGTCCGCGCGAATCCGACGATTGCGTAGCGTTCGCCCAATGAATCATGCTGCGCCAGGTCGTACATCGCCGGAATCACTTTGCGCTTCGCTAGATCACCCGAGGCGCCAAACAGGATGACCACGCAAGATTCTGCTGTCGCTCCATAGATGGAACCCGGCCGCTTCTCTTCTTCTGCCATGCTTCCTCCGGGATTTTTCCCGCCGCACCGCTGCTGCGCGGGGGCGATTTCGACTATACCCCAATCCCCAGCCTACGCAGTTCCGCGCGTGTCTCCGATGCGTTCTTGTGGTGAACCACGTGCATCCCCATTCGCCGCGGGTTTTCCAGGTTGATCGGCCGGTCGTCGATGAACACGCACTCTTCCGCCGGCCGCTGCGAAACTTCCAGAGCCGTGCGGTAAATGTGCTCTTCCGGTTTCCGCGCGTTCAGGTAGCACGAACTGAAAAACACCTGAAATTCGTTGCGCAACCCGAAAGCCTCGATCCGGTAGTTGTTCAGCTCCCGCGGTTCATTGTTAATAGATGCGAGGAAATGCTTTTTGATGCGTGCAACATCGCGCAGTAATTGCCGCGTCTCCGGATATTCCTTCGACTGCGCGAACATGAACGCGGTAAACTCCTCGCGCGTGAACGGCCTCGTGCGGTAGAACAAGGTGCGATCCAGATACTGATCCAGCGTAATCTGCCCGGAGTCAAACGCGGGAAACGATAAGTCGTGCCGCTCGCGGTATTCTTCCCAATCCAGTTGAAACGTCTTTGCTGCATCCATCCGGGAATTGTGATCCCACCCGTTGGTCAGGATTACCCCGCCGATATCCCAGAATAAGGTTGTCACGGTAGCCACTTCTGCGCCTCCGGAAAGCCCTTGAGAAATATCAGAAGAAGGACACGGTGAAAAGTTAAAAAAGGCGCCTCATGACCTGACTCTCCTCAAGGCCTGTTGGAATGCGTGGGTCAATTCCGCAGGCCCGTCCACCTCCGCCGAAGCTGCATGTAGCCGCAATGCCAGGCCCCCCTGGTTCGATAGCGCCTCAAACTGCCCCAGCGCAATGGCCCGGTAAAGCTGGCCGAAAGAGTACCCCGCTCCTGGAATCTTTATGTCCTGCGCCGGCTCGCCTGTCACCACCAGATGAAGTCCCCTCGGCGAATCCTCCCTCATAAAGTAACCATACCGGTCCAGAGATCTCGGTCCCCAGGTCAATAGCACTGGCCGGTCCAACCTCTGCGAAATTTGATCCCTTAACGCCTCGAAGCTCCTTTTTGTCTCTTCCTTTGGCTCGAGAAAAACGTAGAACCCCACATATTTCGCCCCGTCCCGCCTGGCCCAGAACGATGCTAGGCATTCCACCAGGTTCAGTTGCGAAATCTCCTGTCGTGCCCGCGCCTCCGCAAACAATTGCAGGTTCCCTTCCCGAATCCACGGACGCCGTTCCAGCGTATTCTTATGTGGCGACAGATGATTCAGCATTTCATTCGCCAGGCTTCGTGGCAATCGCGCCTCTCCTCCATTGAATGGGTCGATATCCAATCGCGACGCCGCCAGCGCCGTTGCGATCTGCCAAAGATATGTCTGCCGGAGCAGGTCCAGCGGGTCCGCCACGGGCACGCTCAAAAACGGAATTCCCCGCCCTTCAAGTTCTCCGAGCACCGCTTCGGTATGCGCATCGTCCTGGCCTCCCTGCCGAAGTACCACCGCGCTCGCGTTTTTCTCCAGCGCTTCCGTTGCGCAGGGACTCGTCAATTGCAGCGGATACAGCCCTGCTTCACCTTGTCCCAGGCTCCCTCCAATCAACTGGCACAGCGAATCCCCATAAGGCGCTAGCGCCCGCGGCGCAAGGATCGCCAGCATTTTTCGACCGCTTCGCGCCGTGGCAGTCAGAAACGCCGCCGCCTCCACTACCGGATTCCGCCGGCCTTCTTCCCCTTCCGAATACTCCTTCTTCATCTCCCGGCAGCAGATTCGCACCACTTCCGGATCTAGCTTCGCAAACACCAGCAGCAGCACCGCCAGATCCAGCACCGCAGTGTACGTCGGCAAGATCCGCGCCGGCAGTTCCTGTACAAAACGGAACCCGTATTCCTGGGCCACTGCCGTCAAGTATGTCTTTCGTTCGCTGGAGGCCGCAAAATGCCGCGCATACTCTCCCCCCAATTCCACTTGCAGTTTTTTTTGGAAATACAGGAAGAGGGCATGATCTTCCAGCCGGTATCCGGACTTGTTCACGAACAAGAGTAAGGTCTTTGCAAAATCCACCTGCTTCTCTGCATGGCGAATGGTGCTCGGCAAGCAACTCTCGAGCGCGACGCACTTCAGGGATTCCTTATCCTCCCGGAGATGGAGGACTGTTTCACAAAACGGAAGGACGCTTTCGAACGCGATGAACAGCCGCTGCGTCAGCCCTTCGCTCTGCGCTTCCCCCTCCATGCGCAGCGTCGACTCCGTCAGCCTGAAGATCCTTTCCGGCAGTTGTAAAAACTCCAGGTTCGCCCGTAACCTTCTTTCTCCCCCTTCTTCTGCCGGCCAGAGACTTAGGTCCTGCGCCCAAATTCGGTTCAGGAGTTTCTCCTTTTGCAGATATTCCAGCTCTGCCTGGTAGTTTGTAACCAATTGCCCAGCGGAAAGCTTGTGTCGAGGCGCGTCCATCCCCGCAGTTCCCATCTGCGCGCCTTCGGGTCAGAGGCGACCCGACAGGCTCGTCAATGTTCAGATGATGCCGGATGAGCAGGAGTACAACAAGGGGTGGGTATGAGAGGAATGAAAAACTTCTCTCCAACAGGCTTAGGGTAGCCGCGATTTCCTAAACTTGCAACATCTTGCGGGCTGACGGAAAATAACAGGCTCGGGAGGAATCTCCATGGCAAACGATCCTTGCGGGCCTTCACCCGCTCCCAGCGAACCGGTCAAGCCCGGCACCCGCATGGTCCACTGTGTGAAATTCGGCAAGGAGTTGCCCGGCCTCGATCGCGTGCCTTGGAAAGGCGAACTCGGCAAGCGCGTCTATGAGAATGTCTCGAAAGATGCCTGGAAGCTCTGGCTCGAATACTCCAAAATGGTCATGAACGAATATCGCCTGAATCCGATCGATCCCAACTCCCAGAAAACCATGGAAGAGCAAATGGAGCAGTTCTTCTTTGGCGAAGGCGCTCGCCTTCCCGAAGGCTACGTCCCCCCAAAAGCCAAAGGGTAATCTTGGCGGCCAACTTTAGCTGGCCATCTTGTGTAGCGGCAGCTTTAGGCAGCCCACTTTTAGGTGACACAGGCACTCCTGCTTGTGTAGTCGCTGCAAGGCCAAGTCCCCAGTTACATCCACTCTGCATAAGGGCGCCTCGTCCTTGGATGATCAAATCCTCTTCGTCACCGGATGCTCCACCGGCAACCGCGGCGTAATCTCAATTCGCAATTTTCTATGCCCTTCCCGCAGCGCCGCTTCCACATAGGCCGGCGTCTCCCCCTTCGCAAACAGAAACCCCAGATAACTCGATCCCTCCGGCCACGCTGCCAGGTAATCGTGCAATCGCGCCGTAATCTCCAATTCCGTGATTCCCTTCACCGCCCGCGCCTCGTCCAATCCCTTCACTTCCTCCAACACGCCGCTCTTTGGCACTGGAATCATCAACACTCCGGAAGCCTGCTCCTCTCGTCGCGCATCCTTCCCAGGCAATCCCAGCGCATGTCTCAAGAGCAACTCCTCCAAACCTATCGCCTCGTCCTTATCGCTCATTCGAAACCGCAACGCCCGGGCGCACAGCCCGCCGATCGGCCGCGCTGCCACCTCAATTGGCCACACGCCCCTCTCGTTCAACCGGAGCTCCCCGTGCACCGGCCCGTGCATCAATCCCAGCGCGCGCGCCGCATCCGCAAATGACTTTTCCACCGCTGCCTGTTCCGCGCGCGATAGCCGCGACGGCGTCACATAGATCGTCTCTTCGAAAAACGGCCCTTCCAGGGGATCTGGCTTGTCGAATATCGCCAGCACCCTCAATTCGCCTTCCGTCACCAATCCTTCCACTGCCACTTCGCGGCCCGGCAGGTATTCCTCAACGATCATCCGGTCGAGATTCGGTTCACGCGTTGCCTGAATCTCCGCGGAATCCAGCAAGTGCTTTAACCGCGCCGCTCCTGCCAGAAACTCCTTCCTCGTATTCGCGCGCATCACTCCTTGGCTGGCCGAAAGCGACACCGGCTTCAGCACGCACGGATATTCAATCCCCAGTAACGCCGGCTCCGGCGTGGCGTTCAGCATCACGTCGCGAAACCATGGCACTGGCACTCCTGCATCACGAAATACTTCTCGCATCCGCAGCTTGCTTCGGCATGCTTCCACGCTCACCGGATGATTGTGCGTCACGCCCAAACCCCGCGCCGCATACGCCGCCGCAAGTGCCGGCCGGTCGCCCACCGCCAGCACTCCATCCACGTGCTTTCCCCGCTGTGCCTGCATCACTGCATATGCCGCTTCTTCCGGCGCTTCGAAATGCACCGGCAGCGCCCGGTCGTGCCACGGATCGTCCAGCCGCTGGCAGCGATCGGTCACAAACACGAGTTCTACGCCCAGCTTCCTCGCCGCTTCATCAAACGCACGCGTCTGGTAGCCAAGCTTCATCGCAAAAATCAGGATTCTCCGTTGCTCGTCCGGTGGGTTCATTCTGCAGCTTTCATAGAAACGTTTCCGCTTGTTTCACCGCTTCTCTTGCTTTTGCGATCGGAACCAACTGGTCCCGCGTCGGCTCCGCTCAACAGTACCAGGGCTCGTTCAAATACGGCACGCCCTTCCCTCTCTCGGACTCGGTGATCCTGTTTTCCTTCGCAGGCCGCCCCGCCGCACGGTTTGCCGCCCGCCAGATATCCTCGAAAATCGCCGCTCGGCCCTCTTTTCGCTTTTCGGCTGCGGCCACCAGGTCTTGCAGTTCCTCGCACAATTGGTCGATGCCCGGTTCACGGTGATGCCAGGGATAGGCCAGCGTTTTCGCATCAAACGCTCCTACCTGCCCGCGAATCTCTTCCAGCTCCAGTAGCCGCGACCCCGCCGTCACCAGCAGCCGGATCGCCAGTTGAATCGGCGCCACCGCCGTAATCAAATCCAGGCGGCTCAACTGCTCCAGTAGATCCAGGTAATTCTCAAACGTCGTCCACGGCGTGAACGGCACAAACGTCGGCTGCAGTGCAATTCCAGCGCGCCGGCACTC
Source organism: Acidobacteriota bacterium (assembly GCA_021324935.1). Lineage (GTDB taxonomy): Bacteria > Acidobacteriota > Terriglobia > Acidiferrales > UBA7541 > Acidiferrum. The sequence continues at coordinate 100,308 of JAJPIE010000045.1, forward strand.
CTCCACGACTGTAAAGAAATCCGCTTGCGTGTGCCCCTTTTTTAATTTCTCCAGAATCCGGTCGTCCAGCGATTCCACGGCCGATACGATGAACAAACAACCGGTATCCCGCAGCGTTCGCAGTAATTCCTTGTTCTCCCGCAGGTGCTCCACTTTGATCGTCACATCGTAAGTGAGCTCCGGAAACTCCCGGTGCAGCGCCTCCACAAGCGGCACCGCGTGCCCCACGCCATTGAAAAAGTCTGGATCGCCGAACGTGATGTGCTGTGCGCCAGCTTTCACCTGCTGACGGATATCCGCCAGCACCACTTCGCGGTCCACAATCCGGAAAACGCCGTTGTACACCGGCACAACCGGACAATGGCTGCACACATGTTTGCACCCGCGCGACGCTTCCGTGTAACCCGCAACCCGGTGCTCTCCCGCGGGCATCACCAAATGCGCAAAATTTTTCAAGGCGGGCAGATCCGTGCGATCTGGCGTCAGAAATCGCAGCCGCGCCAGCGAAATATTCGAATCCAACGGATGATTCTGCGGCAACGAAGACAATCCGGAAAGATGCTCAGCCAGATCCACCAGTGCCTGCTCGAATTCCCCGCCGCACAAGCTCTCGATTCCTTGCCGCCGCAGGCTTTCCCCCGCCAGCGGCGCATATAGCCCGTACGCGCACAAATGGGCCTCCGGATTCGCAGCGCGTATAGGCTCCAAAAGTTCCAGCGTCAATCGCGCCGCCGTGTGCATCGGCACATAAAATGCAATCAGGCGCGCTTCGCGAACCGCCCGCTCGCTCAATGCCTGCCGCGACAAATCCAGGCAGGTCACCCCATGCCCGCGCTTCCGCAGCCACGCCGCCGGTGACGCCAGCCCGAACGGCTGCCTTCCCAGCTCATATGTCGAGATCAAGAGAATCTTCACAACACCTCATTATAGCGTTTCCGCTTCATCGCGCGATTTCGGTTATTATAGGAGGCTCAAGCCTTTGGGAAAGGACCGCTGGTATGCCCATCTCCGCAGCCAATTCTTTCGGTACGCGCGACAAACTCAACGTCGGCGCACAAGCCTTCGAAATTCACCGCCTCGAATCGCTCGACAAGCACGGCGTAGCCCACCTCTCCAGGCTCCCCTTCTCCCTTCGCATCCTTCTCGAAAATCTGCTGCGCTGCGAAGATGGCCGCTTCGTCCGCAAAGACGACATCGCCGCTCTCGCCAAATGGACACCCAACGGCCCGCAAAAAGAAATCGCCTTCATGCCCGCCCGCGTGCTATTGCAAGACTTTACCGGCGTTCCCGCCGTCGTCGATCTCGCTGCCATGCGCGAAGCCGTGCAAAAAATGGGTGGCAATCCCAAGCGCATCAATCCACTCTTCCCCGCGGAACTCGTGATCGACCATTCCGTCCAGGTGGACAGCTTCGGCGCCGCCAACGCCTTCGCGATCAACGCCGAGCTAGAATTTCAGCGCAACGTCGAACGCTACGCCTTCCTCCGTTGGGGGCAAAAAGCATTCCGCAATTTCAAGGTTGTTCCGCCCGACACCGGCATCTGCCACCAGGTCAATATCGAATATCTCGCGCGCGTCGTCTGCGCCATGCCCAACGGCAATCAGTTCGAGGCGTACCCCGATTCGCTTGTCGGCACCGATTCGCACACCACTATGGTGAACGCCCTCGGCGTTTTCGGCTGGGGCGTCGGCGGCATTGAAGCAGAAGCCGCCATGCTCGGCCAACCTTCCTCCATGCTCGTTCCTGAAGTTGTTGGCTTCAAGCTCCACGGCCGCTTGCCCGAAGGCGCTACGGCCACCGACCTCGTCCTCACTGTCACCGAGATGCTTCGCAAGAAAGGCGTTGTCGGAAAATTCGTGGAGTTCTATGGCTCCGGCCTCTCCAACCTCAGTGTTCCCGATCGCGCTACCATCGCCAACATGGCGCCCGAATACGGCGCAACGATGGGATTCTTCCCCGTGGACAATGAAACGCTCGCCTATCTCCACTTCACCGCGCGTTCCCAGGATCAGATCGCCCTCGTCGAAGCCTACTGTAAGGAGCAGATGCTCTTCCGCAGCGACGCCACTCCGGAGCCTTCCTTCAGCGACAAACTCGAGCTCGACCTCTCTACGGTCGAAGCCACCGTTGCCGGCCCCAAGCGTCCCCAAGATCGCGTCCCTCTCAAAAACGCCAAGGCGTCCTTTACTAAGGTGGTCGAAGGCGCTCCGGCCAAACAGGCCCGCGTCAAAAACAATGGCGACACCTTCGATCTCTCCAGCGGTGCTGTCGTCATCGCTGCCATCACCAGTTGCACCAACACGTCGAACCCTTCGCTCATGCTCGGCGCGGGCCTTCTCGCCAGGAAAGCGGTCGAGCGCGGCCTCGAGATCAAGCCTTGGGTCAAAACCAGCCTCGCTCCCGGTTCCAAAGTCGTCACCGACTATCTTGCCGCCGCCGGCCTCACTCCTTATCTCGACAAGCTGAAATTCAACCTCGTCGGCTACGGTTGCACCACCTGCATCGGCAACAGCGGCCCTCTCCCCGATCCCATCGGCGCCGCCATCAAGGAAAATAACCTCGTCGCCGTCGCCGTGCTCAGCGGTAACCGCAACTTCGAAGGCCGCATCCACCCGCTCGTCCGCGCTAACTATCTCGCTTCGCCGCCGCTCGTCGTCGCCTACGCCCTCGCGGGACGCATGGATCTCGCCCCCACCACCGAGCCCATCGGCACCGATAAGGCCGGCAAGCCCGTCTATCTCCGCGAAATTTGGCCCTCCCCGCAGGAGGTCGAATCCACCGTCCGCTCCGCTGTCTCCACCGAGCAATATCGCAAGGAATACGGCGAAGTCTTCGAAGGCGATGCCCGTTGGAAAGCCATGCCCGTGCCTGAGGGCGACCTTTATAAGTGGGACGCCGGCTCTACCTACATCAAACTGCCGCCCTACTTCGAAAACATGTCCAAGGCGGCCGGGCCGCTCGCCGATATCCGCGGCGCCCGCGTCCTCGCCGTCCTCGGCGACAGCGTCACTACCGATCACATCTCCCCGGCCGGCTCCATTGCCGTCGATTCACCCGCCGGAAAATATCTCATCGCCCACGGCGTGAAGCCTCATGAGTTCAACTCCTACGGTGCCCGCCGCGGCAATCACGAAGTCATGATGCGTGGCACCTTCGCCAACATCCGCCTCCGCAACCAGCTTGCTCCCGGCACCGAAGGCAGTTGGACGCTCCACCTCCCCGACGGTGAAAAAATGTTCATCTACGACGCCGCCGTGAAATACCGCGAAGAAGGCGTTCCTCTCGTCGTCCTTGCCGGCAAGGAATACGGCTCCGGCTCTTCGCGAGACTGGGCCGCCAAGGGCACACGCCTCCTCGGCGTCCGCGCCGTCATCGCCGAAAGCTACGAACGCATCCACCGCAGCAATCTCGTCGGCATGGGCGTTCTTCCGCTCGAGTTCCAACCCGGCGAAAACCGCGAAACCATCGGCCTCACTGGCCACGAAGTTTTTGAGATCGAAGGCGTCAGCTCACTCACCCCGCGCAAGCAAATTACCGTGAAAGCCAAATCCGCGGACGGCAGCGTGAAATCCTTCGCCGCCATGGCCCGCGTCGACACGCCCGAGGAAGTTTCCTATTACCAGCACGGCGGCATCCTCCAATACGTCCTCCGCCAAATGCTCGAGTAGTCCCACGAATGTAGTGGCCCGACTTTAGACCGGCCAGTCGTCCAAAAAATAGAATGGCCGCCCTTCAGGTCGGCCACGATTCTGGATCTTGCGTCGTGAAAGAAAGGGACTAACTCGCTTGCGCCTGCTGTGCCCTCCACAACAGCATCGCCCCCACTGCGACGGAGAACACACTCGCCACTTGCGCGTTCGACATTCCCCAGATCAACGGCGGATTGATGCGAATGATCTCCACCAGAAACCTCGCCACTCCCGTCAATATAAGGTAGAGGCTAAAAATCTCCCCCATCGCCCGCGGCTTCTTCAGCGCCTTCGCACCTAACCTCCACAAAAGCCACCCAATCAAACACCACACAACAAATTCATATAATGGTGTCGGGTGCACACGCTCGGTCGTCGGCACCACTCCGTTTGGAAAGCTCATCCCCCACGGCAGCGAAGTCGGCTTCCCATAATCGCCGTCGCCCGATAAAAAACATCCAATTCGCCCGATGGCATATCCAATCGAAGCCGCCGGTGAGCAAGCATCCAGAAATTCCCACGGGCGCAACCTGGCCCGCCAACCCATCAGCAGCATGGCCCCGAATCCGCCTAAAAACCCGCCAAACCAGGCAAATCCAAAACGGGTGAAGAATAAAGGTAGCGGGTTGGCAAAGAACTCCGCAGGCGACTCCAATAAATGATAGAGTTTCGCCCCGAGAATCCCCGCCAATCCGGCGACGGTAATCATCGTGAACGCGTCGGCGTTCAGCCCTCGCCGCTCGAAATCTGCCTGCAACACATACGCCGCGGTAATCAGCGCCAGCGCCACCATCAATCCAAACGTCGGAATCTGCAGCGGCCCAATATGTAAGTAAGGGATCATTCGCTCTGCGCGTCCAACACGCCTTTGGCAGTATACATGACGTGCTTCAGCCCATTTTGCCCGGCCGCCGCTTCAACAGCAGCCCGATACCCACCCAGATCCCCATCGCCATCCACTCTGCTCCGCTGAAATGTCCAGGAACCTCCGGCACCAGCTTCATCAATATCAACAGCAACGAAACCAACATCCCTATCGCGGCAACCGCCCTCAGCCCAGTGTGCTTCTCCACCAGAAAAAACGAAATGCACGCCGCGAACCACCCCGTCGCCGAAGCGAGTGCCCCCACTTCCGTCACCGGCACCAGCAGCGCGTCTCCCAGCAGTATCCCCAACAGCGTCCCCGCCGCCACGCCGAAAATCGCCACCGTCGGTGTTTGGTTCACCGCGTGAATTTTCGCAAATGCCGGCGCGAGCGTTCCCCGCCGCCCATATGCATACAGCAACCGCGTCGACGCCACAAAATTTCCATTGAACACCTGAAACAACGCCACCAGCGAAATCGCCAAAATCAGCCGCACCAGCCAGATCGAATGTGTTCCTTGCTCAAACGCGATCGCCGTTGCAAATCGCTTTCCCGTCAGGCACTGCCACGGTGCAATGAAGGATACGGCTCCGATCGCCAATACGTAAAATCCCGCGCCCACCAGCAACGCCATCGCAATCGCGGTGAAGAACCTCCCCGGCGGAAATCCCGGATGTGCTTCTTCCGCCACCTTCGGCACGGACTCAAATCCAGTCACGAAATACGGGACAATCTGCAGCGTCAGTAAGACGGAAACCAACGGCGCATGGCTGAACAGGGGATGAATGTTCACAGCCGCCCCGCCGTGCGCGCTCACCAGCACCAACAGCACAAACACCGCGAGCACCGAACTCGTCGCCCAGTTCTCAAACGTTGCGCTCGCGCGAATTCCCCGGTAGTTCACATACGCTAGAATGACCGTCAGCCCGATCCCCACCAGCAGCCGCGGCAAAAACACCGGTTGCCCCGCAATCCGGTAAAGCTCCATCGTGTCGAGCACCGGGAAGATGTACGCCGCCAGCTTGCCCAGCGCCACTGCTTCCCACGGGCAAACGATGAAATACGCCAGAAGCATCATCCAACCCGTCAGATAGCTCACCCACGCCGGAAACACTTGCGCCGTGTAAGCCGCTTCGCCCGCTGCATCCGGCAGGCGCCGCACCCACTGCCCGTACACGTGCCCGATCGGCAGCAGCAGCATTCCGCCTGCCAGGAATCCCAGCATCGCGCCCAGCGGCCCGCCCCGGCCCAGCCAGTCGTCCATCAGGATCACCCAGCCGGTGCCGATCATCGTGCCGAATCCAAGCGCGAAATAGTTCCACAGCCGTAACTTTCGGGCGAGTTGCGTCATTCACAGCACGCAAAGCAGTTCGTAGAGGAGATTTGCTGCCAGCAGTGAGGTAATCGATCCGTTGTCGTAGGGCGGCGAAACTTCCACCAAGTCGCAGCCCACAATCTTCAGTCCACGCAACCCCCGCACCAGTTCCACGATTTCCGCGCTGCTGAATCCGCCCACCTGCGGCGTCCCGGTCCCCGGCGCAAACGCGGGGTCCACGCAATCGATATCCAACGTTATATATACTGGCTTCCCGTGAAACCCCTGCAGTTTCTCGCGGAACACCTTCATCCCATGTGCGTGAAACTCCTCCGCGGTGATCATTCCCACTTTGTGTTTCTTCGCAAACTCGAAGTCGTCCGCGCTGTAAACCTGCCCGCGCAATCCCACCTGCAAAAAGCTCTGCTCACGGATCAACCCTTCTTCGATCGCCCGGCGGAATGGCGTCCCGTGGGACAGCTTGCAGCCGAAGTATTCGTCCCAAAGATCGTTGTGCGCGTCAAACTGGATCACCGCCACAGGTCCATATTTCTTTGCCGTCGCCCGCAACAGCGGCAAGCTCAGCGAATGGTCCCCGCCCACTGCCGCGCATCGCGTCCCCGCCTTCGTCAGCGGCTCCATCTGCTCCTCAACCCGGCGGAACGTATCCTGGATCGAAAGCGGATTCACAGAGAAATCTCCGTAATCCGCAATGCGGTACTTCGCAAACGGATTGATCTTCAACTCCGGATTCCACGGCCGGATCAGCACCGATTGCTCGCGCACGTGCCGAGGTCCAAACCGTGTCCCCGGCCGGTACGTGGTTCCCCCATCAAATGGAATTCCCACCAGCGCGATTTCCAACTCCTCCGCATCATGAATGTGCGGCAACCGCATGAACGTAGCGATGCCGCCCGATCGCGCGTGTTCCAGCGCGTCTATCGGCTCCGGATGTGGCAAATGATGTTTCTTAGCGACGTGCTTCATCGAGAGGTATGCTATGGGGCCATCATAAACAAGTCAACGGCTTGCGATGTGCAAGCCGTTGACATCGTGCCTTTCGATTGTCAGAGCGCCGAGTAGAAAGCAGTGCCCGAAGTCGATCTTCCTCTGTTGTCCGCAGTGTGGTTTCCCTACGCTAAAGTTAAAGTGCTCGGCCAACCATGGCCGAGAAGGCGATCAAGCTCATAATGATCGCGCCTAGGGATCCGAGGATTAAGTAGGTAGCTAGTACTTTCCGGCTTACGATTTCATCCGTCCCCATATCCGCCATGCCATGCGCTCCCTTTGTCTCAGATTATTTTTCGCCGTTCATCCGCATTACGCAATCGGTTCCGTTGGTTCTGCAGAGACCTCCTCATTGAACTCGTTCCGCTTCTTGTAGGCCATCCACGTAATTCCCAGGCAAATCAGCATGGGCGGGATCATCAGGAACAGGATTCCACTCTTGAGCGCCGTGATCATCCGGGGGCCGGATCCGGCCGCCTGCGTATAGCACAGCGCACAGCCCTGCGCCCAAGTCACTCTCGGCACGAGAACTACGCCAACCAACGCCACCAGCCCGTCTAGACACCGTTCTCTGAACTTCCTCATCGTACCGTCAACCATCTAAACCGCCCCATGCAGGCGCAGGCCTTTAGCCCGGCCCGTCTCCTTACACCACCTCTTAAACCCGACTCTACTGCGCCCCCGGCCGCATATGCAACAACCGTACGCTGTCTGACCAGAACATGTTCATCATCAACAGCACGAAGATGGTCACCGGGATCAGGGTCAAAAGCAGATTGCGCTTTTCATCCGCCAAGTGCATGAAGTACATCAACCCCAGCGAGGCGCTGCACAGCGCCAGTAGCAAGAGGATAACCACCAGCGTCCCGGTCGCAAAATGCTGAAACGACAGGAACACTTCCACGAAAAAAATGACCAGCAGCACGAAATAAACCGGTAGGTATTTCCGGATCACGTTTCCCGAAGCATTCGCAGCGCTCATGGTTTCTCCTTCTCCGTTTCTCTTAGTGCGCAACGTTCGTGAGATACACCAGGGGCACAACGAACATCTAAACCAGATCAACGAAGTGCCAGTATAAACCCGTGCTTTCCACGTGTCCCGGCGTAAGCTTCCCGTTCGAATACTTCATTCCCACCACCAGCAACGCGATCACACCGCTGATCACATGCAGCAGGTGCAAGCCGGTGATCGTAAAGAACGTCTGCCCGAAGAGCCCCGAACTCAGCGTGATCCCCCTGCCAAACAGTTGGAACCACTCCCGCAAATGCAGGGCCGCGAACAGTGCCCCGAGCGCCATAGTGGAATACATGAACTTCATCGTCTTGGCCTTGTCGCCCGCTTTCGCAGCGTCCACTGCCCCCAGCACCGTCAAGCTGCTCGTAATCAGGATCACAGTCATCGCGATCACATTGATTACGCTTCCACTTTCAAACGGCCGCACCCAGTTCTCCGTCGATACCCGGATATAGCCGTACGCAAACAGGAACGCTCCGAACGTAACTGCGTCCGAAATCAGAAACAACCACATCGTCAGCTTGCGCGATGGGATTGCGTACGGCGATGCTTCCATCAAATCGCCGTGCCCTTGCACTGCCATCTCCGATTCGCTCACAGTTCCTCTCCTAATTGTTACAATTTCGTCCGGCACAGCAAGAGCAGATAGACCCAAAGCACTCCCATAAAATGCCAATAGATGGCCGTGTTTTCGAAAAAGCTCCGTCGCAGCGATCCGTTTTTCAGCACCAAGCGCCCCACCAGATAGCTGAACGCGCCGATGCCTGCCGTTACGTGCAGCACGTGCAAAAAGGTCAGCAAGTAGAAGAACGAACTGTTCGGGTTCGTCGCCAGGTAAATTCCCTGCTCTCGCAAGTCCTGCCAGGCAATGTATTGCCCGATGCAGAATGCGATCCCCAGAGCCAGCGTCGCCATCAACCACGTGACGCCGGCGCCTTCGCTCTGCAATCTGCCTCCCGGAACCAGTTCCATGTGACGCCGGGAGAGCTCAAAGGTCACGCTGCTGGCCAGCAAAGCCAGTGTGTTTGCGTAGAGGATCGAGGGCAGAACCAGATGGGTCCAGTCCGTTGACGCCTGGCGCACGATCAGCGCGCTGGTGAATGCCATAAAGCTCATCGTGATGGCAAAAATGCCCACCCAGATGCCGCTTCGTGATGCCCGTGCCGCGCTTGCTATCGGACGCGCAACACTCGGGCTGATTGTTCCGGCTTGCGTTGCCACTGCAGGTGCTGTTGTCGAAGCCATGGTCTCTTTCACTCCGGGGTTGGCGGCGCCGCCTTTCCCAGCGCCGCTTCCCTCCAGGAAATCAGTTCCCGCTCGCGGGCACTTGTTCGGGCGAATCCTGCATCACGAAATCGCCCTTTGAGCCCTTCACCCCATACTGGAAAGGATCGTGGTAGACGATCGGATGCTTCCCCCCGAAATTGTTCCACGGCGGCGGCGATGGAATCGACCATTCCAGCGACGTCGCGTTCCACGGATTCTCCGGCGCCGGCTGCCCTTTGAAGCGGCTATAAATAAGGTTGAACAGGAAAATCAGCTGCCCCGCGCCGGTAATCAGCGCCGCGATGGTCATGAACTTATGTACGCCCAGATACGGCGTCATATAGTCATCCACGAATGACTGGTACCGGCGCACGTTGCCGATCAAGCCGAGGTAGTGGAACGGCATGAAGATGCAATAGGTACCGATAAACGTGATCCAGAAGTGCAGCTTTCCCAAGCCTTCGTTCATCATCCGCCCGGTCATCTTCGGGAACCAGAAATACGTCCCCGCAAACACGCCGAACAGCGATGCCACGCCCATCACCATGTGAAAGTGGCCCACCACAAAGTATGTCGCATGCAGATAGATGTCGATCGAGGGCTGCGCCAGGAAGAATCCGCTGACGCCCCCGGCCACGAACATCGATATGAAGCCCAGGGCAAACAGCGACGCCGAATTGATCTGTATGTTCGCTCCATACAAGCTGCCAAGCCAGATCAATGTCAGGATCGTTGCCGGAATGGTGATCGTCAGCGTCGGGAAGGAAAACGCCAGTGCGGACATCGGATTCATTCCGCTGACGAACATGTGGTGTCCCCAAACCATGTAGCTCAGGAAGCCGATCGACATCATCGAGTAGATCACCACCTTCGCGCTCAATAGCGGCTTCCGCATGCTGTTGATCAAAATGTGCGACACGATTCCCATCGACGGCAGAATCGATGTACACCTCCGGGTGGCCGAAGAACCAGAATAGGTGCTGCCACAGCAACGGCGATCCCCCTGAGTGCGGCTGCAGCCGGTCGCTCGCCACCAGTCCCGCCGGGATGTAGAAACTCGTCCCCGCGTGCCGATCCAGAATCAACAGGATGCAGGCTGGCAGGAGCACCGCAAACGCCAGCAGCGATATGCACGAGGTAATGAACCACGCCCATGTGCACAACGGCATGCGCATCAGCGTCATGCCCTTCGCCCGAAGGTCCAGCGTGGTGGCGATGAAGTTCAGCGAGCCTAGCAGCGACGCGATACAGAAGATTGCGATCGAAATCCCCCAAAGACTCGCTCCCCATGCCATACCCGGCCCAGCGTCCTTGCCGATCGCGCTCAGCGGAGCGTATTCCGTCCAACCCGCGATGGGCGGACCATCGGGAATCACGAAGGCCAGCATCAGCACCACCCACGCTGCGAACGTCGTCCAGAACGACATCATATTGAACCGCGGAAACGCCATGTCCTCCGCGCCGATCTGAATGGGCAGAAAGTAATTCCCGAATGCAGCAAATGGCGCGTTCGTAAGCACAAAGAACACCATCAGCGTGCCGTGCATCGTCAAGAGCGACAGGTAATACTCCGGCGTCATTACGCCGCCTGGCGCTCCCACCTTCGACAGCAACTCCAGTCCGGGAATCTTCGCGTTTGGCCACACCAGGTGGATGCGCATCAGCCAGGACAGGAACATCCCGGTGACCACCGACACCAGCGCCAAAGCGTAGTACTGCTTTCCTATCACCTTATGATCCAGGCTGAACACGTGCTTCCGGATGAATCCTTCCGGCGGTGCATGCACATGAGCCTGCTGGGCTGACGTTCCCGACATCGATTCACCTCACTCAGAAGCTTTCGGCCCGCGCAAGGTGAGCGATTCCTCGCCGCGGCCCTCTTGCCGATTCCTTGCTACTGCGACTGCTGCTTCAACCAGTTGTCGTAATCCCCTTGCGACATCACATTCAGGTACGCCTTCATGTTGTAATGCCCCAACCCGCACAACTGCGTGCATACGATCTCGTACTTCCCGATTTTCGTCGCTGTGAAGTGCAAGGAAAGATCGAGCCCTGGCACGAAGTCCTGCTGCAGTCGCAGCTCTCGAACGTAAAACGAGTGGCCCACGTCTTTCCCGTGCATCATTAAATGGACCTCCCGGTTGACCGGCACCACCAACTCGCCAGACACGATATCGTCCCGCGCCGGCACGTCGTTTTCGGGATCCAGTCCGAAGTAGTTCTGGCTCCCTTCATCGATCTTTTCCGGATGGATCTGGCCGAATTTTCCGTCAGGCCCCGGATAGCGGAAATAGAACGCAAACTGTTCCGCCTGTACCTGGACCTGCAGCGCGTCAGCGCTGGGTGCCGAGAAGTACACGTTGGCCCATGCCTTTTGGCCCATCACCCCAAGCGCCAGCACTTCCAGCCCGACGATGACGAACGCGAAAATCACCAGGACCCTCGCGCCGCCGGGGAAATTCTTCAGCGCGCTCCCCGGCTTCCGCCCGGTGAACGACCACAAGAAGAACGCCAGCACAAGCTGTGCGCCCACAAAGGAGATACCCGCCTCGACCATCGTCTCGTTGAGCTGATCATCGATCAGATGGCCGTGCGTCGAGATGTCTTGTGGCAGCGGAAATTGGTGCATCACAATCGGGTAGGCCGATGCCACCGCGATGATGACCAGCACGACCGCAAAAAATTTCCCCATAGCTCCTCGCCTATGCCCACATCATGGGCGATTTCTTACCCCGGGTTTTGGTGTTCAAACGGATGGCCCCACCACAGACTTGATACTGCCAAGCCCTATTCAATAGGGCTTGGCTTTGAACACGAACGTGACCGTCTTCGTTTCCCCGCCGGAGATCGTCACTTCCTGCGACTGATCCCCGTACTCTTCTTGCCACGCCGTCACCGTGTACTTACCCGGCGGCAGGTTCGGTAGTGTGAACGATCCGCTCTCGCCGGTCACCGCGTAGTGCGAGTTCTTCAGCACCGCGAAGTTTCCATGCATCCACGGGTGTACGTTGCACTTCACCGGAATGAACTCCGCCTTGTCGTACTTCTCGCTGATCGGCGGCGTTCCCGGCGGCTGCGATTTATTCCACTCCCGGTTCAGCTTCGGCATCGGGTGGATGTTGTGCGAAGTCTGGTCTTCGTTTACGATTTTTAGTTCCTGGTTCACCTGGAACGCCAGTACGTGGGGAATATAACGACAACCCTTCTGGGTGAACACCGCCGCCGACGATGGCGCCGCATCATCAGGCGCTCCCGCCGATATGTACACCACCACGTCTTGCAGCACGTTCCCGGGCCCCGTCACCACCGACTCGCCCGTCGGCGGCGTCGCGTACATCTTCGCGCACGACGGCTCCTTCGACATGTCGATCGGCTTCATCTTCTTCGGCGTGCCTTCATAGGTGACTTTGCCGCTGATCGTTCCTCCCGCCGGGTTCGGGTTGGCGACCGCCAGCGCGGACGCCGCCAGCACCACCACTCCCGCTATGACCACTCGCTTCATTTGCATTCCCTTCCTCCCTGTTGAGCAAATTCTGTTTTCTTATGGCTTGACGCCGGATCCTGTGTAGGTCTGCTTGACCCGCTTCGCGGCCACGATGGCCTTGCCCTCGGGCGTGCCTTCCCACATGGTTAATTCGGGGCTCGGGTTGTTATATTGCAGCGTCCGCAGAAAATGCACCAGATCCCAGGCATCTTCCGGCTTCACCACATCTGCGAACGATGGCATGGGCGTCCCATCCACGCCGGTCATGAAGATTTTGTACAGGTCCTGATTCGTCCGGCCGCACTTCGAACGGTTGTCCGAAGTGAAATCGTATGGCCGGATTGGTTGATCGTTGCTGTCGGTCAGGGTCGACGCCGAAGGTCCGTCTCCCCGGCCTTCCTGCCCATGGCACTTCCAGCATTCCAGCTTTTGGAAAAGTTCCTGTCCATGTTTGATGCTGCCAATCGTCAGGGTTGGTTCCGGTGGAATCTGAATCGGATCCCCCGGCTTTTCCGATTTCCACCGCGGTGAGAACGTTTTGATGAAGGCAACCAGGTCCGCCCGGTTCTGATCCGTCAGCGCGGCCCAGCTCGGCATGTTTGTGAAATTGAATCCACGCTTCAGCGTATTGAACAGGTCGGAATCCAACGGTAACGTGCCCGTCGGCGTCGAACGGCACTTGAACACAGCGGCCACAAAGTTTCGCGGCTGCGGCGTTACCCACGGTTCGTTTTCTCCCATGCCGTTGCCATGCGGTCCGTGGCATCCCCAGCAGTAACGGAAGTAGAGCTGCCGGCCCGCATCCGAATGTCCCGTCAGGTTCCCTATATGGGATTCCATTTGCTGTGCACCGGCCGCCAAAGGAAGCGCGGCGGCAAGGACAACATTCACAGCGATTCGTGCGAAATTGATCCTGCGCATACTTCCTCCCTTAGAAGTCGAAGTCGATCCCGGCCAGCAAGCTGCTGCTGACCAGATCAGTGAGGGTTACCGGTGATGCTCCGCGAATGCGCGAGATGGCGTATTCCCCGTGGTAAGCGAAGCCCGCGCGGCTGGAAATGAAGGGATAGTAGCGGACGCCGAACGTCAGCGTGTCGACGTTCCCGAGGTTCCCCGGATTGGTCGAGAAGACCTGCTGCGACATGCGCACCATCTCGTAGCGATTGATTAGGATCAACTGGGGATTGAAGTTGTAATGACTCTCGAAGAGCGCGCCATTCCACGTCGGCGAATGAGCGCCCGTTGGAGGCGTTGGCGGCGCTCCCGTCAGCGCCAGGGTTGTGGCCAGTGTGGCGTCGTCCTTGCCATGGAAATACATCGTCGTGATGTCAAACTTCTTGATGTACCACATACCGATCAAGCCGTAACGTTGGAATCCCTTGTTTCCGATTCCAGTTCCCGGTATCCCGGTTCCGTTCAATGTGTATTGGAAGTAGGTTGGTGCCTCGCCTATGTAAGCAAACCCGCCCACTCGCTGTAGTCCGAGGCTCCCAAGCTGAAAAGCCTGGCTTGCTGCAAAAAAACCGTCATACCCGCGGCTCGTTGGCAAGCCCGGCGTCCCGTCGTTCGAACTCAACAACGAGGCGGATACCCGCGTCCGATCATCCTTGGAATGTCCCATCCACTCAATACCAACTTGGTTGTCTCCAATTCCGAAGCTGTACGACGCCTCCGGCACCCCCGGGGCGACCATTGGCTGGAAGTGGTAGTTTTCGTAGAATCCCCCTACGTTGGTCAGCGTAAGAATGCGCTTTTCCGATAGGAGATTGTCCAGTTCGAATTTCCCAAACTTGACGTTGAGCCAGGAGCTTCCCGCAATGTTGTCCAACCGCGCCCACACCGACTCGAAATGAAACGCGCCGGTGTTATCCGACGAGGGCAACACGTAAAACGATATATTATTTGCTAGCGTTCCCGCCGTGTGGAAGTCCAGTCCGCTCCAGTCGAACCCATGCGTAGTGACCTTGGCCTCATCCGCGCCCACTCCGTCCACGCCGTCCACCTGCGCTTTATTTGTGCTCTCTCGATGCCACTGTGGCGTGATGCGGAAGGTCACCGGCCAATACGACGGATTCTGAAAGATGGGAGCGTCGCGGTCGTTCCCCATCTGATACCCGTTATCTTTGAATTGCTGGCCAAAAGGACTCAACTTCGGCCAAGCTTCATGGCAGGACGAGCACGGCATCCCATATTTTCGAGCGAATGCGGGAAGTGCGCTCGCTGAACTACAACTGAACAGCAGCACCACCAGAAGAGCTATGCTACCCAAAAGAGTCGTTCCCAGACGGAACCGACCCCCAACCACCCCAGTACCCCTAACATCCATACTGCCTCCTCATGAACGTCGGCGCAACGCTGAGTAGACAACGTGTTGAGTTAGCGTTTTCGAGTGTAGGGAAAGTGGTATGAGTGGTTTCAAACAGCAGACATCATCGGCTGTGCCCTCTAGCCAATGATTGTTCTATGCTGGATGCGCTCCACACTAACCACCGGATTTTGCGCGGCAACTCTCCGTCAAAAGAGCTGGGCGCGTTTTCCAGTCCCTGAACCGGGATGGATGCTACTCCCACTTTTGAAATGAATGCAAGAGATTTCTTCGATACATTGGAAAAAACTTCTTCAGTCGCGGTCATAGTACTCAGGCGTCCGAACCCAATGGCCTGTTCCTGTTTTTACCCTTCGATTTGACACAAACGCCCTGGTCGGGTTAACAACTTACAGGAAACTGTTTTTCTCATGTGGACCACTCTTGAGTCTCGGCCCGTTCCCCTCGGAACCCCTGCATTGGCATGCGCCATAATCCCCGCATTTTTCCTGGTCTTCTTCACAGTTTTCCCTCCGGCCTTTTCCAATAATGCGCTTACCACCCCGGGTCTTATGCGTGAATTTTCCGCTCCCGTCGATGAAGTTCGCCAGGCCGTCGTCTACGTCGTCCGCGACCAGATCATCCATGGCACGCTGGTCTTCGACAAAACGCCCATCCTCAACGGCGCGGAAGCTGTCTCTTCCACTCCCCTTTTCGATCCCTGGACCGGGCCCGGCGAGGTCTACTACAAAATCCGCAAAGACACTATAGCTCCCCGCCACTTTCTCGATTCCGGCGATCAAGGTACGATCGCCGTGCGGTACGTTGTCATCCCCATCGATGCCAACCGCACCCGCGTCAAAATCGACGCCATTTATATGGAATCCGCCCACCGCGCCTTCCATCCTTCGGATGGAACCGTTGAAAAAAGTGAAATGAAGGAAATTAAAGACCATTTGGAGGCCCAGCAGGAAGCTGCCGCCCAAGCCGCCGACGCCCGCCGACGTGCCTTGAGTGCTGAGCTTGTGCGCCAAAGCCTCGTTCATCAGCAGGAAGACGAAACTTCCCGCCTCAACTCAGCCAACGCCGAGGAGAAAGATTTGCAACAGCAAGTCACTTCTCTCCACCACGAACTCGAGCGCCAGGTAAAATCTCCCGGCGCCGACCTGAAAGCCGCGCCCTTTCGTTCCGCCGCCACCGTTCGCGAGCTTCCTGCCAAGGCCAGCGTCCTCATCCTCATCGTCACTCCGCATTGGCTGGGCATCGAAACACCAGATGGCCAGCACGGCTGGCTGCCCACCGAACAACTGGAGCAATTGCCTTGAAGGGACTCTTCTCTCGCTTATTGTTGTGGGTTCTGCCCCTCTCGCTCCTCGGCCCGCCGCTCGCCTTTTCCCAAGCCATGCCGTACGCGCGAAGTTATTCCCAGCCTCGCATCCAGGTCGAGCAGGCCATCAAGGCACTCCAGGGTTATTCCGGGCAGAAACTTCCCACGCTCGACGGCTTTGTCGCCGTCGGTGAAAATCCGTTGGACCGCTACGAACGCGGTTTCTACCAGTTCGCCATCGACTTACTCCCCGGCGACAATGGCGGCACCATTGTCCGCCTCACCGCCAAGATCACCGCCTGGTACGCCGACCGCGACGTCGCCAAATCCGGTTACCAGGTTCTTCCCTCCAACGGTCGCCTCGAACTCGATTTCCTTGATCGACTCGAGGAAAAGCTCACCGGCAAGCCTGTTGGTTCCTCAGCGGCCAACTCCGCCGCTGTTCAGGCGCCCACACCGAAACTCGATCTCTCCGCCGCGCGCGCGGCCGCCACCATGGCTTCTCCTCTCGGGAATTCCACTCAACCTCCCGACGAGGTTGCCACGCTCCGCATTCAGCGCATCAACGCCGAGCGCCACGTCCAGCAGCTCAACGAGGAGCTCAAAAATCTCCAGGAGATCCAACACAACCAGAGCCATCCTCAGAATCTCGTGGTCATCACCAAGCCGGGCACGCCCGTATTCGCTCACCCCGCCGACACTTCACGCAAGCTCTTTGACGCCTCCGCCAACGACGAGTTCGAATTCCTCGATCTCGATCACGCCTGGGTGCACATCACCATCTCTGGCGATTCTCGTGGCTATGTCCGCGCCGATTCGGTCCAACTCCCCGAACGCGTCCTTGCGCAAGCCGACACCTCATCTGCAAGTCTCAGGGATAAATTCCCCGGCTTCCGCATCTCCCACGAGGAAATCAGCCAGTTCCCTGGCGACTGGGCGCCTCTCAAAGGCAAAATCGTCAAGCTGTACACGGCTCAAATTGTGGGCCAGAATGCCAAGGATACCGGCGCTCTTGCTCGCCTGAATTTCTGCGTCGCGCTTTTTGAACTTGCCGCTCGCGAAGCCGCCGCCGCAACTCCCACTCCCGATGGCGTTGTCGTCATATTCGATGCCGCCGACGGTGGCCTCGCCGGCGCCACCGTTGCCGACATCCAGAAACTCTCCAACGGCGCTCTCAAGCGCGAAGCCTTCTGGCAGCAGAGTTATCTCGACCCGCCCGAAGCCTTCACGCCCTCACCAAAATAAAAAGCGGCCATTCGGCAGCCGCGCTTTTTCCCCTCGTTGCTTCCCTGCTTCACTTCTTTGCTTCGATGTGTCGTGTCGACTCCCTCACCACCAATTCCGCCGGAATCCGCCTCCTCAACACTGGAATATCTTTTTTCTGCTCTAACGCCTTGATCGCCTCTAGCACCATCCCGGCGCTCATGCTCCCCATCGCTTCCATCGGCTGCCGCACCGTGGTCAACGACGGCACCGACAAGCTCGCCTGCGCCACATCGTCAAATCCAATCACCGAGCAATCTTCCGGCACGCGTAATCCTTTTTTCTTCAGCGCGCGCAGCGCCCCCAGCGCCGTCATGTCGTCATACGCCATCAGCGCAGTGAACTCTCCGCCCTCGCGCAACAACTCCGCCGTCAATTTCACTCCCGCTTCAAAGCTGGAGTTCGGGTCCAGCGATTCCGGCAATTCCGCAACGCGTTTCGCATCCAACTCCAATCCTACCTTCTGCGCGAACGCTCGAATCCCCCTCCACCTCTGCCCGCTGCTGGAAAGCGCCTTCGGCCCGCGCAAAAACGCAATCTCCCGGTGTCCCAGCCGGTACAAGTGTTCCAAGGCCGTTGCCGCTCCCGCCTCATTGTCCACAGAGACCGTGCTCACCGAATCGTTTTCGAAACTTCGCCCCGCAATCACCGTCGGCACCTGGCATTCCGTCAGATCGGACAGCAGCTTGATGTCCGTCACCAGCCAGTTCGCAATGACCACCAATCCCTCCACCCGCCGGTCCAGCAGCATCTCCAGATAACTCTCGAACCGGTGCGCCTCATTGTGAGCGTCCGCCAGCAACGAAAGATAATTCGCCTGGTACAGCGCATTTTCCAGTCCCCGCAAAATGGGCGTGCAGAACGGATCGGTGATATCAAACAACATCACCCCCACAATGTTTGATCTTTGGCTCCGCAGCGATCTCGCCAACGGATTTGGTCGATAGCCAAGCCGCTTCGCCGCCGTCTCGATGCGGCCCTTGGTGTCCGGCGGAATGTAGCGCGAAAGCGGCGCGCGATTCAGTACAATCGACACTGTGGATGTGGAATAACCGCATTCCCGAGCCACATCCCGAATCGTCACCACTCCCGCTCGGCCCATAGTTTGCCTCTCACTTTGGCGCGGCATAGTCATAACGCAAATTGCCGGGCATGCGGTTTGATCGCGATCTCGTGTTGTATTCAAACTCGTACTTCAGGTGCTCCTCATCCAGCGGGTACGCTTTGCCTTCCGGATATGGATACGAAGCCAGTCCGTGCTTCGGCAACGGTTCCACCGTGAACGCATGCGCCGCGTAGAAATCCAGATCCTTCTCGAATCCATTCGCATAAAAAAAATAATCGCGCACCCATCCCGCCGGAGGATTATCCAGTCCGCTCGGATCAAATTCGAGCTTCACGCCTTCGCCCGATCCGAACACTGCGAACTTGTCGTCCGCCGCGCCAAGCAGCGCCTTCACATCCCCGTATCTCGTGTAATTCCCCGAGGCGTGCGCGTATGGTCCCGTCATGCTGCGCCGTGAATACGAATACACCGTGTCACTCGCCGGATTCAGCCGGGTCTCCTTCGGATATCCGAGATCCTCCAGCGCAGCGCTCGCCAGCGGAATCTCTCGCACCTTGATTCCTTCCACCGGCGGTGTCTGGTCGATCCGCGCCGCGTCCCAATAAATCTTCAAATTGGAAACGATACGAATCCGTCGCGTCGCCGTTGGAATTTTCCCGGTGAGGTCCGCCACCATCGTGCGTTCGAGCCCCGCGGGAAATCCAAAGTCATCCACCACGCGCACCCACTGCCCTTTCGCGTCTTGCGCCTCCACGTATGGCGCAATCACCTGGATCCCGGCCTGGTCCGCCGCATACATCGAGGTCGCCGTAAAATAATCTGTGTAGCCGGTCATTACTAGCCGCAACGGCTTCCGTGCATCCCAAACGCCAAGGTCCAATTCGATCCAGTGCAATTTCGCGAATCCCGCGAACGGCAGCTCCTCGAATCCCGTCACGTATTTCCGGTCTCGCTTGGTTAGTAGCGCCAGCACATCCCGCCCCTGATCGTCCCACGCTCCCGCGGGCACCCGCGCATTTTTCGTCGCAATCACACGGAATTCCGGAAACGGCGGCGTGCTCGCAAACCGCTCGTTTGGATTCACTTCCACCTTCTCCGGATGATCCACCGCCAGCAGCCGCACCTGATCGAGGTAGACCGTCTCCTCCATCGGCTCCATAAACCGGAAACTCAGCTTCCCATCTTTTTCGCGTACGCTCTTCGCCGGCACCTTCAAATACTCATCCGGGTCTGGCACGTCGCGTTCTCCCGGCGCCACCCAGTGCCCCACCACACCGGGTCCGATCATGTCCGCGATAAATTCGTATTCCTTGCCATTCCACGAAAACAACACCGGGCATGAACTTCCCCGCCGGTCCAACTCTGCGATCGTCTGCGTCTTTTCCGCCGCCAAATTCACTTCGTCCTGAGGCACTCCGGTCGGCCACAACAATCTCACTACATCCGTTGTTTTTTCTTTCCCCAATCCCGCCAGCAAAGCCGGTGCATTCTGTCCTAAATATCCCGAAGCTCCGGCGATCTCCCACTTCTGGTAAAGTCCGCCTGCAAACAGTTCCAGTTTCGTGCCAATGCCGCTTTTGTTGTCGTTCAGTGCCTTCAGATCGATGTCCACCCAGTGATTCTGATTGGCCCCGACATTCGAAAGTACCAGCGTCTCGCCATTCGCCTGCGTCACCAGAAGGTCCGGGCTGCCGTCATTTTTTAGATCCACCACAGCCAGCGCACGCGGCTCACTGAGTTTCAATCCATCCAGATGTACGCTCTTCGTCGCATCTGCCCAGCCCGCTTCGCCCAGATTCCGCAGCACGCGAATCTCTCCGCCATTTGCTCCTTCTCCCACGGCGGCCAGATCCAACCATCCGTCGTTGTCATAATCCAACCAGGTGATTCCCCATCCCCGCTTCCAGCTAAAATCCGGCAGCGCCACCCGTTCCAATTTCTTTCCTTCAACATTTTTCCAAAGCGAAAACCCAGGCGACCCCGCGTGCGTGAACGCCACGTCCATCCAGCCATCTTTGTTGAAATCCAGCGCAACCACCCCCACTGCTGGCGGCAAATGCTCTTTCGCAAAATCGATCGCCGGCAATTTCGTGAACTTCCCCTCGCGCGGATTCAAATAGACGCCGGCTCCCTCCGCGCCTCCCGCAATCACAAAATCAATCGCCCGATCGTTGTTGAAGTCCGTGCTGATTGCCCCGCCGCCCGTGCCTTTCAGTCCCAATCCGGTTGCTTCCGAAACATCCGTGAACGTCGAATTCCCGTTGTTTCTCCACATCAAGTTCCGCGCGCCTTTTCCAGCCGTAACGCGCTCGTCGGAAGTCACGTACAAATCCAAATCCCCGTCGTGGTCGTAGTCGACAAATGTCAGCGCCACGCACCCTTTTTCCTCCCGGATACCCGACTTCTCCGTCACGTCCGCGAATTTCCCTCCGCCTTCGTTCCGCAGCAATCGAACGCCATCCGCCGCGCACACCGCCAAATCCGTCTTGCCGTCGTTGTCGAAGTCTCCCGCAGCGCAACCCAATCCCGCTCCCACGCCGCTCAGACCGGCCTTCTCCGTCACATCCTCAAATCGCCGCCCGCCCGCATTCCGCAGCAGCCGGCTCTTCCCGTTCCCCGAGCCCACCAGGAACAAATCCGGTTTCCCATCGCCATCAAAATCCAGAAAACATGCGCCGTTGCTTCCCGTGCCTGTCTCCCTCTCACTCGCCTTCATCAACTTCTGCAGCGGCTGTACCTCATAACGCACGGGAATCTCCTCCGCCACCCGCATTCCAGCCCCCGGCAAAAACTCTGCCAACGAGAACTTCCCCTGATCCCCGTACCCGGCGCCAAATGGCGTCCCCAGATGCCCCGAAGTAATCTGCTGGAATCGCTTCATCCCTTCCCGCGCCGCATCCGTGTCGCCTTTCCTCTGGTACGCGCGTGCCAATCCGAACTGTGCCGAGGCGTGATACGGTGCGAGTTGCAGCGCTTTCTGAAAGGCGGGAATCGCTTCGTCGTATTTCTGCATCTGCGCCTTCAGGAATCCCTCGTAATAAAACGCGTCCGGCTCTTCGGGCGCGATTTTCTCCACATGTTGAAAAGCCGCAATCGCCTTCTCCGGCTCGCCCGCATCCTTGTACGCCAGCCCCAGGTTGTACCAGGCGTACGGATTCTCCGGCAGTTTCGCCGCCGCCGCTTCCAGGTTTTCCTTCGCCGCGTCAATTTTCTGCTGCGCCAGCAGCGAAATCCCCAGATTCATCCTTGCCTCGGCAAACTCCGCGTCCACCGCCAGCGCCTGTTCGAAATATTTCTCCCCCTCCTTCGATTTTTGTTGGTTCATATACGCCACGCCCAATGTGTTAAGCCTCAGCGCATCCGCCGCCGGCGCCTTCTTCGTCTCCGCCTTCGCTCGCGGCGAACTCTCCGGCGCTTCGCGCTCGGTGCGGCGCGAGGCAAATACGACCAAACCGGGCAGCAACACCAATCCTAGCCCGGACAGCCAATACCTCCGGCGCCTCTCTCGTCTCCAAATCTTCATTCGGGAATAATCCTTCTGGACGCGCACAACGTTCTCAAACCCAACCTGCTCGGGCCATTCGATTCTCGGGACTCCTAACCTCATCGTCAACCGTTTTTATAGCGGCTTTCTGCCGATTTCTCGCTCCGCCTTGACGAATCCGAACCTGCCCGCTACCTTCCCAAAAGCCCCATGTCCGACCCTTGTTTCTTCTCCATCGCCGAAACGCTCGCGAAATTCCGCCGCAAAGAAACCTCGCCGGTCCAACTTGTCGAATCCTACCTCGCCCGGATCCAGCAATTTCAGCCCAGGCTCAATCCCTTCGTCCATATTGACGCCGAGTCATCCCGCGCGCGCGCCCGCGAATCCGAAACCCGCTTCTCCGGCAAGCATCCGCCTCGCCCGCTCGAGGGCATTCCGCTCACTGTCAAATCTTCGCTCGACGTCGCCGGCTGGCCCTGCCCCGCTGGCTCGCTCCTTCGCAGGGACTATATCCCCCACACCAACGCCACGCTCGTCACCCGACTCGAAGACGCCGGCGTCATCCTCCTCGGCAACACCAATACGCCAGAATTCCTGATGTCCTACGAAACGGACAACCTCCTAACGGGCAAAACCTCGAACCCCTGGAATCCTGCGTACTCTGCCGGCGGCTCCAGTGGAGGCGAAGCCGCAGCCATCGCCTCCGGCTGCTCCATGGGCGGCATCGGCAGCGACGGCGGGGGATCGATCCGCACTCCTGCTCACGCTTGCGGCATCTGCGGACTCAAGCCCACTCCCGGCCGCATCCCCTCCACCGGCCATTTCCCTCCCGCCGAAGGTTCCTTCCCCTGGCTCGGTGTCGTCGGCCCAATGGCTCGCACTGTCGCCGATCTGCAAGCGCTTTTCTCCATCATTGCCGGCCCCGATCCCGCCGACTCCCTCTCTTCACCAATTCCCGCCCGCACCATCGTGCAAACGGCACTCCACGGTCTCCGCATTGGCATCCTGGAAAATCCGGAACTTGGCCGTCCCACGCCGGAAACTCTCTCCACGTTGCGCCGCGCCGCTCAACTTTTGTGTGAGTTGAACTTCCGAGTCGAACCTCTGAAACTCAACGATCTGGAACAAGCGCTCGAACTCTGGTGGTTTTTCTTCGGTCCTGTCGTCGCCGACCTGTTCCGCCGCTACGCCCAGGGCCAGGAATCCCAACTCAGCCCCATGTTTCGCCACTATCTCGAGACGGCGATTCCCGCGAATCCCATCACTCTCGAATCTTTCCAGAAAGCCTGCACCGATCGCGATCAGGTCCGCGCCGCGATTCTTCGTCAACTCCGCGATGTTCCGATCCTTCTCTCCGCGGTCTCCACCGAACCCGCGTTCCCTCATGGTGCCGGAAACTACACCCCCGGCCAGCCTCACAACTATCGCGACACCATGCGCTTCTGCCAGTGGCTCAATCTCGCGGGTTTCCCCGGCCTTTCTCTCCCCATGGGCCGCTCGCCCGAGGGCCTTCCCATCGGCATCCAACTCATCGCCCGCCCGCACGAAGAAGAACTCCTCCTCGCCGTCGCCGCCCAACTCGAACAAGCCCGCGGCCCCTGGCAATCTCCTCCCACTCCATGACCTTGGCGTCAATTCGCTATTTTCCATTTTCTATTTTCAAATTTCATTCCTGCCCGGTCACTTCCGGGCTCGCCACCTGCTTCTCTCCCCATCGCTCCCGGTCCTTGTCCAGATCCGCGTCCATCAACTTCTTCGCCGTCGCAAACTCTGTCTTCGCCTCCTCCTTGCGGCCCAGCTTCTGCAGCAATTGTGCCCGCAGGTAGTGCGCCTTGTCGCTTCCCGGCGCCGTCTTCAACGTCTCTTCCACCGCTTTCAGCCCCTCCTCATATTTTCCCTGCCCTTGATAAATCTTCGCCAACCCGAACCACGCCCCCGGCCGCTGCGGATCACGCTTCAACACTTCCCGATAAGCCTGCTCGGCCTCCGCTTCTTTCTGCTGCTGCGCATAAATCTTTCCCAACTGATAGTAGTTGTCCGCCAGATCCGGATCGATCCGTATATCCTTTAGAAATTCCTCCGCCGCCAACTCGTTTTTCCCCGTCTCCTCATAGGCAATCCCCAAATTGAAATGCAGAAACGGCATGTCTGGTGAGGCTGCCGCTACCTTCTGGAACTCTGCAAACGCGGTGTCATACTCTTGATGTTGCAAATACGCCTTTCCCAAAATCAGGTGAAATTCCGGCGTATCCCCGCCCACCTCCAGAAGCTGTTTCATCGCCCGCTCGTCGATCTCTTTCTTCCCCGCTTTGTTGGCCGCGATGCCCAGCACGTAGAGATACATCACATCGCCCTGGCGTTCTTTCCACAACGGCTCCAGCGTTTCCGTCGCCTCCGCAAAGTGATCCGTAAACACCTGGCACATCCCCAGCAGGTAGCGCGCTTGCCCCGAGCCCGGCTGATCGCGCAACACCGACTCCAACGGTGCAATCGCCTCCGCGTATCTCCCGCGATGGAACTCCACCAACCCGATATTCAGCCGCACCCCGGTCAGCCGCGGCGCCAACTTCTCCGCCTTCCGCAAATCCCCCAGCGCCGCGTCCCAGCTCTTCCGCCGCATGGCGATCACGCCCAGATTCGCGTACGCCGCCGCCGAATTCGGCTCGTTTTCCAGAACTCCCCGGAACGCTTTTTCCGCGGCATCCAAATCTCCCGCCTGCAACGCCGCCTGGCCTTGTTCAAACCGCGCCTTGGCGCTGCTCGCTTGTGCCGCTGCGGCTTGCTCGCTCCTTGGCCAGATTTCCTTGGCCGCGGATGTCGCGCAAAAACAGCCTGAACTTGCCACAAACAACAGAAGTACGGCGAGGTTTTCTGTGAAAAATCTCTTCATCGCGCCCTGTTCTCGGCTATTTTCCCGTACACGTTCCAGCCCGCCAACCGTTTTCCTCAGGAAACGCCCCTGTTCTATCTTGCATTTTATCCTTGACACACTCCTCCATTTCCTTTATTAATCCGATTTAATACGACAGTTGGGGTGCTTTGCTGTCGGTCGAGGACCGGGGGATCCGTGAAGAGTGGTCGCTCTCTCACGCCCGCGCTGGCGCGGCGTTTGCATTCATCCTCCCCCCATACTCCGGTTTTTCGCAGTTCCAATTCCGTGGAGGTCTCATCGTGAAGAGACACCGTTTTATCTCGCAGTCATCCGTTTGCGTATCGCTCCTGCCGAGCCTCGCTCTGCTCGCGCTGCTCCTCTTCCCCGCGCTGGCGACCGCGCAAAATAACGCACTGATCAGTGGCACGGTCACCGACAAATCCGGCGCTGCCGTCGTTGGCGCCCAGGTTGTCATCGCGAGCACTGGCGGCAACCTGACGCGTACCACGGAGACGAACGCCGATGGTGTCTATGTCGCTTCCGCGCTCCCTCCCGGCACCTACGATCTCACTGTCAGCGCCAAGGGCTTCGACAAGTTCCAAGCCAAAAACGTCGTTCTCGATGTCGCCCAGAAAGCGCGCGTCGACGTGGTGCTCACCGTCGGCACTATCACCGAGGAAGTCATCGTCTCCGGCGAAAACGTTGCCCAAGTCGATACGCAGTCCTCCGAAATCGGCAGCACCATCACCAATAAACAGGTACAGGAACTCGAACTCAATGGCCGAAACTTTACGCAACTTGTCACGCTGGCTCCCGGCGTCGTCAGCCAGACGGGTCAGGATGAAGGTGTTGTCGGTATCGCGGGCAATACGGTTTATAGCATCAACGGAGGCCGCGGCGAATACAACAACTGGGAAATCGACGGCGGCGACAACATGGACAATGGTTCCAATAATAGCCTGAAAGTCTACCCCAACCTCGAAGCCATCGCCGAATTCAAGGTGCTCACCTCCAACTACGGCGCGCAGTACGGCAAGAACGGATCCGGCACGGTGGAGACCGAAATTCGCGGCGGCACCAACCAGTTCCACGGCAGCGCCTTCTATTACGGCCGCAACGATTTCTTCAATGCCAATTCCTGGCAGGATAACGGAACCGGTGTTCCACGGCCCAAATACAAAAAGCATGATTGGGGCTACACCATAGGAGGCCCGCTCTACATTCCTCACGTCTACAACGAAAGCAAAACGAAAACCTTCTTCTTCTGGTCCCAGGAATGGCGTCGTGAGATTATCCCTGGCTCGAACATCAGTCAGCCCGTTCCGTCCGGCGATGAGCGGCAGGGCAATTTCAACGACGTCTGCCCAACGTACACCGGCGCAGCATTTGATCCGAACGTCTACTATGCGTGTCCCTACCAAAGCCTGACCAATGCGGGGATGGGCGTTCCATTCACCAACAACACTCTCCCTACCCCCTTCTCCGCTACAGCCCAGGCTATGCTGACTCTTCTTCCCAAAGCCAACAACTTCACAGGCATTGCCGGTAATTATCCGAGCCCCTGGCAATCGGCAGGCAATCCAATTCCCGTCTATGTCGCCAACCCAAGTCTTCCGACGCATTGGCGAGAGGAACTCATACGTGTAGATCACAACTTAACGGATAGCCAGCGCATCGCCGTCCATTGGATCCACGACACTTGGGGCACAACCAATCAGGGTCCGCTCTGGGGCCAGTACAACAACACTTTCGACAACACCAACACGAATTTCACCGGCCCCACTACGAGCTTCGTGGCACGTTTGACATCCAATTTCTCTCCAACTCTCCTCAATGAGTTTGTCGCCAGCTACACCGATGATCACATCTATCTCTCGAATGTGAACAATGCGGTCAATCTACCTCAGGGCGGTATTGATCTCGCTCCCCTCTTTGCCAACGGGCTTGCGAACAAGATTCCCGCCTTCTCCGTCGGAAACTCTTTTACTCCGCCCGCCAGCGTCAACCCGAATCCTGTCCAAGTCTATGGTCCAGGCGGTTTCAACGTCGATACGGGCTATTTCCCCTGGAAAAATGCTAATCCCACCTATACCTACCGCGATATCGTCACCAAGCTCGTCGGAACCCACACATTTTTCTTCGGTGCCTATTTCGCCGCCGCTCAAAAAAATCAGGAAGCGTCCTTCGACCAGCAGGGACAGCTTTCCTTCGCCTTTACTAGCACAGTGTCTTCTAACAATCCTTTCGCTGACCTTCTCCTGGGCAACATTGCCGGGTACACTCAAAACGCCACTCAGCTCTACTACTACGACCGTTACAAAATCCTTGAGCCCTTCTTCCAAGACGACTGGCGCGTCACCAGGAAACTCACCCTCAACCTCGGGCTCCGCTGGAGCCTCTACGGCCGTTACCAGGAAAAGGACGCAAAGGAATTTGGCTTTTCCACTGCCGCTTATAACCCCAACGCAGCCCCGGCTTTCTTCAATTACAACGATCCTGCGAACAGCCAATTGCTGAACATTGGTGCCGGACAATCCTTGTACAACGGCCTGATTCAGTGCGGTCAACCCCACCCCACCATCCCCGGAGTATCTCCTGGGGCTCAGGGCTGCTTAGGAAATAAATGGATCAATCCCGGTCCGCGCCTCGGCTTCGCCTACGATCCCTTCGGCGACGGCAAATGGGCCCTTCGCGGCGGCTACGGCATCTTCTTCGAGCACATGAACGGCAACGAAGCCAACGCCGAACTTCTGCAGCAAAGTGCCTCGCCTCTTGCTCCCAATGGTGCCGTCAGCAACATCGTCGGCTATTCCAACGTTGCACAGCCGCTTGGCCCTCCCAGTCCGTTAAGTCCACTATCCATCCCGGACCGTATTCAATGGCCTTATGTCCAGCAGTGGAATTTGGGTTTTGAGCATGAACTTCCCAGCAACATCCTTCTCTCCGTAGCCTATGTCGGCAGCAAGGGCACGCACCTTACTCGCCAGTTCGACCTGAACCAACTCACG
The DNA here is from genome assembly GCA_021324935.1 of Acidobacteriota bacterium. GTDB lineage: Bacteria > Acidobacteriota > Terriglobia > Acidiferrales > UBA7541 > Acidiferrum. The sequence goes on from JAJPIE010000045.1 coordinate 128,275, forward strand.
CCCGTGCCCAGCAGCGAGAATCCCTACGTACTTGATAATCTAGGCGCGATCGCCGACCTCAATGTGAATCCTATAAATCCCAACGGGGATTGCGGAAACTTCAGCTTCGATTCCACTGGCCTGCCAACTTCAGCTCAGATCTCCGGCACTCTCGGCACCAGCCTTGTCACCGTTACGGATCCTCACGTCCTCCAGAACCTTTTTGTGGCGTGCAACAATTCGGGCGCAAATAACTATTTCCGTCATTACAAGGGGCTCGGCAGCATCATTCGCGTGGAACCTTCCGCCAACTCCATCTATAATTCGCTGCAAGTAGCCGTGCGCCGTAGCGTTGGCGACCTTACCCTCAGTGCCAGCTACACCTATAGCCATTCCATCGACGATTCCTCCGACCGTTCCGACCCCCTGTTCGTCGATCCGACAAATCCCGGCATCAGCCGCGCGAGTTCCAACTTCGATCTGCGCCATGTGTTCACCCTCAGCTATGTCTACGCTCTGCCTTTCTTCAAAGGGTCCGGGCCAGCCCACGCACTTCTCGGTGGCTGGCAGGTTTCTGGCATCACTACAGCCACCTCCGGTCCGCCGTTCACCATCTCCACTGGTGGCACCACCTTTGCGGACAATGCCGGTTTGGCCAGCGGAGTATCCAATTCCGTCCAGTCATTCACCAATATCGTCGCCAACCCGCACACAGTCACTGCTGTCCAGCGCGCCGCTTACGCAGGAATCTTTGGCGTTCTCGACTACAACCCCGATGCCTTCGCCGCTCCCGTTGGCCTCACTTATGGGAACTTCGGGCGCAACATTCTGACCCTCCCGGGCCGTGTGAATTTCGACTTCGGCCTGTTCAAGCGCTTTGCTTTCAAGGAACGCTACGCCTTCGAGTTCCGCTGGGAGAACTTCAACGTGTTCAACCACACTCAGCTTGACTCCATTGGCGGTAGCACCTCTTCTTCCGGTACGGGTGCAATCGTTGGCCTTGGCTGCTATAGCTGCAGCACGCAAGCGCTCCTGCTCAACGGCGCCCACAACCCTCGCATCATGCAATTCGGCCTGCGCTTCCAGTTCTAACACTATCGAAATTCCTACAATTTAGATGGTCCCGCCAAGAGGCGAGGCCATCTGGTCTGCCCCCGCTGCGTTTTCGCTAGAAGCCATCTCATAAATGCCTCAGGAGGATAGTGGCGCAAGCGAGTTGAACCATCCCGAGGAAGTTTTCTGGGTAATATTCCCAGCGAATGACGGTGCGGCGAAAGTTATGAAGCCAGGCGAACAGCCGTTCGATCTTCCAGCGACGCCGGTAGCGACGCAAAACTCGTCCGTCCTGCGTCGCCACTCTGACGCGTACGAATTTGTGGGGTGCGATCAGTTGCACCCCGTAGCGTTCACGGATGCGCTGGTCCAAGGGGTCGCTGTCGTAAGCGCGGTCGCCGATCAAGCGTTCCGGGATTTCGCTAAGAAATCTCTGATGGAGTGTGGGCTCGACGAGTTTTGTTTCATGAGGTGAAGCGCTGGCCACGTACACGGCGAGAGGAAAACCATGGCCGTCTGCGATTGCCATGATTTTGCTGCCTTTGCCGCGTTTTGTAGGGCCGACACTAGAGCCCCTTTTTTCGGCAATAATATACTTGACTAACCACGGCTTTCAGGTTATTCTCTTACCTAGAGAGACAAAGCCATGAAGCCCAAAACCTTACAGCAAGCCATCAAGTACTTCTCGGATGAGCAGGTCTGCATTGATACCGTCGCCGCTCTCCGCTGGCCCCGTGGCCCAGTATGCCCCAACTGCAATGGCAAAGAGCACTACTATCTGGCCACTCAGAAGCGGTGGAAGTGCAAGTCCTGCAAAAAGCAGTTCTCCGTAAAGGTGGGAACTATCTTCGAGGATTCCCCTATCTCGCTCGACAAATGGCTAGTCGCGTTGTGGATGCTCGTGAACTGCAAGAACGGAATTAGCTCCTATGAAGTAGGCCGCGATCTCGGCATTACTCAGAAGTCCGCATGGTTTGTTCTGCATCGGCTTCGCCTAGCTCTCCATGACAAGACTTTCGGAAAGCTCGCCGGCGAAGTGGAAGCCGATGAAACCTACATCGGCGGCGCGGCTCGCTTCATGCACAAAGACAAGAAGGCTCGCCACAAGGGAGCTACTGGTTGGGTGGGCAAAACCGCTGTTATGGGAGTGCTCGAACGGCGTGGCAAGGTTCGCGCCCGTGTTGTCCCGGATGTGTACCGTTCGACATTGCAAGGGCATGTTAGGCAGCATGTGGAGCCCGGAGCGCGAGTCTACACCGATGCATCCAGCGGCTATACCGGGCTCGAAGCCGAATATATCCACAACGTCATTGACCACGCCACAGCTTATGTGAAGGGCAACGTCCACACCAACGGCCTCGAAAACTTCTGGAGTTTGCTCAAGCGGGGATTGAAGGGCACCTACATCAGTACAGAGCCCTTTCACCTGTTCCGGTATCTGGATGAGCAGGCGTTCCGCTACAACAATCGCGCCACCAAAGACAACTTTGTGGACGATGGCGACCGATTCCAGTTGGCTCTTTCTCAGATCGCCGGGAAGCGGCTAACCTTCAAGGAAGTAACTGGCAAGGTGGGGCAAACGATTAACTAAGCCTTGGAGTTTGAAGCGCGGCCCGTAGAAGCGCGGGTGAGGCGCTTCTGCATTTCGGTGTGGGAGACAGTTAAGACTTTTTTGAGAGCATTTTGAAACGTTGCATACTCGTCATTCTGATTCTTGGCGGAACGCGAAGGACGAGTTGGATTCTTGGACAAGCTCTGAGCCTCTAAAAAAGAGACTAGCGCAGGAGTTTGTCCGATGCAAGTTCAATACAAAAGGAAAACAGAAGTGCAGCGCGACATGGATTTAATTCGTGATCTTCTTTTGGGAATTGAAGCTGACTCTCGCCTTGATGGAACTAATTGGATTACCCCAGATGAGCATGAGGATACTTTTGGGGTTATACCCGCTCATTCTGCTGATGAAGTGGCCTATCATCTCGTGCTTTTGATTGAGGCAGGATATGTTGATGGCAAAACTACAATGGACATGCCAATCATTTCCAGACTCACTTGGCAGGGGCACGAATTTCTGGACAATATCCGCGACAAGAATATCTGGCACGCAACGAAGGAAAGAGTAAAGGGATTACCGGGGGTGGCCTTGAAGATCGTTGCAGCGATCGCGGAAGCCGAAGTAAAAAAGAGGCTAGGGCTTACTTAAATCGGTGCCTCTCTTATCCGTAAGCTCTATGCATTCCTTCGTCCAAGCCAGCATCGCTTGTAGGGCTCTGGCCCACAATGGATTGGTTATAGGTAGTCTGACGGCTTTGATCTCGTCAGTATAGGCAACTTCATCCACGCTGCTAGGATACGCATTTCCGAGGGTGGCATGAACATCGTTTTGGAAAACATTTCTGCAGGCGGATGGCTGATAGTAATTGATCCGCGTGATATGCCACTTCTCTGCAAACAGATTCGCTGGAAGCAATGTGTCCGTATAGAAATGGACTTCGACATATTTTAGGTTGTCAGGTAGCGCACCAAATCCAGGAGGCGGAAGCGCGTTAGTCTCGCGCAGTTCCTTGATGACTGCTTGGCGTACCGCTTCGCTCTGATAGATCATGAGGACGCCAACACCGCCAGCGCGTATTTGGTTCTCAAAGGAATCTCGACCGTCAGGATACGTGTTGGCATAAACCTCTATGCCCTTATCGGAAAATAAAAGTCTATCCGGCAATTTCACGGGTTTACCGCGTACCGAAAATGCACGCGGAGAAAACAAAGTCCTACTTTCATCCACTCCTGGCACAGTAAAGTGTTGCAATTGTGCCTGACACTTCTCAGGTGTCTGGGCCGATGCCGTAGACAAGCACAATGAAGCGAGCAGCAACGCACCCATTAACCTGCTCATGGAATCCCTTCTTCTAAACGACTTAAAAACACCTTGACAGCTCCCATGATATGCCGTGCCACTTCAGGGGTGAACTCGGTATTTGGAATAATGGCTAGATGATTGGCCGCGTGATCCACTTTATGCCGCCACGCCAGAACCATAGTCTGTATCTCACGATTCATCTGTTCCAAGAAATCAAATTGCCCTTTTAGATTGGCAGGTAACTTTGAATGACCAGCGTCCACAAGTTCCCTAAGTTTTTTCTGGGCAGGCCCCCATCCTTTCTTCGGATCGGCAACGCCGATGTAGTCACCTAGTTTTATCGCACCCCATTCGGCCACGTGAAGCGCATGAAACATCGCGGCAGTATAGCGGCCCAAAGCAAAGCACTTGTTCATCTCTTCAATATCCCTATTAGTGTCTGGGAACTTGGCGACAATTTTCTCCCATCCGGCCCAAGGTTGAGAATATAACTCGGCTTCATTTGGCTCCAAGGAAAAATAGGAGTGAAGGGACAATTCATCCTCGACGGTAATAACTGCCTTTAGGACGGCGCTTTGAATACTTTCTGCGATGGCTTGCTCAGACAACGGGAACAAAAGCAACAACCGTTTTAGAGCCAATACAGACATGGGCAGGTCCGCGGATTCGCAACACTTAGTCAGTTCTTTAATCTGCTTTTCGACGGTTGCCAGCACTCCAGTTTGTCGGGGTGACATCCGCTTCTTATGCACGGCTTTCAGCAGATCGGCATCTCGCATTAGCCGTCGAATTGCATTGAGCAATTCTTGCGCTTCAAATTTCTTCATCAAAGCCTGCAAAGTAAGTAGCCTATCTAAGGGCATACCGTGAATCCTTTCTGATTCACGGCAACAACAGACTCAGCCTACCTCAGAATCACTTGGTTAGCCAAGTATATTATTGCCCTTTTTTCGCGCCGCTGAAGCTGGCGTCGATGAAGGATTCGCTCAGATCGAGCTTCCCTCGGTCTCGTAAATCTTCGGCTAGTTTTTGCAGCAAGCGCGTCAGCA
>JAJPIE010000064.1 GCA_021324935.1 Acidobacteriota bacterium
CATCATCACCGGCTTGGTGTGCAGCCAACGGTCCAGCAGATATCCGATCCCGCCGCCCACCAGGATCGCCGCCACCAGAACGAACGGCAACTCCATCGCCATGGCGAACTGCTGCGAAAAGCTCTTCACCTGCTTTTCGGCAGGCGTGAGTTTTTGCCCGGTGTTGGAATCATTGTCCGAAGGCATAGTGCGCCAGTCTCGTGAACGGCTCCGGATAGATCCCCGCGGCCAGCGTAACAAACAGAGTCACGCCCAGCGCAATGGCCTGCCCGCTGCTCATGTGCGGCGCCGGTGCTTCGCCCGGTTTGTTCAGCCATGCGTGCACCACCACGCAGAAGTAGTAGTACAGAGCGGGAACGATATACAGAGCGGCGAAAACGGCCAGCACCGGATGATGCGTTTCGATCAGTGAGAGGAAAATAAAATATTTTCCCATGAAACCCGCCGTCGGCGGAATACCCGCCATCGACAGCATGAAAATCAGCAGCAGCACCGCGGCCGCCGGGCTGCGCTGGTAGAGGCCGTCGAGATCGTCCAGTTCGTCGCCAATCAATCCTCGCTGCCGCAGCACCACCACAACCGCAAACGCGCCGATGGTCATGAAACCATAGGCAATCAGGTAGTACAGAATGCCCAGCACGCCGGTTTGGTTGGCGGCCACAAGCCCCAGCAGGATATAGCCGACATGGGAAATGGAAGAATACGCCAGCAGCCGCTTCAAATTCGATTGCGTGAGCGCCGCGATATTTCCCCAGGTTAGCGAAGCGACGGCCACACCCGCCACCATGAATTGCCACATCGGCTGTGTCCCGCCAAACACCCAGATAAATAACCGCACCAGCAGCGCAAAGCTCGCCGTCTTTGAGCCCACGCTGACATACGCGGCAATCGGCGTCGGTGCGCCCTCATAAACGTCCGGCGCCCACTGATGAAACGGCACGGCGGCCACTTTAAAGAAAAGCCCCGCAGCCACGGTGACGAAGGCGAGCACGACCAGCCAGTCGATCATTCCCTTGCCGGCCACGAACTGATAGCGCCGGTCGAGGATGTTGCCGATTTCCCAGATGTTCGTGCTGCCGGTGAGGCCGTAGAGAAGCGAAAAACCGTACGCGAGAATGCCCGTGCTGAACCCGCCGAGTAGCAGATATTTCAGCGCGGCTTCGTTGGAGCGCTTGTCACGGCGCAGATAGCCGGAAAGCACGTACAGGCTGAGGGTCATCGTCTCCAGGCCGAGGAACAGCACGATCAGGTCGCTGCCCGACGCCATGAACATCATGCCGATGCACGCCAGCAGCGTGAGGGCGTAAAACTCGCCCTCTTGTTCGCGTTCGATCTCCAGAAAGTGAATGGAGAGAAGAATCACCAGCCCTGTGGCCGCAAGGAAGAGCGCGGAAAAGACCAGCGCGAAGCCGTCAATCGCCACCGTGCTTCGAAAGCCGAAGAGGGCCGGCATATCCGGCCGAGTCTCGCGCAACCCGTTGAAGCGCAGTCCCTGTTCAAACAGGCCATAGGCCGCGGCGGCCACGCCGGCGAGCGCCACGTATGCATTCCAAGATTTTTCCTTTCTCTCCAGCAGGAAATCGAAAATCAGAATTCCCAATGCAAAAAGCAGGAGTTCCAGCTCCGGCAGCACGGTGAGGCCGTCACCGTGGATGTAGTCAAGAATGGAGCCGAGGACGGAGTGCATGGGGTTGGACTATTTGGTCTCCGCTGAATTTGCCGCCGGCACAGGCGAGGTAATGGAAGTCGAGGAAGCAATGGCGCCGGAGGAGGATGTGGATGAGGCGCTCTGATAGAACGATGGATTCACCTGCTGAACGATGCGCTGCACGGGTTTTTCCAGGTAGTTGAAGAACGGCTTCGGATAGATGCCGATCCAGAACGCCAGCGCCACCAGCGGCACCAGCACGGCGTATTCCCGAAAATTCAGATCCGGCAGCGTCTTGTTCACTTCGTGCGTCACCGGCCCGAACATCGTGCGCTGGTAGAGCCAAAGCAGATAGGCCGCGCCCAGCACGATTCCCAGGGTCGCCCAGGCCGCCCATGCTTTGCTCACCACAAATGTGCCTTGCAGGATGGTGAATTCCCCGATGAAGCCGTTGAGCAGCGGCATGCCCAGCGAACTGAGGCTGATGATCAGGTAGATCGCCGCAAAGCCGGGCATCGGCGTGGCCAATCCGCCAAATTCCGAAATCAGGCGCGTATGCCGCCGCTCATACAGCACGCCGACGATCAGGAAGAGCGCGCCGGTGGAAATGCCATGATTGATCTGTTGCAGCACGCTGCCGGAAAGCCCCTGCGGCGTCAGCGCAAAGATGCCCAAGGTGCAAAAGCCCAGGTGGCTCACCGACGAGTAAGCAATAAGGCGCTTCATGTCTTTTTGCATCAGGCAGACAATCGCGCCGTAGATAATCCCGACGAGCGAAAGAACGATGAGGATGTTCACGATCTTCGACCGCAGCAGGGGATTCGCCGGCAGCAGCGGCAGCGAAAAACGCAGGAAGCCGTACGTGCCCATTTTCAGCAAAACGCCGGCAAGGATAACGGATCCCGCCGTCGGCGCCTCAGTGTGCGCGTCCGGCAGCCACGTATGGAACGGGAACATTGGCACCTTGATGGCGAACGCAAAGAAAAATCCCCAGAACAGCCAGACCTTGAGCGAATCGGGAAAGCTCTGCGCCGCCGCAAGCAGCGTTGGAATATCGAACGTGGCGGTGGTGTTCGCCGGGAGCATCTTCGCATAGTTGAAATAAAGCGCCAGGATGCCCAGCAGCATGATCACCGATCCGGCCAGCGTATATAAAAAGAACTTGATAGCCGCATACAACCGCCGGTCGCTGCCCCAAACGCCGATCAGGAAATACATCGGCACGAGCATGACTTCCCAGAAAACGTAAAAAAGGAAAAAGTCGAGCGATACGAACACGCCGATCATGCCGGTCTGCAGGAGCAGCAGCAGAATGTAGTATTCCTTCGTGCGATTGTGGATCGCGCCCCAGGAAGAGGTGAGGGCGATCATGCCAAGTAAAGTCGTGAGCATCACAAGCAGCATGCTGATTCCGTCCACTCCCAACGCGTATTTCGCGCCGATCGACGGAATCCAGTCCGCAACTTCCCTGAACTGATAGTCGCCGCTGCCGGCCTGAAAATGCAGGATCAGGGGCAGCGACACCAGAAAGCCGAGCACGCCAAACAAATTGCCGACGAGCTTGTGAGCCAGTTCCGCTTCGCGCGGTACCAGCAACAGCAGCAGCGCGCCCACAAGCGGCGTGAACAGGATCACGCTGAGCAGATGATTCGAATAAAGCGCCATGCCAAATCGCCTTTCAGTGCAGACTGCGCACGAAAACCTGCACGTGGTGGCCGTAATATCCCAGCAAAATCGCCAGACCGACCAGGATGAAGACGGCATACGTGGAAAATACGCCGGTCTGGAACATGCGCACCGGCATGCTGAGCATGCGCGGAAACCAGCCGAGCAGATTCACCAGGCCGTCCACGATCCATTTGTCCCACCACATGGAAATCCGGGAGAAGTAGCGCGTGAGCCATCCCGTGCCGTCCACGCCGAGGCCGTCGATGACCTTCGAATCGAAAACGCCCAGCGCCGTGCTGAGGTCCTTCACGCGATTCACAAACAGCGCGTCGTAAATTTCGTCCACGTAATATTTGTGAACCAGCAGGCTATGCAGCCGCGGCCACGTTGCCGCGATGCGTCCATGCAGCTTGGGATTTTCCAGGTACAGCTTGTACGCAAGGTAGAAGCCCAGCCCCGCGATTGTGACCGACGCACCCATCAAAGCAACTTCCACCAGCATGCCGTGATGGGCGAAGACAATCGCTTGCGTGTCCGTTTCTACACCCCGCAGCGACGGCTCCAGAAAGCGTTCGAACGGGCTCTCTTCTCCCCAAAGCACGGGCAGCGCGAGCCACCCGGAAATGATTGTAAAGACCATGAGAATCCACAGCGGCACCGTCATCGTCTTCGGCGATTCGTGGATGTGGCCCTCGAGCTCCACGGGCACACGGGACATCCCGTAAAACACCTCCATCAACAGCCGGAACATGTAAAACGCCGTCAGGCCCGCGGTGGCCAGGCCCACCACCCAGAGCGCGAGATACCGGTCCGCCGTCAGGTGGCGATTGAACGCGTGGCCGAGGATTTCGTCTTTGCTGAAAAATCCGGAGAGGGGCGGGATTCCCGCGATCGCCAGGGTGGCCATCAGAAAGGGCCAGTAGGTTGCCGGAATTGCGTACCGCAATGCCCCCATCTTGCGGATGTCCTGTTCGCCGGAAAGCGAGTGGATCACGCTGCCGGCCCCAAGGAAAAGCAGCGCCTTGAAAAATGCGTGCGTCATCAGGTGGAAGATTCCCGCGGCAAACGCGCCGACGCCGAGCGCAAGAAACATGTAGCCAAGCTGGCTGACTGTGGAATACGCCAGGACTTTTTTGATGTCGGTCTGCACCATGGCCATCGTGGCGGCGAAAATCGCCGTGGTGGTTCCGACGATGGCGACGACGTCCAACGCTTCCGGAGCGAGCTGGTAGATGGCGCTCATGCGCGCCACCATGTAAACGCCCGCGGTGACCATCGTGGCCGCGTGAATCAACGCGCTCACCGGCGTGGGCCCCTCCATCGCGTCCGGCAGCCAGACGTACAGCGGAATCTGCGCGGACTTCCCCGTCGCGCCGACAAAAAGCAGCAACGCCATCGCCGTGAAAACCGGCGCACCGAAGGCAAGCTGATGGTGCTCCATCATGCCGCTCAAGGTTTGCAGGATGCCGGCGTAGCCCGCCGGATTGCCGAGCCCCTGCGTGGTGAAGCGCACGGTACCAAACGTCGCGGACACCAACAGCAGCCCAAGCAGGAATCCCGTATCGCCAATGCGGTTCACGATGAACGCTTTCTTACCCGCGTCCGACGCCGATTTCTTGAGGAAGTAGAAACCGATCAGCAGGTAGCTGCACAACCCCACGCCTTCCCATCCGACGAACAAGAGCAACAAATTGTTGGCCAGCACCAGCGTGAGCATCGAAAACATGAACAGGTTCAGATAGCCAAAAAACCGGTAGTAGCCGCCTTCATGCGCCATGTAACCCATCGAATAAACGTGAATCAGGAAGCCGACGAAGGTCACGACGATGATCATCACGCAGGAAAGCGGGTCCAGCAGGTAGCCCCAGTCGGCGACGAAGTTCACCGTGCCCGCGGCCGTGGGCATGGCCCCGGGCGTTACCCACTGATACAAAATCTGCTGGTAGAAGCGCTCGTTTGCGGGTAGCGCGAACATAGTCAGTACGGCCCCGAGCGCGTACACAAACGAGAGGAAAACGCTCCCCACGCAAAACAGATTGACCGCTTCCTTCGGCATGCGCCGCCCAAAGAAATACATCAGGGCCGCGCCGATCAGCGGGAACAGTGGAATCAGCCAAATATGCGTCAGGAAATACCCCGGCGCGTTCATGGCCGCTCCTCAGGTGCGAATTGGCAATACCCATTCACCATTTCAAAAGATCCATTTCGTCCGCCAGCACGGTTTCCCGATTGCGGAAAAAAGCGATTATGATGCCCAATCCAACGGCCGCTTCCGCCGCCGCATCCGCGATGATGAACAGCGCGAACACCTGCCCGGCCACGTCGCCGTAATAGCGCGAGAACGCCACCAGGTTGATGTTCACCGCGTTGAGGATCAGCTCGATGGACATCAGCACGATGATGACGTTGCGCCGCGTGATCACCCCGACTGCGCCGATCAGCAGCAGCGCCAGGCTCAGAAACAGGTAATGGCCGATGGGCATCATGGCGCGTCGGTCCTTTTCTTCCCCATCACCACAGCCCCGATCATCGCAACCAGCAGCAAAATGCTGGCAATTTCAAATGGCAACAGGTACGCGCCGAAAAGACTCTTCCCAAGGTCTTCGGTGTTCGGCGGCAACTTTTCCGCCGGCGCCGCTCGCAGCACCAGCAGGCCTTGGCCGGGCACCTTCTGCGACATCCACACGATGAAGGCGGCTTCGAGGAACACCACCAGCGCGACAATGCACGCCACCCACTGCCGCGCGCGCGAGCGGATCTGCGGCAACGGCACGTCCAGCCGCACCAGCATAATCACGAAGATGAACAGCACCATGATGCCGCCGACGTACAGGATGATCTGCCCGATGAACAGAAATTCCGCGCGAAGTTGCAGAAAGATTCCCGCCGTCGAAAGAAGCGTGGTGATCAGGAAGACGGCGCTGTGGATTGCGTTCCGCCGCGTCACCATCAGCGCGGCGCTGAGCACCGCAATCCCCGCAAAAAAGTAGAAGACGATGCTATCCAGCATACGAGTCCTCCACTTGCGAGTTATCGGCCGCAATCGATGCCGAAGCGGCGGCCGCGTGCTTGTCGTTCCAGCGGATCAGCAGCATGCCCACAAACAGCGTCGCGATTGACGTCAGAATCATGGCCGGCCAGCGGTTCCATCCCAGGCTCGATTCCAGCGCCAGGCCGACGCCGACGCTAATCACGTTCACCAGCGACAGCGGAATCAGGATGTGCCAGCCAAGGCGCATCAACTGGTCAAAGCGAAAGCGCGGCAGCGTAAAGCGCAGCCACATGAAAATGTAGATGTATGCGCTGACCTTCAGCAGGAACCAGAAAGCCCCGTAGAGCCCGGGATACATGGAGCGGAGCAGCAGAAACGAATGAGAAGCCTGCAGCGCGGCAAAATTGCTTGCGTGGGCAACTTCGACCAGTCCGAAGATCAGTGCAACCACGATGCAAAGCAGCGCCACAACCCACATGAACATCGCCTGCACGCGCGCAGGCTGCTTCCCTGCCCGCATCACGCAGTACACGCCAACCGCCGCCAGTAAAAGCGCGGGCAGCGCATCAACCCAGCCCAGCCACGCCACATGCGGAAACGGCCGCAGCCATCCGCCCAGAAACAGCGTGGTGCCCACCGCGCCGACCACGATCATGTTGGCGTATTCTGCCAAAAAATAAAGGGACCAGCGAAAGCCGCTGTATTCGGTCATGTAGCCGGCCACGAGTTCGGACTCGGCCTCGGGCAAATCGAACGGCGCGCGGTTGGTCTCCGCAATCGAGGCGATCAGGTACGTGAAAAATCCGACGGGGGTGAGGAACACGTACCAGACATGGCCGGCGTATTGCGCCTGGACAATGTCGCTGACCTTCAGCGTCCCGGCCAGCAAAAAGCCGCTGACCAGCGCGAACCCCGCCGTGGTTTCGTAACTGATGAGCTGCGCCGTGCTGCGAATGGCGCCAATAATCGAATAGTGGTTGTTGGAAGCCCACCCGCCCAGCACAATGCCGAACGGCCCGAGCGCGCTGACGCCAACCACAAAGAGCAACCCGATATTGATATCGCGCGCCACCTGGAACCACGGGCCAAACGCGATCGCGCCCATCGACGTCAGCGCCGCGGTCATCGAAAGCACCGGCGCGAACCAGAAAATAAACTGGTCGGCGTTGTCCGGGATGAGGTCTTCTTTGATCAGCAGCTTCACCGCATCGGCAATAGGCTGCAGCAAGCCGTGAGGGCCCACGCGCATCGGGCCGAGGCGAGCCTGCATGTCCGCCATCACCTTGAGCTCCACCAGCACGATGTAGCCGGCGATCAAGGGCACGACGAGCACGATGAGCACTGCGCAGAGCAGCTCCACCCACCAGGTCTGCACAAACGCCAGCACGCCTTGAAGCACGGCATTCATCGTCACCGGTCCACCTCGCCCAGAACGATATCCGGCGTGCCGATGATGGCCACCACGTCAGTCACCAGATGTCCGCGAATCATTTTGTCGAGCGCTTGCAGATTGATGAACGAAGGCGGCCGAATGCGCACTCGATAGGGCTGCGTGCCGCCGTCGCTCACGATGTAGTAGCCCAGAATGCCCTTCGGCGCCTCGATCGCGTGATAGACCTCGCCCGGCGGCGGCTTCAGCACCTTGCCCACACGCGCCATGATCGGTCCGGCGGGAATATTTTCGATGGCTTGCAGGCAAATCAGGCGAGACTGCCGCATCTCTTCGATGCGCACCAGATAGCGGTCATAGGTATCGCCATTGGCGCCCACTGGGATTTCAAACTTGTATTGGTCGTATGCGGCATAGGGCATGGCCTTACGCAGGTCCCATTTGACGCCGCTGGCGCGCAGCACCGGGCCGCTGGCTCCCAGCGCGATGCAGTCCTCCGCCTTCAGCAAGCCGACGTTGCGCGTGCGCCCCAGCCAGATGCTATTGCCGGTAAGCAGGTCGGAATATTCTTGGATGCGCGCCTCGAAGCCCCGGCAGAAGCGCTCCACGTCCTTTTCCAGCGTGTCGTAAGCTTCATATTGCAGCCCGCCGATGCGGAACGCGTGCGTGGTCAGCCGCGCGCCGCAATACTTCTCGAAAATCTTCAGAATTTCCTCGCGCTCGCGCATGCAATAGAAAAGCGGCGTCAGCGCGCCGATGTCCAGCGCGTGCGTGCCCAGCCAGAGCAGGTGGCTGGCGATGCGCTGCAGCTCCGTCAGGATGGTGCGAATCACGCGGGCGCGTGGCGGCGCCTCCACCATCAGCAGCTTCTCCACCGCCTCGCAATAGCCCAGACCGTTGCTGACAGCCGCCACGTAATCCATGCGGTCGACATACGGCGCGAACTGCTGGTAGCTGCGATTCTCCGCAATTTTTTCGACGCCCCGGTGCAGGTAGCCGATCACACACTCCGAGCCGATCACCCGCTCACCGTCGAGCTTCAGCTTCACGCGCAGCACGCCGTGCGTCGAGGGGTGCTGCGGTCCCATGTTGATGACAAGCTCGTCGGCGCCGAGAAGCGTGTCCGGCCTTTGCGGCGTGCGATCGTCGATTGTGTTCGCCAAATCGTTCACACCTTACTGGCCGCTCTCGATGCCGAGATTTTCCCGGACCCAGGCGGTGTCCTGCTGCAGAATGTCGTAGTCCTTGCGCAGCGGATGGCCCTGCCACTCGTCGGGCAGAAGGATGCGCTTCAATTCCGGATGACCTCGAAAGACGATGCCGTACATGTCGAAAATTTCGCGCTCCAGCCAATTCGCGGCGGGCCAGACGGAAAACAGCGAATCCGCCTGCTCTTCCGCGCGCAGCGCGCACTTCAGCCGCAATCTCGTGTTGTTGGGGAATGAATAGAGTTGCGCCACCAGATCGAAACGCTTTTCCCGGCGGGGCCAATCGACCGCTGTGAAATCTTCCAGCAGATCGAACTTTTCCGCGTCGCGCGAATAGCGCGCCACTTCCCGAAATTGCAGCGCTTCCACCACCAGGATCGCTTGCTTGCGGTCTTCCAGCGCGTCAAGTATCGCCGCGCCGAACCGTTCGCGGTATCTGCGAGAGAGTTCGTTATCCAGCGGCACCTGCACCGGCGGAGACGCGGCCGCGGCCGGCGCAACGGGTTTTGTCGCTAAAGATGCGGGAGCGCCCGCGGCAGGCGGCGCGGCCGAAGGGCCGGGAGCGGCCGGCTTCGGGCTTTCAGGCGATTGGGGTGCCTTGGACTCGTCTGCCATGGACCCTGGAACCTTGGGTGCTGCTGGGAATGCCTGGCTGCGAACCAGACGCAGGCAGGGACTTCTTTCTCCCGTGAGTGCCGCCTAAATCAACCCGCTATGGAAAGGAGCGAAGAGCGGGCGCAAAAGCGAAAAAGATAACGCCGCGACCTGGCGGCTCATCCGGTCGTTCAAAGGTTTCTAACACACGCATGGGGTGGCGTCAATGCGGTGCCGCACATCCAACGGATTAGAAAAAGTTAGAGCGGCAAACCGGCGCGAAGGCGAAAGTCAGGCCAGATCCAGCGCGCCCTTTTTGTACAGCCAGATATACCCGACCAGCAGGATGCCCAGGAAGACGAACATGGAAAGCAGCGCGAACGCCGCCAGGTGCGCCGCCAGCCAGGTCCGGAACAGCACCGCCCAGGGAAAAAGGAAGATCGTTTCAACGTCGAACACCACAAACAGCATGGCGATAATGTAAAACCGCGCCGAATACCGGCCGCGCGCGCTGCTTTCCGGAAGGATGCCGCACTCGTAGGGCTGGAATTTTGCCGGTCCGCCCCGCGAGCCGGGGCGAATGTAATTGAAGACGATCAGCGTGATGATCGGGAAGGACAAGACCAGGAGCGAGAAAAGCAGCAGCGGGATGTAGGCTGGAGGCATCGAAGCACCTCAAGCGAATCCTAGCACAAATGACCGGGCCAGCCGCAAGGCAAGGTGGCCCCTATTTCTCAAAGAGCAGTTCGCCGGCGCGCTGCGTAGCCTTAACCACCGCCTTGATCAGCGTCACGCGTAACTTCCCTTCTTCCAGCTCCATAATGCCGTCGATCGTGCAGCCCGCCGGCGTGGTCACTGAATCTTTCAGCAGCGCCGGATGGTCGCCGGTTTCCAGCACTACGCTCGCCGCGCCTTTCATCGTCTGCGCGGCAAGCAGGGTGGCGATATCGCGTGGCAGGCCGACTTTGACGCCAGCTTCAGCCAGCGATTCGAGAATGATGTACGCGAACGCCGGCCCGCTGGCGGAAAGGCCGGTCACCGCATCCATGTTCTTTTCGTCCACCACTACGGTGCGGCCGACGGCATTGAAGAGCGCTTTGGCAATTTCGAGATGCTCGGCCGAGGCGTGCGCGCCCTTGCAGATGCCCGTCATGCCGACGCCGACCGCCGAACACGTGTTGGGCATCGCGCGCACCACCGGAACTTTGTCTCCCAACCGTTGTTCGATGTGGCTGGTGGGAACAGAAGCCGCCACGGAAATGATCAGGGTATCTCGGCCAACTTCGGACTTGATCACGTTTAAAACCTCGCCGACTACTTGTGGCTTCACGCCGAGCAGCACGATGTCCGCCTCGCGAACGGCCTTGGCATTGTCGGTTGTGGCATTCACGCCCAGCGACTTGGCCAACGCAACTGCTTTCTCTTCGTGGCGCACCGTGGCGCTGACATTCTTTGGAACGAAGAGTTTCTGATCGAGATACGCGCGCAGCAGGATGCCGCCGAGCTTGCCGGCGCCCAGCACGGCGAGTGTCTTGCCGGAGAGTTTATTGGTCATGATGCATTCATTGTTACGGAGGAGCGACGGAGGGTCAACAAGCGTTTGCGGAGCGCTTCGGGTAGAATGCCAGCGCATGTTTTGGCAAACCCTTCGACGCGTTGCAGCCCTGCTATTTCTGGTCGCGGTGATCGTTGTCTACATCCGCCTCTCGAAGTCATCCTTCCAAAGCAAACCCAAGAACTACACGGTCATGAAGAACGTCGCCGTACCCATGCGCGACGGAGTGGTCTTGCGCGCGGACTTGTGGCTGCCGCCGCGCGCTGGGCGGTATCCGACGCTGGTCTATCGCACGCCGTACGGCAAGGAAGACGCGCCGAAGGAATGGACGACATTCGCAAAGCTGCCGGGGCAAGGATACGCCGTGGTGATCGAGGACGTGCGCGGGCGCTATGCATCCGGCGGCGAATTCGTGGCCTATCAAAACGAGGGCAAAGACGGCTACGACACGATCGAATGGGCGGCGCAGCAGCCGTGGTCGGATGGAAACGTCGGCACGTTCGGGCTGTCGTATCCCGGCGCGGTGCAATGGCTCGCTGCCGTTGAAAATCCACCGCACTTGAAAGCCATGGTTCCGGCGATGACCTTTTCTACCCCGCGGAATTTCATTTATTCCGGCGGCTTGTTCGACGGCTCCTGGCTGGAATGGATCTGGATGAACATCGCGCCCGACGTGCGCGCGAAGAAGCATCTTGACGGGCCGAAGACGTATGAAGAGGCGGCAGCGGCCTGGAAGCAGAACCATGCTCGGATGGAAGATTTTCTGCCGCTGCGGGACCTGCCGGAATTAAAGCAGGTGGCTCCGTTTTATAACGACTGGCTGGCGCATCCGCCCGCGGATCCCTGGTGGGACTGGGCGGAGCTTCGCGGTAAATACGACCGTGTGCACTGCGCGGTGCTGAATTTTTCCGGCTGGTACGACGAAACCTACGGTCCCGATGGCGCAACCACGAATTTCAACGGTTTGCTGGCCGCGCGCAAGGGATGGAGCGATCCCGCAACACGCACCGTCATTGGCCCGTGGATGCACGGCGAGCAGGACAAACAGAAAAGCGGCGAGCGCGACTTCGGCCCTACCGCGCCAATCGACTACGACGCACTGATTATCCGCTGGATGGAACACTACTTGAAGGGCGTCGATAACGGCATCGAGAAGGAAGCGCCGGTGCGGATATTCGTGATGGGAACGAATGCGTGGCGCGACGAGCGGGAGTGGCCGCTACGGCGGGCAAAGCCGAGCAGCTTTTATCTTGCCGCGGATTCGGCTTCGGATCGAAAAGGGGCGCTCTTGGATTCGGTTGGCACGTGGAAAGCCAAGGCCGCTTCATTCGTTTCCGACCCCACGCATCCGGTCACCGATCCCTATGATTCTCTCGGAGCGCATGATTACCGCACCCTGGCCGGGCGCGACGACGTGCTCGTCTTCGACACCGCGCCATTGGAAAAAGACACAGAAGTCACCGGCCCGATCACGGCGGAAATCTACGTTTCGGCCGACGTGAAGGACTTCGACCTGTGGGTGCGGCTGCTCGACGTCGCGCCCGACGGCACTTCGCTCAACCTGATGAGTCCGGGCCTCGACGTGCTGCGCGCCAGCTACCGCGACGAAACGCTGAAGCCGGAGTTGCTGGCACCGGGGACGATCTACAAGCTCTCCCTGAATCGCCTGCTGACCAGCAACACATTTCTGAAAGGCCATCGCATCCGCGTGCAGATCACCGGCGCATTTTATCCGCATTTCTCGCGCAATCTGCAAACGGGCGAATCGGAGATCGCCTCGAAAGCCAGCCGCATCGGGCACATCTCGGTGCGGCTGGACGCACAGCATCCTTCAAGAATCGTTCTGCCCATCGTGCCTGGTTCTTAGAACAAACCGGGCGTCCGTTTTGAAAATTTCGCCGGGGAAATTCTTCTCATCCGCGATGCCATTCGCGGCACAATCGAGCAGGGTCCCACAAGCGCGCTCAACTAGGCGTGGGATACTGGTCGCAAGATGAGTTCCCTTCCCGTCAAAGGACTTCCGCCGGATAGCCGCGCCCCTGTGGCCGAGACACAAAGCGCTCGGGCATCCGCGCGGCAATCTCCGCCGCCATCGGCGTTGGCCTTCAGCTCGGCATCGAGTGGCTGGTGCGCCTCACGGGACGCAAGGTGCAACGCAAAGACGCGCCATGGCTCGAGTGCGTGCTGGGAAAACCCGGACTGATCGGCACCGGCGTCTACCAGCAGATCGCCGATCAACAGGGTCTCAACTTAAGCATGTCCCCGGACGCCGGGTTGATTCCCGATTTTTCCGCGCTGCGCGGCCCTTCATTTGATCCCGGCGCGGTTCATCCGCGCATCCGCCATTTTTACGAACACGCGGCGCTCTATCACCTGGAGGTGTGGAGCGAAGTCTACTTCGCGGGAAAATTCGTGTTGTGGCTGCTGGTGGAATTCATCAGCCGGCGCATGGATCAACTGAACTTCCCAATTTCCTCGCTGGAAGTGGCCAAGGGTATGACCAGCGAGATCATGGAGTTGCGCGAACGCTCGAGCGGCCGGCTGGCGCATACGGGATGGCTAGTGAGGTCGAAGGAGTTCGACCGCGCGGTCGCGGATGCCGCGCGCGAAGGCGCTCTCGTGCAACGCTTCGGGCGCATCTCCGGATTTGAGGAACAGCTTGCCCTGGCTCACATAGGCAAAGTGAAACGCCATACCCAGCCTCCCCGTGGTGACGGCAAGCTCCAGTATCACAAAACGCAATTCTCCGCTGCGGAAGCTTTGGTACTGGTGGGACGAATCAGCAAGCGCCCGTCAGTCGTGGCGCGCGCCATGGAGGACGTGGACGGCGTGGGGCAGCAACTCGGCCAGGGCGTCGAGCGACTCGACGGCGCCCTTGGGGCTGCCGGGCAGGTTGAGGATCAGCGAGCGATAGCGCACTACGGCGACTCCGCGGGACAACACCGCCGTGGGTGTTTGCTTCGCGCCTTTGCGGCGCATCTCTTCGGCGAGGCCGGGAATCACTTTTTCGCCGATTTCAAGCGTCGCTTCCGGCGTGTTGTCGCGCGGGCCAAGGCCGGTGCCGCCGGTGGTGAGGATCAAGTCCGCCTGGCGCGAGTCGACAAGCTTCCGCAGGTGCATGCGCACCTGTTCGGGATCATCGGAGCATTTTTGCGAGCAGGAAATTTCCCATCCGAGTTCGCGGCAGCGCTGCACGACGGCGGGGCCGGAAAGGTCCACGCGCTCGCCGCTGGCCACGGTATCGCTGATGGTGAGGACCGCGACGCGCAGCATGGCCATCAATTCGAAGGAACCGCGTCGCGGTTGGCTTCGTCCATCAAGCGCATCGCTTCCATCAGCAGGCCGGTGGTGCTGCGCGTGGTGGTGGTGTTGGTGGAGGCGTTGGCGGCGTTGAAGTCGATCTCGAACTCGCCTTCGGTCCAGAGAAGCACTTTGTAGACGGCGTCATCGCCGACAATTTTGCCGATCCTGGCGTCGCGGCACTGCCCGCCGGCGAAATAGAGTTCGCCGGTCTCGCCGTTTTTCTGCACCACCAGGCGGCAGGACTTCTGCCCCATTTCCAGCGATTGCAGCAGATCGATCATGCTCATCTCTTCCAAGCGGCCCTGGATGACGCCGGGGCGCGAAGCGCGTTTCTGGAGCTTTTCGAGATGCAGCCGATCGACGATTTTCTTGGCGGTACGTACCAGGTCCTTCGCCAGGAATGGCTTGGAAATGAAATCCTCCACGCCATCCACCAGCGGGCGGAGCTTTTCCTCGATATCGGTGCGGCTGGCCATGAAGAGAAACGGAATGTGGCGAGTGGCTTCGCGTCCGCGCAACTTCTCAAAAAGCTGGCGCCCGTCGAGGCCGGGCATTTTGTAGTCGCACAGGATCACGTCGGGAGGTTCGTCGATGACTTTCAGCAGCGCGTCAGCGCCGTCGGCGGCGATCATCACTTCGCAAAAAGGCTCGAGGGATTTGGAAACAAGGTCGCGGATCAGCGGATTGTCGTCCGCCAGCAGCAGCTTCACCGATTTTGTAGCTGCAGCGCTCATTGGCGTCCCCGCTTCGGTTTACGGTCGGCCGCGCGCCGGTAATCGCCGCTCTTCCCGCCGGTTTTTTCCAGCAGGTGGATGTGTGCGATTTCGATGCCTTTATCGAGGGCTTTGCACATGTCGTAGACGGTGAGCGCGGCGCAAGCGACCGCAACCAGCGCCTCCATCTCTACCCCCGTCTGCGCCGTTGCCGTGGCCCGAGACTGAAGCTCCACCCCATCTTTGCATAGCCGGGGGGTCACATCAATGTGCGTCAGCGGCAGTGGATGACAAAGAGGTATCCACTCCGCGGTACGCTTCGCCGCGGCAATTCCTGCGATCCGCGCGATCTCCAGCGGATTGCCTTTGGGATTTTTCAGGCTGCGGACGGCTCGCAGCACCTTCGGCGACATGCGCACGAACGCATGGGCCACGGCGGTGCGCGTGGTGAAGGCTTTCGAGGAAACGTCCACCATACTGACTTCGCCGCGCTTGGTGTAGTGAGAGAGTTTTGCCAAGTGTGATCCTGTAGGGGCGGCTTTATGCCGCCGCCCTTGTTGAGCGATCCGTAGCGACTACCTTCAGGTGGCCCTATTCTGTGTCAAATCACAGGACACAAGTCACGGGTCACGGCTCTGCTAGATTACGTCGAGGCGCGGCAGAACGGAAATTTTCTCGCCGGCGGGGATGTCCGAGCGGTCAGCGGGCACCACCAGGAAGCAGTTGGCCTGCGTCAAGGCGGCGATATCGCCGGAACCTTGCCAGTGCAGCGGCTTCACCTCCGGCGAGATGCCGGTCCATTCGAAACGGGCTGGAAGAAAGTGTGTGAGGCCCGGCTTTTCGTGCAAAGCTTTGACGAGGGAGGCCTCAAGCAGGGGGAGCTGCCTCGGCGGCGCGCCGCCGAGGATGTCGATCGCGGGAATCACGAACAACTGGAAAGTGATCATGGTGGAGACGGGATTTCCCGGCAGGCCGAATACCAACGTGTCGCGGCAGCGACCGAAGACCGCGGGCTTGCCCGGGCGGATGGCCACGGCATCAAAATAAAATTCCGCGCCCAGGCTTTTCAGGACCGATTCGACCAGATCGTATTTCCCCATCGAAACTCCGCCGGAAAGGACGAGGATGTCTTCCTTCAGGCCCAGCTCGATTTTGGCGCCAAGGTCGTCCGCGCGATCCAGGGCGTTGCCAAGAGGCATGGGTTCGCCTCCGGCCAGGCGCGCTTGCGCGGCCAGCGAAACGCTGTTGCTGTTGCGAATGTGAAAAGGTCCGGGAGTTTCGCCGATTGAGACGACCTCGTCACCTGTCGAGAGAATGGCGACGCGCGGACGCTGGTGGCACTGAACCCGCGCCGCGCCCACTTGCGCGGCTTGAGCGAGTTCCGCGAAACCTAGCCGCACGCCGGACTTCAGCGCGAGCTCTCCGGCACGCGCTTCACTGCCCTTTTTCACGACGTTTTGCCAGGCGGATGCGGCGCGCTGAAACGCGACGATATTACCCGCGCGTTCGGTGAATTCGATCATCACCACCGCATCCGCGCCGGGAGGAACGGCGGCGCCGGTCATGATCTGGATGCAGGCGCCGGCGGGCAATGGTTGCGTGACCGTGTCACCCGCTTTGATTTCGCCAACGCATCTGAGTTGCGCGCCGGCCGCGGCCTCCGCGGCGCGCACGGCGTAGCCATCGCGCGTGGAACGGTCGAACGGGGGATAATCGCGGTCGTTGCGAATGTCCTGCGCGAGCACGTCGCCAAGGGCGTCGCTGAGGTTTTTTGCCAGTGAGGCGCGTTTGCGCGCGGCTTTGCCGGTTTGCTCGATCACACACGCGCGCGCTTCAAGGTAGGAGAGCATCCGCGTATTGTAGCAAGCTCTGGAGTGCGGCGGCTTGACGCCGCCTCATCTTTGCTTAACGACCCAACGGCCCCAATTACTGAATCTCCTTGGGATCCACGGTGAACTCATCCAGAACCTTGACGCGATCGACAGGAAAGTCCATCACCGTTTTGACAAAGGAACATGCTCCTTCCCCTTGGAACCATCCCGCTGAACACCACGCATACTGAGTGGCTTTCCGTACAAGGCCATGATGAACCGCGTTGTCGTGCACGTAGCGCAACCTGGCCAGATACGAGCGATGAAGGGTCAAATGTGAATCCCAATACTGGAACCATACTCTTCGGCCGGGTGCACGGTCCTGAAAGTTGATTTCTTTCGCTGTCATAGCATGAAGATGTCCCAGGAAGCGGCGCATCGTCTGACCGCTTCCCTGCGTTGCCCCGATGAAAGGATAGTGATTGGGGAAGACGGCCCATGCCTGGAGCTGCCACTCGTAATGCGCCGCCAGACGAAGCAGTTGATCGCAGAGGAACGTCAAGCGGGCTGGTGAACGGAAAAACGGCTCCTTGCGATAGGTTCCACTCGTGAGCATGTAGGCGCCGCCCCGATCCAACCAATGAACGGGGCTATGGTGTCAGCCGGGCATGACGGCGTTTAGTATAGAGTTAACTATTTAAGTATGTAAAGGCCGAGATGAGGAGAGCGGCGTCCAGCCGCCGCACTCCAGAGCTACAGCCAGCGGGCGAGGAGGGTGCCGGGCTGGACGATGGTGGCGTCGCGCTCCGGGCCGGTGGAGATCATCCCGATTTCCACTTGCAAATAATCGGAGACGAAATTCAGGTAATCGATCGCGGCTTTCGGCAGCTTGCCAGCTTCTTTCACGCCGTAGGTGGACTGACACCAGCCGGGCAGGCTCTTATAAACCGGCGTGACGCGCTCGTACTCTTCCGCCGAAGCAGGCATCTCGTTCACCGGCGAGCCCTTGTAGGTATACCCCACCCCGGCGCGGATTTCGCGTTGGGTGTCGAAGACGTCCAGCTTGGTGATCACCAGCGAATCGATGCCGTTGATCATTTTGGCGTAGCGCAATTCGGCGAGGTCGAGCCAGCCGCAGCGCCGCGGACGTCCGGTGACGGCGCCAAACTCCTTGCCGCGCTCGCGAACTTCCTGCGCTTCCAGATCGAGCATCTCCGTGGGAAACGGGCCGCCGCCGACGCGCGTGGTGTAGGCCTTGGAAACGCCGAGGACGTGGCGAATCTTCGTGGGAGGCACCCCCATGCCGGTGGTGGCGCCGCCGGAAGTGGCGCTGGACGAGGTGACGAAGGGGTACGTGCCATGGTCGATGTCCAGCATGGTGCCCTGCGCGCCTTCGAAGAGCACGGACTTGCCTTCGTCGAGCGCGCGGTTGGCCAATTCCGCCGTATCGCAAATGTACGCATTGATTTTTTCGCCAAGGCGCAGCGTTTCTTCCACTTCGTGGGTGAAATCGAGATCCGCGCCGTAGGCTCCGCGGGCGAGACGATTTTTTTCCGCCACCACACGGGCGGCCTTTTCGCGGAAAAGGTCCGGCGTCAGCAGGTCGGCCACGCGCAGGCCGCGGCGCGCCATTTTGTCTTCGTAGGCGGGGCCGATGCCGCGCGAGGTGGTGCCAATCTTATTTTCGCCGCGAGCCGATTCGGCGGCTTTATCGAGTTCGCGGTGATAGGGGAAGATCAGGTGCGCGCGGTTGCTGACGTGCAGGCGTCCGGCCACGCTGATGCCCGCTTTGGTGAGCATTTCGATTTCGTTGACCAGCGCCGTGGGATCGACGACTACACCCGGGCCGATGATCACATGCTGTTTGGGCCGCAGAATGCCACAGGGGATGAGCTGGAGGACGTAGCGGTCCTTGCCGATGATGACCGTGTGCCCGGCGTTGTGGCCCCCGGCGACGCGGGCGATGTAATCGAACGAGCCCGCTAGATAGTCGACAACTTTGCCTTTGCCTTCATCGCCCCACTGCGCGCCCACCACCACGACCGATTTCATGCAGAGCCTCTCTTCCGCAACGCTTCGGTGCCGCGGCACACCCGGTCCATGACTGCCGGAACGACACGCAAATCACAGTGCAAAATCCGCGAGACACGCCAATTTCAAATCGTACGATGGGCACCGCGCGAACGCAAGCAAGTACCCAAGAGCGGGCTCTGCCAAGCGGACGAGGGAACCTTGAATGAGAAACGGTGTCTAAAAGGGTGTCGGGCGGCCGCTGGAGGTGAGGTGTGAGAAAGCCCCCTCTCTGTCTTTGCTGCTTTGCATGCGCTACATTCATTGCTCTGATATGTGCTGGGTACCTCCTAGAATCCCACCTTGATTTGTCGTCTTACGTGATAACTCCCAGACTTTATTCTCCTCGGGCCGTCGATTTCTCATGCGTAAATTCGTCAGCGCTTGTGAACGATATGACGCGACGGGTAGTATTACATGGCCCAGACTGGACACTGAAGCTAGCTGTCGAGCCAACCTGCTTGCCTGAAAGAGATTTAGTCTTTTCATCTGAATTTCCCCGGTTACTGCTGAGCAAGTCTGTAGAAAGGCGGACCCACCTGTGGGTAAATCACAAAGACAGTGCGATTTTCGTGCGTATCGTGGAAAGTTCGGGTGCAGAAGAACAAGACATGATTGCCGTCGGTTTAGTAACCGACCATAGGTGTGCGAAGCGGAGCAGCAAGAATTGCAATATCAAAGGGGGACTGGTCGCTTTCCCGATTGATTAGCGCAAATAGTTTCAGCCGCAGCTCGCAGGCTGAATACCGAGGTTGGCACTTGCGCAGCGGAGGACGCCGGGGTTCTTGATTCCGGGGGCAGCGTCGGATAGCGTCGAAAGAGCGGGAGGCCTCTCCTTCCCGCCGGTAATGCAAGGTTGTCATTTCGAGCGAAGCGAGAGATCCGTGTTGCTTCAAGCCACGATGAGCGGATTCCTCGGACAGACACGACCCTCGGAATGACACCGATTACGACTCAGGGGAAGCGACTTGGCGAATCCGATCATTACCTTGACCACCGATTACGGCACCAACGACCACCTGGTGGGCGTGCTCAAGGGCGTCATTCTGAAGATCAATCCCGAAGTGCAGATCGTGGACATCACGCACGGCGTGACGCCGTTTGACCTGCTCGACGGAGCGCTGGCCATCGCCAACGCGTACCCTTATTTTCCGCCGCGCACGATTCACGTGATCGTGGTGGACCCGGGCGTGGGCACGGAGCGCAGGCCCATTCTCGTGAGCGGGCAAAACCAGTATTTCATCGCGCCGGACAACGGAGTGCTCTCCGCGGTCTACGAGAAGGAACAGAATTTCATCGTCCGGCACCTGACCGCGGAGCATTACTTCCTGCATCCGGTGAGCAAGACGTTTCATGGGCGCGACGTGTTCGCCGCCGTGGCCGGCTGGCTTTCCAAAAACTGGCAGCCCGGCAGCATGGGCGAAGAGATTACCGACTTCAAGCGGTTCGGGCTGCCGCGGCCCAAGGAAGCCGACGGCATGCTGAAGGGCGTGGTGCTGAAGGTGGATTCCTTCGGCAACCTGATCACGAATTTCCGCGCCGAGGATTTGCCCGCGGGCATCCTGGAAAAAGGCGAGATCAAATTGCAGGTGGGCAACCACGCCATCGGAAAATTGCTGCCGACGTTTGCCGGGGGAAACGCGGGCGAAGCGTTTGCGTTCGTGGGGTCGAGCGGACTGCTGGAGATTGGCGTGAACAAGGGCAGCGCCGCAAAGACTCTGGGCCTGGGCCGCGGCACCCCGGTGCTGCTGAACAAGGGGTAGCCCCGGGAACACCGATCTCCCGATCGGCGAGGGAAGTTGGTAGCGCCGCCATCTTGGCGGCAAGCACGCTTGCCTGCTGGAAGCAGGCGCTACCTAGGCTGGCGCCGGAACTGGTTGCTTTCGCCTGTGCCAATAACCCAATGCGCCGAAGAGAAGGACGGCGGGCAGGCCGGTGAGGCCGCAAACGATAAAGAAAATGCCGTAGGCGTGAATGAGGCCGTGGGTGTGGCTCAGGCTTTCGACCGCGGCACCAGAAAATCCCTTCAAGATCTTTCCCAGCCAGGCATACGTGGAACTCAAGAGCGCATACTGCGTGGCGGTATAGCCCAGATTGGTGAGACTCGACATGTACGCAACCAGCGCCACGCCGGCAAAGCTGATGCTGAAGTTGTCTCCCACCATGACCAGGGCGAAGAGAGGAATGCTCAAGCCCGCGAAGGCGAGCGCGGCATACGCGGCAATCGCGGCCGCCTGCACGATGCCCCCGATGATGAGCGCGCGCATATAGCCGAGCTTCAGCGAGCAGAATCCGCCCGCGGCGATGCCCGCGAAGGTAGCGATGAGCCCGATGGATCCACGCACCGCTCCGACGGTTTGCTTGGAAAGGCCAAGGTCATGGTAGTAAGGATTCGCCATCGGGCCCATGATGAAGTCCGGCAAGCGGTAAAGGCTGATGGCGGCCAGCATCACCAGCGCGAGCCAGCCATGCGCGCGGAAGAACGCGAGGAACGGTCCCACAACGGCGTCGAGGAAACCGCGTGTCGTCCAGAGCGGCGACTCTTTTTTATCCATCACCACATCCGCGCTCTTCGGTTCCATCGCAAACAAGGTCGCGATGATTCCAACGGCCATTGCCGCGCCGTAGATGCCGTAGGACATGCGCCAGCCCACGGCCGCCGCTATGAGGAGAATGAGAGAATCCGTAGTCAGCAGCGCCAGGCGATAGCTGAACTGATAGGCGGAGGCGAGGAGGCCTTGTTCTTCCCCGTCGTCGGCCGATTCAATCCGCCAGGCGTCGACCACGATGTCTTGCGTTGAGGAGGCAAAGGCGACGACGAGCGCAAACGCGCCCAGCCGGCCGAGCCCGGCTTTCGTGCCGGCGCCGCCCATAGCAGCCAGCGCGAGCCCGACGACGATCTGCGAGAATAGCATCCATCCCCGCCGGTGTCCAAGGCGCTTGAACAACGGCAGGTCCATGCGGTCGATCAAGGGTGCCCACAGGAACTTCAGCGAATACGCAATGCCCACCCAGGAGAGAAATCCGATGGCCGTCAGGGAGGTGTGCTCGTCGCGGAGCCAGTAGCCGAACGTGTTGCCAACCAGAAAAAAGGGCAGGCCGGAAGAAAAGCCGAGCAGCAACATAGTCAGCGTTTTGGGCCGCAGATAGTCGGCAATGCGGTGCTTGCGCGGGGTCACGCGTTCATTGTCCTAGGGGAGCCTTCCGGAACTCAACGCTCGCACGTTGGAATCTTGTCCATCCTGACACTCTTCCGGGTGCCGGCAACCATTCCAGTCGCCGCGCAAGGCGCTACGAGCGTAAAGCCCATGGGAAGAAGCCGGGGGCAATCCGATGGGAAACTCAGCGCTCTTTTTCCGGAAGATTCGCTTTGACGGCAACCACGGGCGCCCCCGCCGCGGCCGCTCCACTCTTTTTTCCTTCGGCATCGGGGAGCCGCTGGATCTTCACGCGCGCCACGCGCCGGCCATCCATTTCGACGACGGAGAAACGGTAGCTGCCAAACTCGAAGCTCTCGCCGCCGCGCGGGATGAAACCGAGCTGCGCCATGACGAAGCCGCCCACGGTGGCGTAGGCGGGATCTTCGGGAAGGGTGATGTTGTATTGCGTGTCCAGGTCGCGCACGTTAAGGCTGGCGTCGAAAATCACCGCGCCGTCGGCCAGCGTCAGCGGTTTTTCCACCACGTCGAACTCGTCATGAATCTCGCCGACGAGCTGTTCGAGCAAATCTTCCTTGGTCACCAGGCCGAGGATGCTGCCGAATTCATCCACGACCATGGCCATGCCCACGTGGCGCACGCGGAGTTCCATCAGCAGTTCGCTGGCCGGTTTTGTTTCCGGGACGATTACGACTTCGCGCAGCACGCGGCGCAAATCGAACGCAGGGCCGGGCGGAAGCTTTTCCTCCAGGCGCCGCTCGCGATCCAGCAGCACCCACATCATGTCCTTGATATGCACGAAGCCCAGGACGTGATCGACGGTGCCGCGATACACGGGAATACGCGAGCGCTGCGTGGTGGCGAAGAGCTTCATCACTTCCTCGAGCGAGGCTTCGACGGGCAGCGTGTGCATGTCCGGGCGGGAAACCATGATTTCGCGCACCTGCAACTGGCTGAGCTCGATGGCGCTGAGGATGAACTGCTCTTCCCCGGGAGCGAGCAAACCTCGTTCGCGCGCCTGCTGGATCTGGATCTGTAATTCCTCGGTGGAGTGAGCCACGCCGTGCGTCGCGGGATGCACCACGCCCAGGGCACTCACAATGGCACCCGAGACGCCGTCGAGAAGATCGATGGCCCAGCGAAAAGAGTTGAGGAACCACGCGAACGGGCGGGCGATTAACAACGCGATGCGCTCCGCCCGGGCCAGGCTGACGCTTTTGGGAACCAGTTCGCCGAAGACGACGTGAATGGCGCTTAGGAAGGCAAACGCGATGGCAACCGCGACGGCGTGGGCCAGAATCAGGGAACGAACGCTGCCGGAGGCGGGGAGAATGTCGCGGACGAAATTCGCCAGCATGGATTCGCCAAGAGCGCCGATGGCCAGGCTGCACAGGGTGATGCCAAGTTGCACGCCGGAGACGACACGATGCAGGTCACCCAGAAGATGCTCGACGATGCGGGCCTGGGGGTTCCCCTTGGCCACCAATTGCCGCACCCGCGACATGCGCACGGCCACCAGCGAAAACTCCACGGCGGCGAAGAAGCCGTTCAGGGCGACCAGCACGAACACGCCAATGAAGCGGATCAGCAGCATGCGGGCAGAATGCCCTCCAATCGGCATTGTAGCAGCAGATTCACTGCGCCTGCGCCGAGCGGGAAGCAATGTGGCCGGTTGCAGGGACGGCCTTCTGAGGCCGTCCGCCCTTTTGGGGCCCAAAGAATTCCTAGAGCCGCCCGCCTGAGAAGGCGGGCCCGATAGGTGCCTGGTTGCGCGGGGTGGCTTGGTCCACTACACTGAAACTTCTGCGTCGGAAGAAGGCGGCGTAAAGCCCCCTATATGGGCGGGATGGGGCCGACCCAGACTTAGAGCTCACGAGGTGAAACTCGCTTTGCGCACTCTCCTGCGTGTCCTCCTAACCCTGTTTGCAATCCTCATCATCCTGTTTGGCCTCACCGTATGGTGGCTGGTGTATCGGCCGCTGCCACAACTTGACGGGAAGGCCAAGCTGCCGGGACTGCAAGGCGAGGTGACAGTCGAGCGCGACAACTGGGGCGTGCCGCACATTCGCGCATCCTCGCTGGAAGACGCGGTAGAGGCACAAGGCTACGTTGTGGCGCAGGACCGCCTGTTCCAAATGGATATTCTGCGGCGGGCTTCACGCGGACAGCTTTCTGAGATTCTCGGCAAGGCCACGCTGAAGATCGACAAAGACTTCCGCAATCTGAATTTCGGCCGTGCCGCGGAGCGCGACCTGCAACAAATGAACCCGGAAGCGCGCAGGCTGCTGGAAGCCTACGCGCGCGGTGTGAATCGCTTCATCGAACAGCACCAAGAGGCCCTGCCCATGGAATTCAAGCTGCTGAAATACAAGCCGCAGCCGTGGCAGGCGAGCGACACGATTGTCCTGACGGGTTACATGTACCGCACCTTGACCGACACCCGGGAGCGTGAAATTCAGCGCGCCATCGTTACAGAAAAGGCCGGCCCGGAGCTCGCGAAGGATCTCTACAACGAAGAGTCCTCGATGGATCATTTCGTCGTGGGCGATCCAAACGTGAAGGAAAAATCGAACGCGGATACCGACGATGGAGACGACGAAGACCAGATGGATCCCGAGGACGTGCTGAAAGCGGTCCTGGAGAAGCCGGACTTGCCGCAAGCACTCGCCGCGCCGGATTTGACCACTTATTTCGCGGCACAGATAAAGAAGTGGCTGAGCGCCAGCGAGCACGACATTCGCGGCACGCTTGGCAGCAACGATTGGGTGGTCAGCGGCGCGCACACGGCCACGGGAAAACCGCTGCTGGCCAACGACACGCACCTGGAGCTGACGATTCCGGGCATCTGGTATGAGCTGCACATCACGGCTCCCGGCTGGAACGTGAAAGGCATCACGTTTCCCGGGGCGCCACTGGTAGTGATCGGACACAACGATCGCATCGCCTGGGGCTTCACGAATAATGGCGCGGACGTGCTGGACCTCTACATCGAGACGTTCAATCCCGCAAATCCCGACGAATATCGCGTCAACGGCAATTGGCAGAAGGCGGACGTTTACAACGAAGTGATTCGTGTAAAAGGAGCGCCCGCCGAACACCTGCGCCTGGTGGTCACGCGACACGGCCCGGTGCTGTGGAACGCGGCGGATAAATCGTATGCGGTGAAATGGACCGCGCTGGAGCCCGGGGGACTGGCTAACAGTTATTCGTGGCTGGGGCGCGCGCACAACTGGAAACAGTTTCGCGAACTGATGAAAGCGGTGTGGGGGCCGGCACAGAATGCGGTCTACGCGGATGTAGACGGAAACATTGGATACATCATGGCGGCGCGCGTGCCCATTCGCAAGAAAGGCCACGGCGAAGTGCCCGTGCCGGGAGATACGGACGACTACGAATGGACCGGCTTTATTCCGTTCGACCAGCTGCCGCAAAGCTTCAATCCGGAGAGCGGATTTATCGTGACGGCAAACGCGCGCGTCGCCGGACCCGATTACAAGCCGTATCTGACCGATCGATGGGAAGAGCCGTACCGCACGGCGCGCATTTACGATTTGCTGCACGACAAACACGATCTGCGCCCTGAAGACATGCTGAAGGTAGAGGCAGACACCTACAGCTTTCCGCACGTTTTCCTCGCCGAACAACTGGTGGCGGCGGCCAAGGTGGCGCCGCCGAAGGACGCGCGCGCGCAAATACTGGTTCAGCAGGCGAAGGACTGGAACGGGATCGCGGACAGCAGCTCTTCGGTGGTTACGTTTCTGGACGCCACGATGTATTCCGCGCTGGACCTGATTCTGGAGTCGCATCTAGGCAAAAACACGAAACTCTATTCCTGGCGGAAAATTAACTTTCTGCAGCGCATTTTGACGGAACGCCCCGCGCGATGGCTTCCCGCGGAATACAAGAATTACGACGAACTCCTGGCCGCGGCGGCGGATCGCGCCGTGAAACGACTGGAAGAAGCAAGCGAAAGCAAAAACCCGGACGATTGGGCCTGGAAAAATTTCAATTCCCTGGACATGCTTCATCCGATTGGCCGCGAGGGGATTTTGAAAAAGCTGCTGAGCAAATCGGGCGAGCCGCAATCGGGAACGCTTTTTAGCCCGCGCGCCGCTTCGCCGCATCACGGGCCCTCGGAGCGTTTTGTGGCCAACCTGGCCGATTGGGATCAGTCCATTTTGCTTTTGCCGGCGGGCGAATCCGGGCAACCGGGCAGCGAGCACTACGCGGACCAGTTTTCCTACTGGCTGAACGGCAAGGCCATCTACGCGCCATTCAGCGATGCCGCCGAAGCCAAAGTGACCAAGCACACGCTGACACTGCAGCCCGCGAATTAAGAAAATTGAGCGCACTTCCCTGCCATGCCGGAACTTCCTGAAGTTGAAGCTGTCGCCCGGGCGCTGCGCCCGCTGGTGCGCGGGCAGCGCATCCGCTGCCTGCATGTGTTTCACGCCATCGCGTGCAAGCCCCAGTCTCCGGCGGACGTGGCGCGGCTGGTGGAGGGGCGGCGCGTGGCGGAAGTGTTTCGTCGCGGGAAGTATCTGTTTCTGCGGCTGGATCGCGGGCTGGTGGAGATGCACTTCCGCTTCGACGGGCAACTGATCTGGTTTTCCGGCGCGAAGGAGCTGCTGGCGAAAGCCACCGCGGAAGCGGATAGCATCCACGTCGACCTGGCGCTGGAGTTTGGCACCGGCGCGATGGGGTTCGCCGATCAAAGGCATTTCGGTCGCTTGCATGCGTGGGAAACAGAAGCGGCGTGCGAGCCGCTACACAGGCTGGGAGTCGATGCGTTTGACCGCGCGTTCACGGCAGTTCTGCTGCACGAACGCGCTTCGGCGTCCAAGCGGCCGTTGAAGGAATTCCTGCTGGACCAGTCGCGGATCGCGGGAATTGGCAACATTTATTCCAGCGAGGCGCTGTGGCACGCGCGGCTGAATCCGTGGCAGCCGGCGAATTCGCTGGGCCGCCGCGAATCGGCGAGGCTCCATAAAGCGATTGTGTACGTTCTCCGGCGTGCTCTAGAATGTTGTCAGGACCCGCCGCCCGACTTTCGCGATCCAAAGTGGTGGTTCCAGGGACTGGAAGCGATCCTGCGCGCGTACCAGCGGGAGGGCTTGCCGTGCCGCCGGTGCCGGCGGCCGATCCAGCGCGTGGAGCAGGGCGGGCGTTCGACCTATTTTTGCAGACATTGCCAGAAATAAGTTTGTGGCGCGGCATTTGGGGCGCACTCGAATTGAACATCACAGGGGACGGCGTGAATCAACCGGCAGCAAAGAAGCCCGAGGCGCAGAAGAAGCCCGATTTTGAGAAATCTCTGGCGCGACTGGAGGAAGTGGTGCGCCGGCTGGAAAGCCCGCAGCTTTCGCTGGATGAAGCGATGAAGCTGTTCGAGGAGGGCGTTGGGTTGTCGCACGAATGCCAGAAACAGCTCGAAGAAGCCGAAGGCCGCGTGGAAATTTTGCTGAAGAAGGCCGATGGAAAAATGGCCGCCGAGCCGTTCGAAGGCGAAGGCCAAAGCGAATCATGAGCGCAATCCGCTGATGCAGACTGGACCTTCTCCCACTCCGATGAAACTTCCTTCCTTTTTTGAAGAAGACCGCCTGGCCGTGGATGCGCAACTGCAAACCCTGCTGCCCGCGGAAAGCGCGCAGCCGCCTTCGATCCACACCGCGATGCGGTATTCCGTATTCGCCGGCGGAAAACGCATCCGGCCGATGCTGTGTCTGGAGGCCGCACGAATTTTCACGCCGGACGTTGCGCCCGCTCTTTATCCCGGCTGCGCGATCGAGTTCATCCACACCTATTCGCTGATTCACGACGACCTCCCCGCGCTGGACAACGACGATTTGAGGCGCGGCAAGCCCACGTGCCACAAAAAGTATGGCGAGGCCACCGCGATCCTGGCCGGCGATGCGCTGCTGACGCTGGCATTCGAAACGATTGCTGCCACGCCAGTCTCGGCAGACCTCCGCGTCGCGATGGTGACGGAAATCTCCACCGCTGCGGGCACGGTGAACGGCATGGTCGGCGGACAGGTGGCGGACCTGGAAGCGGAAGGCCGTGCGGTTGGGCCGGAGACGCTCGAATACATTCACCGGTCGAAAACCGCCGCGCTGATTCGAGCTTCGATCGCCGCTGGCGCTCTTTGCGCGGGCGCTCCCGCTGACGACGTGGCGCGATTGCGGCGCTTTGGCGAAACCATCGGCTGGGCGTTTCAGGTGACCGACGATATCCTGGACGTGACGGAATCCTCCGCGGCGCTCGGCAAAACCGCGGGCAAGGACATCGCGCAGCAGAAGGCGACCTATCCGGCGGTGTTTGGCCTGGAACGCTCGCAACAAATTGCGAAGGAACTCGCCGGCAAGGCGATCGCGGAGCTGGCGCCCTACGACGAACGCGCCAGCCGGTTGCGCACCATCGCGGAATTTTTGGTCCTTCGGCGCACCTAACACCCATTTCCATGAACGCAAAAGCGGAGCGCAAGCGCCTGGACGTGCTGCTGGTCGAACGGGGGATGGCCGAGTCGCGCCACAAGGCGCAGGCGATGATTCTGGCGGGCGAAGTGGAAGTAGACCGGAAACGCGCGGAAAAGGCGGGTGCGCTGCTGCCGGAAAGCTCGCATATCGAAGTCCACAGCCGGCTGCAGAGATACGCCAGCCGCGGCGGGCTCAAGCTCGAAGGTGCGCTGGAAGATTTTCAAGTGAACCCGGCGGGAAAAGTCTGCCTTGACCTGGGTGCTTCGACCGGCGGCTTTACGGATTGCTTGCTGCAGCGCGGAGCGGCGCACGTCTATGCCGTGGACGTCAATACGGACCAGTTGAGCTGGAAACTGCGGGAAGATGCGCGCGTTCTCCGGATTAAAAAGAACGCGCGCGACCTGCGTGCCGCGGATCTGCCCGAAGCCGTGGACCTGGTCGTGGCCGATGTTTCGTTCATTTCCGTCAGCAAAGTGCTTCCAGGCGCGGTGGCTTGCGCGAAGGACGGAGCCGAACTGCTGATCCTGATCAAGCCGCAATTCGAATTGCAGCGCGAAGATGTCGGCAAAGGAGGTATCGTGCGCTTAAAAATATTGCACGACAAGGCGATCGCGAGCGTCCGACAAGCGGCCGAAGCGCTGGGACTAACCGCCTCTGGAGCGGCGCCCAGCCATTTGCCCGGGGCGGAGGGCAATCAGGAGTATTTCCTTCACGCGCGAAAACCGGCTGGGGTAGAATCCCGATAGTCCATGCGGCCCGAACCCACTTTCAAACGAATTGGCATTATCTCCCGCCCGCGGCGCTCGAACATCGCCGAAGTGGTGCCGCCGCTGCTGCGCTGGCTGCAGGAGCGCGGCTTGCAGGCCGCCTATGACATTGAAACCGCCACGGTGTTGCACGGGAATTCGGTTGGGAAAACGCGGCACCAGGTGGCGCAGGAATCCGACTTGCTGCTGGTGCTGGGCGGCGACGGCACCATTCTTGCCGCTTCGCGCGAGGCCGCGCATCACGACATTCCGATTCTGCCCATAAACATGGGCAGCCTGGGATTTCTAACCAGTTTCACCGTGGAAGAGCTGTATCCGGCTCTGGAAAGTACGTTGGCGGGCCAGGCAAAAATTGAAGAGCGCGTGCTGCTCTCCGTCGAGCGCACGCACAACGGCGAATTGCTGACACAGCAGCGCGTGCTGAACGATGCGGTGGTACACAAGGGCACGCTGGCGCGCATGATTGAAGTGGAACTCCATATCAACGGCGCGTTCGTCTGCCGCTATCGCGCCGACGGATTGATTGTGGCCACGCCAACGGGTTCGACCGCATACTCGCTTTCCGCCGGCGGGCCGATCGTGCAACCGGGTGTGGCGGCGATTCTGGTGACGCCGATTTGCCCGCACACGCTCAGCGACCGTCCCGTGGTGATCCAGGACAGCTCGGCGATCGAGTTGCATCTTTCGGAGAGTTCCGATTCCGTCTTTCTTACCCTGGACGGGCAGACCGGCGTACCCATGCAACTGGGCGACCGCGTAAAAATTGCGCGTTCGAAGGAGCGGTTAAAACTCATTCAACCGCCGAACAAGACGTATTTCGAGATCCTGCGCAACAAATTGAAGTGGGGCGAGGCGTAGGCCTCAGCCGAGTACGTCGGTGCGCAGCAGGTCACGATAGGTTTCGCGGCGACGGATGAGCTTCGCGGTTCTTCCGTAAACGAGGATTTCGGCAGCACGGCCTCGCGCGTTGTAATTGGAAGATTGCGCGAATCCGTAGGCGCCCGCCAGCCAGATGGCGACTAGATCACGCTGTGAAACGCTTCCCAGCGGCCAATCCACAAGAAAGGTGTCGCCGGTTTCGCAGACGGGCCCGACGATGTCTGATCGCTCGGCGGAATTTTCATTCCTTGAGGAAGCCTGCACGACCCGCGTGATCGGATGTGGCGCGTCGTAGAGCACCGGGCGCATCAGGTCGTTCATCGCCGCATCGAGAATCACAAACGATTTCCGGGAGTTCGACTTCGTATACACCACGCGGGAGAGGAGCACACAGGATTCCGCGATAATGGACCGCCCGGGCTCGAGCAAAACCTTCACGCCAAGCGGCCCGGCAATTTCCGCAATCATCCGGCCGTAGTCGGACCGCGAAGCCGGGTGCTCGCTGGTGTAGCGCACACCCAGGCCGCCGCCCACGTCCAGGTATTCCAGCGCGATTCCCTGGCGGCGAAGATCCAGCAGATAGCTGGCCAGGCGTTCGAGTGCGCGGCGAAACGGCTGCAGGTCCACGATCTGCGAGCCGATGTGCGCGCTGATTCCCTGCCAGCGAATTGCCTGCGCTCCGCGATGCGCGAGATAAAGTCTTCTCGCCTCCGGCCAGGCGATTCCGAATTTGTGCTCTTCGAGTCCCGTGGCGATGTGCGGATGGCCGCCCGCTTTCACGTCGGGGTTCACGCGAACCGAAACGCCCGGGGCCCGTTCAGCGGCCCGCGAAACGCGAGACGCTTCTTCGATCAGCATTTCAAGTTCCGCCGGAGATTCCACGTTGAACTGCAAAATGCCACGGGCATCCCTGCGATTGCCGCGATAGCGAAGCGCTTCGCGAATCTCTTCGCGGCTTTTGCCCACGCCGGAAAACACGATACGGCGGCCGGAGATGCCCAGATGGCCGAGATGCGCGAGTTCGCCTCCGGAAACGATGTCGAAGCCGCTGCCGAGGCTTGCCAGAAAATTCAGAATCGAAAGGTTGCCATTGGCTTTAACGGCGAAGCACACCTGGTGCGGCACCTTTGCCAGGCCGCGCTCAATTCCGCGATAGGCGTCCTGGATGGCTTGCCGGCTGTACACGAATGCGGGCGTCCCGTAGCGCCGCGCAATTTGCGAAAGGGGAACCTGTTCGCAATAAACCTCGCGGGCGGCACCGCCCCTCTTTTTCCAGGAAAAATGGGGTAAGTGTTTCGCGGGGTCCACATAGGGCAGCCCCCGCCGGGCCTTCACGTGGGGGCTCATTTCACCTTCATCACCACCAGCGTGCGGTCATCCGAAAGTGGCGCGCTTTGCGAGAACCACTCCACCTCGTTCAGGACGCGGTCGGCTATTTCCGCGGCGGTGAGCTGGTGATGCTGCTCGATCAAGCGGCGGAGGCGCTCGGTGCCGAAAAGCTGGCCTTCGCTGTTGGAAGTTTCCGCGATGCCGTCGGAATGGAAAACGAGAACGTCGCCGGCTTCAAGCGTTACGCTCCACTCATCATAGGTGACGTCTTCAAAAATGCCCAAGGGAAATCCGGTGAGCTCGATGCGATCGCACCGGCCACGCTTATAAAGCAAGGGCTGCGACTGCCCGGCATTGGCAACGCGCAATTTCTGCCGGCCTTTCTGCCAGGTGGCGAAGCAGGCGGTCATGAAACGCCCTTCGATGCGGCGCTCGCCAATCAATTGATTCATCTGGCGGAGGAGCTCGGCGGGTTGCAGCTTCTGCGGCCCCAGGCTGCGCATGATGCCGATCGAAACGGCGCCGAAAAGCGCGGCGGCGGTGCCTTTGCCGCTCACATCGCCGAGGGCAACGCCAAGCTGTTGCGGACCGTAGCGCAGAAAATCGTACAAGTCGCCGCAGACTTCGCGCGCGGAGATGTAACGCGCGGCCACATCGAGGCCGTAATCGTCGGCGGGCACCGCGCGCAGCAGGGCGCCCTGGATGCGTTTCGCGGCCTGCAAATCGCGCTCCATGCGGGCTTCGTCGCGGGCGACTTGTTCATAGAGGCGCGCATTTTCCAGCGCCACGGCGAGGTTCGCGGCAAGAATCGTGAGCGTCTGGACGTGCTCTTTGGTGAAATAATTCAGTTGCGGGCTTTCGAGGTCGAGCACGCCGGTGACTTTGTTTTTGTAAATCATCGGAATGGCGAGCTCCGAGCGCGTTTCTGGATTCACCATCAGGTATCGCGGGTCGTTGGTGACGTCGGGCACCAGCACCGCCTCGCGCAAGGTAGCCGCTGCGCCAACAATGCCCTCCGTTGCCGCCACACGCAGCTTGCCTTGCACGCGCTGGCCATGCTTCACGTCCAAGCGGTGGCGGAAGATTTTCTGCTCCTCGTCGTAGAGCATGATGCTGATGATCTGGTAGTCGATTACGCGCTTGACGAGCTCCGCCGCGCGACGCAACAGCTCTTCGACGTCGAGAATTGAGCTGATTTCGCGGCTGACTTCGTTGAGCACCAGCAGCGTTTCGGCCTGCGCGCGGACTTTCTGGAACAGCCGCGCGTTTTCGATGGCCACCGCCAAGCGGCTGGCCAGCAGCGTGATGACCTTTTGCTGTTCCCTGGTGAAATAATCGAGGTGGCGGCTTTGGATGTCCAGCACGCCGACGCATTTGCCGCGGAAGATTAGCGGCACGGCCAACTCCGACTTCACGCTTTCGATGGCATTGATGTAGCGGGGATCCTGTGAGACGTCGCTGACGCGCACGGGCAAGCCGGTGGCCGCGGCCGTGCCGGTGATTCCCTGCCCCACAGGTATGTGGAGATTTTCCGCAAGGCCTGGCGGATAGCCGATGGCGAAGCGATGCGTCAGGTACGAGCCCGTGTCGTCGAGCATCAGCACACCAAAAAATTCGTAGTCGATGTAGCGCTTGATGAGAACGGCGGTGTGCGCCAGCACTTCATCGAGATCGAGCGAGGCGTTGACCTCTTCGCCGATCTCCGCGAGCGTCGCCAGGACTTCCGACGACACCTGGAGCTGCTCCGCGCTGGTTTGTGCCTCTGAATTCGATTGGGTAGCGTCCATGAATGCAACTAGTATAACAGGCGAATTATGCTTGCACGCCGGGGCAAAAAGTGGGCATCACGCATCCACCTTGGTTTTGCCGTGTGGCCCCAGGCGGACCACGCAAACATCGGGCAGGTTGCGGTAACGCTCATCAAAATCGAGGCCATAGCCCACCACAAATTCGTTGGGGATAACGAAGCCGGTGTAATCGGCCTTCACGTCAGCGATGCGGCGCTCGACCTTGTCGAGCAAAACCGCCACGCGGAGGTGCTTCGGCTTGCGCTCTTCAAACAGGCGCAGGAGATATTTCAGCGTCAGGCCGGTATCGAGAATATCCTCGACCACGAGGACGGTCCGGCCCTCGATGCTGACGTCGAGATCCTTGATGAGTTTGACTTCGCCGGTCGAGTCCATGCCCTTGCCGTAGCTTGAAACGGAGATGAAGTCGAAGGAAACCTCGCCGCCGAGTTCACGGGCCAGATCCGCCAGGAACAGGACGGAGCCTTTCAACACTCCAACGAGATGAATCTGGTCGTTGGGAAAATCGCGGCGAATTTCCTGCGCCATCTGGCGGACGCGCGTGCGGATGCGCTGGTGGGAGATCAGTACGCGAAAGGTTTCCTCGGCGCGATGGCCGGGCTTCTGCTTGGCGCTTCGCTTGGCGGCCTTTGTGGACAAGGGCAATCCTCCTTTGGTGAGCGGCAGTTAGTTTCTATTCGACCCAGTCGGCAATGAAAATATTGGTTTCGTGCGGCGCCTTGCCGAGACGATTGGAAGCCCACACGAGACGCTTGCCATCCGAAGAAAACATGGGAAACGCGTCGAAATCCGGATGATAGGTGATGCGTTCCTGGCCCGTGCCGTCTTCATGGATCACGTAAAGATCGAAGTCCCGGCCATTTTTTGGATCCGCCAGGTTGGAGGCGAAGATAATCCGTTTTCCGTCGGGAAACCAGTAGGGCGCGAAATTCGCGGCGCCGTTACGGGTCACCTGGTGCTTGTTGCTGCCATCGGCGTTCATAACCCAGATTTCGAGATTTCCCGGACGGATCAGGCCTTGGGCGAACAGGTCTTTGTAATCCTTAATTTCTTCGGGGGTGCCTGGGTGCTGCGCGCGGTAAACGATTTTGGTGCCGTCATAGGACCAGAACGGCCCGCCATCATAGCCCAATTCGTGCGTGAGTTGCTTTACGTTGGAGCCGTCGGCGTCCATGGTGAAAATGTCGAGATCCCCGTTGCGCGTGGAGGTGAAGACGATGTGCTTGCCGTCGCGCGTGATGGTGGCTTCGGCGTTGTAGCCGGCGGCGTGGGTGAGCTGCTGCAAGTCCGAGCCATCCGGCTTCGCGGTGTAAATCTGATACGTGTTGTAGATCGGCCAGACGTAGCCGCGGGAATAGTCCGGCTTCGGCGGACAATCGGGGCTGGTGGCGTGGGTGGAGGAGAAAAGAATCTTGTCGCCGGCCGGAAAGAAATAGCTGCAAGTCGTTCGCCCTTTGCCCGTGCTCACGAGTTTCGGCGCCGGGGGCTTGCCGTCCGGAGGATTGACAAGCATGGTGTAAATCTGATCGCAGGGGACATCCCCGCCCTGATGTTGGAAGATGAGCTGCTTATCGTCGGCGGAGAAATACGCTTCAGCATTCTGGCCGCCGAAGGTGAGCTGGCGCGCGTTCTTCAGGTGTTTTTGCTCCGGCGGGAGCAAAAGCGCGCCATCCGCGTAGACTCCACCGGCAATTGGCGAGAAGCGATCGCCGTAAAGGAAGCAGAGAGAAAGGAGTGCCGCGAGCGAAAGGCCAATCCATTTCCGGGTAAACACAGTTTCCAGACTCCGATGAAAGAATTTTCGAGCGGCTACCTGCGCTGCTCCAGCTTCACGTCCGCAGAGACTTCCTGGCCGTCGCGCAACACGAGGACGTGCACGACCTGGCCCACCTTGCTGCGGCGCAAGGCGTCGGTAAAGTCATACAGATTCTTGATGGGCATGTCGCCGAACTTGATGAGCACGTCGCCGGCCTTAAATCCCGACTTGGCGGCAGGCGAGCCAGGTTTGACGTCGGAGAAGCGCACGCCGTTTT
Organism: Acidobacteriota bacterium; assembly: GCA_021324935.1. Classification (GTDB taxonomy): domain Bacteria; phylum Acidobacteriota; class Terriglobia; order Acidiferrales; family UBA7541; genus Acidiferrum. The sequence continues at coordinate 35,403 of JAJPIE010000064.1, forward strand.
CCGTCTGGCCGAAATCGGGAATGGAACCAAAATACGGGCCGTAGCCACCGCCGCTGGGCACGCCTCCGGCATGAGGATTCGCTTCGACCACGTTGATAAAGGCGGGCTTCTCGGGGGCGTCGTCGATTGCCATCGTCGCCGCCGCCACCACATTTACCAGGCGCGCCGCCGCCTCCGGGTTGATCTTCTCCCAGGTGTCCGAAGGCTTGTGATAATCGGCGTGCAGGCCGGAAAAGAAAAAGAGCACGGGAATTTTTTGCGTGATGAAGGAGGTATGGTCGCTGGCGGCATAACCAGTCTGCGAATACTCGAACTTCAAGTGCGAATCGCCGCGCGCCTGATCGAGAACTTTCTGGAACGTGGAACCCGTGCCCACCCCGCCGATGTAAACCTTGTCGTCCTTGATGCGGCCGATCATGTCCATGTTGAGCATGGCCACGGCCTTGTCGAGCGGCTTGGTGGGAGATTTCACCCAGGCTTCCGAGCCGAGCAACCCCAACTCTTCTCCCGCGAACGATGCGAAGAGGATGCCGCGCGGCAATTGGCCCTTCAGGGGAGCAAACAGGCGCGCGAGTTCCAGCAAGCCTGCCGTGCCGGAAGCGTTGTCGTCGGCGCCAGGATGGATCTGCCCGATTTGCGAGGGCGCAAGCGAATCGAAATTGCCGCGGCCGAGATGGTCATAATGCGCGCCAAGAATGATATACTCGCCGGATTTGCCGGGAAGATAGGCGAGGACGTTGTTCACTTTGGCGTGGATGGTCTCGATGTCGATGGCAAGCGAGGCGCGCAGCGTGTCCGGAAAGTTGAACGACGCCGGTTTGTCCGTGGAATAGATTTGCTCCTGCACATCCTTCAGAGTCTTTCCTGCCGCCTTAAACCAGCCGTCCGCGATATCGTTCTTCACTTGGGCGAACAGAACGCCGACGTTTTCCGGGCCGCTGACGCTGCCGAACCGCGTGAGTAAATCTTCCTCGCCTTCATTTAGCTTGCCGTTCAGCAGAATGAGACCCTTCGCGCCGTGATTCCGCGCGTTAATAGCCTTGGTGACGAGTTGCGCGTGATGCGTGAGCCCCTGGTTTCCGGATTTGGCGGCGAAGCCGGCGGGTTCATAGCGCAACACCACCACAAGTTTGTCTTTCACATCGAGGCCGGCGTAATCGTCGTAGGCAAACTCATCCGCGGTCACTCCATACCCAGCAAACACCAGCGGCACATTGGCGGGGCCGGATTCGGAGAAGCTGAACGGCACGTAGTCCTGATTGAGCTTTAGTTCGGATTTCACCGCGCCGTTCTGCACGTGCAGGTGATTTTTGCCATGGATTTTTGCGCCGATGGTGACGGTAAAGGGCTGCAGAAAGCCATTGGCACCGGCGGGTTCGAGGCCAAGGCTTTTATAGCGAGCCTCGAGAAAATGTTGTGCGCGGGTCAGTCCGTTGGTACCGTCGCCACGGCCTTCCATATTGTCCCGCGTCAGGACCTTGATGTCGTTGAGGTAGCGCTGGCTATCCGCGGGGCCGATTGCCGTTGGCGCGGCAAAGCAGAGACTTGCGGTAAAAAACAAAAATGCGGCCGCGCGGAGATTTCGGCGTGGCGATCTCATGTTGAACGTGCCCCTGGCCGCAAGGAAATGGTTGTATCTTTGCGGGAAGTTTTCCATCCTATTGGCTGCGTTGTGGCGTGTCAATTCACGCCGCGAAGGTTCTGAGGATTTCTTCATGGCGGAAAGCAGAAGCGCGCTTCCGGAACCGTGGCTGCGCGGAACGTTGACGGAAGTTCCCGCGGTCGCACGCGCAGTGTTGCACGCGCTGGAGCTGGCTCAGGAAGATCTGCATCGCTGGTGCGGCGGCCTCCGAGCGGAGCAAATTCACACGCGCCCGGCGGGACTTCCCTCCGTGGGGTTTCAAATCCGGCATATCGCTGGAAGCATCGACCGCCTGTTGACGTATGCGGAGGGGCAAGCATTGACTGAGGCGCAGCAGCAAGCGCTGAAGCTGGAAGCGGGGGCAACTGGTTCGACGCAGGAAATTCTGGCAGCGCTGGATGCGGCGGTGTCTCGGGCATTCCAGCGCGTGCGAGATCTCTCTTCGCAGGACTATTCGGCGCCTCGCCTGGTGGGGCGAAAACAATTGCCCACCACGCTGGGCGGTTTGCTGGTGCACGTCGCCGAGCACACGCAGCGCCACGTTGGCCAAGCCATCACGACGGCAAAACTCGTTTCGGCTTCGAAAGCTTTGTAGCTATACTCGCTGTCTGCTCATGGGCCAACTGTTTAAGTCGACCTTATTGGTGCTCACCGCTCTTTTCCCCATTGTGAATCCGCTGGGGGGCGCGCCCATCTTTCTTTCGTTGACCCGGTATTACTCGACGGAGCAACGCAAGCTGCTTTCGAGGCGCATCGCGCTCAACTCCATCCTTCTGATTGTCGGCTCCTATTTCATCGGCACCTACATTCTGGACTTTTTCGGAATTTCCATTCCGGTGGTGCAGGTGGGCGGCGGGATGGTGGTGGTGGCGACGGGATGGGCGATGCTGAAGCAAAAAGACGAGGATGAAACAAAAGCCGGCGTCCACCGCAGCGTGGACACCAATGACCTGTTCCAAAAGGCGTTTTATCCGCTTACGCTTCCGCTGACGGTGGGCCCAGGCTCCATCTCCGTTGCCATCACTCTGGGCGCCAATGAGCCGCACTCGGCTCACAAGCTCCTGCTTTCGATGATCGGAGCCGTCATTGGTTCCGTGCTGATCGCCGCGAGTGTGTATCTCTGCTACGCGTTCTCCGATCGTTTGGCGTTGGCATTAGGCGCAACGGGGATGAGCGTGGTGATGCGGCTCTCGTCGTTTTTGCTGGTGTGCATCGGCACGCAGATCATGTGGAACGGCATATCGGCAATGCTGAAGACCTTGCCGGCGTTCGGGCACGGGGGATAAGGCCACTCACCGGGGCTGGCGACTTTTTTATCTCAGCGTTATTTCCAACTGGGCAAGCCACGCTTGCCCAGGAGCACTTCGGCGGACCAGGCCCCGAGATAGACGGATTGCGCGACGCCGTGGCCGGAAAATCCTCCCAACACAACGGCGTGCGGACTTTTCGGATGAAGTTCGAAGACAGGCCGCCAGTCCCGGGTAATGCAGATGGGCCCTCCCCAGCGGTGCGTGAACTCGATTTCACACAGGGCGGGATGCAGAGAACGGATGCGGCTTTCGAGCCGGGCGAAGAGTTCCGCGGCTTCGCCTTGGGCGATATCGAGCGCGTGCATTTCGTGCCAGCCGGCAAAGTGAACCAGGCCGCTGCCGAAAATAATCTGTTTGCCAAGGAGGCGTCCCCAGAGATACGGAAGGTCGACGGTGTAAAACGGTTTTCCTTCGCCGAGACCCATGGCATTTCGCGCCGAATCGGAAATTTCTTTGGTCGCGACGGCGATCGTGAAACAAGCTTCGGCGCGCTGGGTCCAACCAGTCAATTCCAGGCCAAATGCGTTGGTTGCGAACAGCGCCTTCTTGGCCAGCAGTGTGCTGCGAGCGACGTGCAGGCGCAGCGGTTCTCCGGCGTCGAAGGATTCGACGCCTGCATTTTCGAAGAGCTGAACTCCAAGGCGATCTGCCGCTGCGGCGAGTCCACTGACGACCTTTCCGGGATTGATCGTGCCGCCGGGGACTTCCTTCACCGCACAGAGTTCGCCGGAATCTTTCCAGCGGATCGGTGAATGCGGCAGCGGTTTGCTGCGGCCGAGTTCATAAACGCCCGGCAGCTGGAGCTCGGAGTTGACATTCAACTGTCGCAGAATCTTCGTATACCCGGAAAGTACATCGCCAAGGCCGGGCAAATCGCCCACCGCGGATTCCGCCAACGCCATGCCACCGGTGTGGCCGCTGGCGCCGTCGCCGAAATGGCCGGCTTCGAGAAGGGCTACAGAATTTTCCGGAGCGAGGCGTTTGAGCCACGCGGACGCCGCAAGTCCCGTGAAGCCGCCGCCGACTACGGCGAAATCGACCGCCCGCGGCAGCGGCTGGGGCTTGGCGTGAAATTCGATTGTCCAGGGACGGTTGCCCCAATTTTTGGCTGGCATGATCCGGTCGATTCTTCCCACTTTCAGTGTACATTGTGCGCCTGGCCGGCTCTTCGAAATGATCGGAATGAACGGCCAAGCGGCAAAAGAAAGCCTCGCGGCGGGCGCCGCGAGGCTTTGAAGAATGGAAGCGGGATTTGATTTAGAAGAGCGCCGTCGGGCGGCGTGCCCAGCTCTTCCCTTTGGCCTTGGCAATTTCTTCGACGTCCCTTACGTAGGCTCCCGCCTGCGTCAGGATGTGATGCAAATCGTTGCCGATGCTGATGAAGGGAAAACCCTTGTCGAGAAATTCGCCGACGCGGGCCGTCCCAAAAAGGAAAAGGCCGAGGATTACGTTGTTCTTGCGCACCGCGCTGACCAGCTTTTCCGTGGCGGCGCCAAGTTCCGGTGAGGTGTACATGTGCGGGAACCCGTACTTTTCATACAAGCCCATGGACATGCACAAATCGTTTTGCCCGAGGAAGAGGATGTCCACGCCGGGAACGGCGGCGATATCGTCGATGTTCTTGATGCAATCCGCGGTTTCCACTTGCAAGGCGACAATGACGTTGTTGTTGGCGGCGCCGGCGTAGCCAAGCAGGCCATCCTTGTTCATGCTGCGTTGCGGAAAATAGACCGAGCGCGTGCCCGCGGTGGGATAACGCGCGCAACTCACCGCTTGGCGCGCTTCTTCGGCAGTGTTGATGTAGGGCACCAGCACGCCATCCGCGCCCATATCCAGCGACTGCTGAATGCCGGGCCGGTCACTGTAGCCTCCAACACGCACCAGCGATTTCGCGCCGCCATTCGAAATGCCGCTGAGCATCGCTGAAAGCTTTTCGTAGCCCATCGGACCGTGTTGCGAGTCAACCAGCAGCCAGTCGTAGCCGCTGTGCGCGAGTTGCTCCGCGACGGTGGGGCTGTGCGCGTTGAGAAACAGGCCGAGTTTCGGTGTGCCCGCACGCAGTTGTTTCTTGAATTCGGCGCCGCTGAGGGTGCCTGCAGCCATGGGAATCGCTCCTTATAGAAAATTAAATGCAAACAGAATCGCCAAGTGTACTAGAACAGAGGCGGCGGCGAAAGCCGGGGCGTGTGAAAAAGCGGAAGCAAGGCACGGCGCTGGTGGGAAATTGACCAACGCGCGAGGTGTGAAACGAGGTCGCAGAAAATCGCAAGCCTCGATGAGCGGCCGCTACAAAACCGCGAAAGCAACTACAGGTATTTAATCAGGACGACTTCGTTGCGGGCTTCGTTGTAAACCAGTTCATCGACCAGTTGCTGCGTGAGCATCAGGCCGAGTCCGCCGGGTCGCAGCCCCTTCTTCTCGCGCTCGGCCATGTGCGCCATGGGATCGTCGGCAGGATTGCTGACCGCGGCGTGCTTCAATTCTTCAAGCTTAAAACCCGGCCCGGGATCGTCGAGGCGGTACATCAGCAGCTTTTTCGTGCGGATATAGGAAATGCGCACCTTCAAGTTGGGATCAAGGTGCCCGCCCCATTCGATGGCGTTGTTCAGGAGTTCGCGAAACGCGTAGCCGACTTTTTCGAGAACGTCGGGAGGGAGATCCGTTTCGAGCCGGGAAAGGAAACTCTGGACGCGAGAGACGACGGAGCGCTCGCAAGGCACGAGCAACTCCACCCAATGTTTGTTGGCGGAGAGCACCTCGATTGGCGGAACGGCAGGATCCAGCGAAAGCGCGTTTTCCACGGTGCTGATCAGGGTGTTGGCTTCGATGGGCTTGGTCATGAATTGATAAACCTGGCCGATCAGCGACTTCAGCACTGTGTCCGAAGCCTTATCCGAGGTCATCACAATGATTTTGGGGATGTGCTTTTCGCCGTGGAGCGTGCCAATCAAGCCCAAGCCGCTCATTTTAGGCATCCAGATATCGAGCAGCAAAAGATCGAAATTCTTTTTCTTCAACGCGCGGAGCGCGCTCATCCCGTCTCCGGCCGTACTGACGGTATAACCCTGCTTTTTCAGGATGCCACGGATCATCTCCCGTGTTGTGGCATCGTCTTCCGCTACCAGAATGTGGGACATGCGCAAATCTCCGAATTGCGTACGCGAGAAAGCCGCGGGACCCTTACCGCCGGTGTTTTCCCGTGTTCCGGGATGGCCTGGGTCGCTGGGGGCGGTTCGACGCCGGCCTGGCGGGGGTTTGATTTGCGTATCCTCTCAGGTTTTCCAGCAGGTGCGCAATCTCTTCCTTGAGCGAAGCGAACAGGCTCTCGGCGGCGGCAAGATCGCCGGCGCGGCCGAGTTGCTGCAAATCCTGCGCGTGAAGGCGCGGCACCTCAGCGCCGAAGATACTCACGGAGCCTTTCAAGGCGTGCGCGAGAGAAGCCAGCGTGGCCGCGTCTTTGCGGCGCAAGGCGGCGGCGATCGCGGCGATGCGTTTGGGCGTGTCGCGCAAGAAAGTGGCAGTCATGCGCTTCAGGAGTTTTTTGTCGCCTCCGACGCGACTCAAAAGCTCCGCGAAGTCGATCTTTTGCGGAGCGGCCGCGCCGCCCGTGGACGCGGATGCCGCAGCGATGTTCGGCCCGGCGGCCAGCAGAGCGTGCAGATCTTCGAGGCGAAACGGCTTGCTGAGCACGGAGTCGAAGCCAGCCGCTTTCAGGCGGCGAATATCTTCCGCGCCGGTGTTGCCGGTGGAAGCCACGAGAAACGCGCGCGAATGCCTGCCGGCCTCGCTCTTGCGGATGGCGCGGGCCACTTCGTCGCCGGTCCGGCCCGGCATTTCCTGGTCGAGCAGGACGGCATCGAATTTTTTTTCGCGGAACAGTCGCAAGGCCTCCTGGCCATTTTTTGCCGGCGTGACCTTGTGGCCGCTGCGTTTCAATTGATACGTGATGAGCGTGCGAATGTCTTTCTGGTCGTCGGCAAAGAGAATTCGCAGCGGGCGTATGGGTTTCGCAGGCAGAGGGGCTGCCGGACCTGTCGGCGCTCCCGGTTTGCCCGCGGCTGGGACCGCTGGATGGCCGGCCGCGCGCGGCAAGCGGAACCAGAATCGTGAACCTTTTCCGGGCAGCGTAACGCAGCCGATATTGCCGCCCCAGCGCTCCACGGTGATGCGGCAAAAATAGAGGCCCAGCCCCGCTTTGCCGCCGCTCTGCTTGCCTTGCATGAACAGGCCAAACATCTGATCCGGGCGCAAATCCCTGGGCAGGCCGGGGCCTTCGTCTTCGATGTAGGCCTTCAGAAATCCATTTTCGCTTTCGAGGCCCACGGTGACGCGCGCGCCCGACGGGGTATAGCGCAGCGCGTTTTCCAGCAGGTTGGAGAAAATGCGCTGAAGTCGCGACGATTCGGCGCGCACCGGCCACGCCGAGGCCTGATCCAGCGAAGTGGCAATTTCCAGGCGGACGCCCTTGGCGTCAAACGTTGGACCAAGCGCGGTCATGGTCTTGCGCGCGCATTCCAGCAGATCGGCGGAGGCGCTTTCTTCGGCGCCAGCGTCGAGCGAGGCGCGCAAGTCCGCGGAAAAGGTGTGCAAGATGTCGCGGATCATTGTTTCCTGCTGCTGGCTGGCCAGCTTTCCCAGAGCAAGGAACTGCCGGGAGCGCTCGCTGACGGATTCATCGGCGAGGCAGTCCATCGCCACGTGCATCACGCTGAGCGGCTGCGAAAGGTCATGCACAATGCAGTGCAACAAGATCTCTTTTTTCTGAATTTCGCGCGCCAGGCGCTCGTGATCGAGCAAGGCGTTGCGCGCGGTTTGCAGCATCTTCACCTGCTGATGAAATTCGGAAACGGGGCTGAAGATGGCAAGCACGCGTTTGCCGTCAAGGAGCAGCGCCTTCGCTTGCAGAGGAATCTCGCGGCCGTCCAGCGCTTTCTCAATCCACGTCTCGGACTGGCAGCCGGGAGAATTGGGAGAAGTCCAAAAGGCTTCCGCTTCGAAAAGAAAATTTTCCAGGAAGGGTGATTTTCCCGCAAGCGGAAGCCGGCCGTTTGGTCTTTGCAAATCGCTCCACAAACTCACGAACCACGCGGGAGGCGGAGTCATGGCAAGAAAGTCCCCTTCGCCCCGGTATTCGATCAGAGCGAAGCCCATTTCCGCGAGGAATGTTTGCAGCACGTCGGGCATCTTACCCCAGCATTTTTCGCGCCAACAGAGCGAAAGCCTCTTCCACGCCTTCTCCGGTTTTCGCGCTGGACCGCAGGACGTTCCAGTTCTTCGCGGCGATTTGCGATTCCAGCGCCGGGTCCACTTCCCAATCCGGAAGGAGGTCGCATTTATTGATCACGAACACGAAAGGAATCGCGCCCACTTCTTCGCGGACGCGCTGCTCGAGCTGAAACGCTTTCTCGAGCGTGGTTTTGCGCGTGCCGTCGGCAACGAGAAGATAGCCGGAAGCGCCGCGCAAGTACGTCCAGCGCATTTTCTGATAATCGTCTTCGCCATAAATATCCCAGAGGACGAGCGAGAGTTCAGCGCCGTTCACCTGCACGTTTTTCTTGTCAATTTTCACGCCGACAGTGGTCTGGTAGACGTCCGAATAGATACTTTCCACAAAACGCCGAACGAGACTGGTTTTGCCAACGGCAAACGATCCCAGCATGCAGATTTTTTTCTGGAGCATGGCCGGGAGTATCAGTGATCCGTTACCATGACTTGAAACGTCGCGCTGCGGTTGAATTCGCGATCGGCTTCGGTGGCTTCGTTGCGCAGCGGCTGCGTGATGCCCACGCCTTGCGCATGCAGCAGCTTTTCAGGGATGCCGTTCCGGCCCAAATCCCAGGCGACGCGATCGGCGCGGCGCTGGCTCAGGTTCAGGTTGGAAGTCTCCGCGCCGGTAGAGTCCGTGTGCCCGACAACCTGGAAGGCCACATCCCGGTGTAATACGCGGGCGGCGATTACAAGCGATTGCATGTTTTCCGCCAATATGCGGATCGATGCGAGTTCGGAGGAGGAAAGCGCGGCGCTGGCCAACGGAAATCGAATGACGGCGCCCTCCACAGTGGCTTTTGCCTGCGCGAACGCGAGACGATCCGGCTCCAATTCCGGGGCGAATTGGACGGCGCGAATGCCGGGCAGCAGCAAGGCCTTGCTTTGCGTTTCCCGGACCCAATTGGCGGAAGCGCTTCCGGAAACGTGCAGCACACCGTCTTTCACCTGTAATTTGGCCCCCAAGGGAGGAGCAAGCAGCGCCGCAGCCCGCTGCTGCATGATGCTGTCGTCCAGCGCGTAATAGCCACCCCAATGAAACTCGCCGGAAGCGGGATTCACACCCGAAGCGCCAATGATCTGCGCCGGATCGGCGGCGAGCGGGTCACGCATGCCGCGCAGCAGGAATTTTCCGTTCTCGCGGCCAAACGAGGTGATGACATAACCCGGCTGCTCGCGAAACGCGCTCACCAGCCGCTCCCAGCGCGCGTACTGGACCGCGCGCCAGCCAAACCATCCGGCGAGAACAAGGATCAGGAGCACGCCGGCCGCGTAGGCAAAACCAAATCCGCGGGGTTGCGCTTCTTCGCGATAGCGATGCTCCAGGCAGCGGGCCAGTTGGGAGTTCACTCTCGCAAAAGGAGAGGAATCGCCGTCATAAGCGTCGAGTTGCTCGGGATAATCGCGGTGGACGTTTTCGAGCACTTCGGCCATGCGGTCGCGCAAGTCGCGCGGCGCAATTCCGCGAATCACGCAGGCAAGAATCGCGTACGGCCCCTGCTCGATCCACACGTCGAGGTCGCCAACGTTCATGCGGTTGATTCCCTGCTCCTGAGGGGTGTGAAAGGAATCCCGCACAAAATCCTGAATGGCGGAGAGCATGCCAGAGACCAGGCCAGGATCCTGCATGGCCACAGCCGGCGCCACGGCATGGCCCAGCGGCAGACCGGTCTTTTTGTGAATCAAGAAAACCTGTTCTACGCGAAAGACCAGGCTGTGCAGCAGGGCGACTTCGGTGAAGGTGCGTCCCGTGCGCAGCGCTTCCAGCCGCCATTTCAGACCCTTTACGGAAAGGCTTTGATCCAGGACCTGATTGAAGGATTCCAGAAAGGATCGAAGTGTTTCGAGGATCGACCGGCGAATCGCCGGGCCCATCACAGGAAACAGCGCGTCGGCGAGCGTGTGGGGATCGCTACGAACGGACTCACGCAAGGCCGTTTCGATGGTGGGCGTCAGCGCGGCGCTTAGCGCCTGGTCGCCGCCCTGTTTGCGGCGCAACTGGATTGCTTCGGCGACCACGCTGCCGACGTCTTCGGTGCGCGAAGCCGGATCGTCCACGCGATGATGCAGCTCTTTGAGGGCCTGCTGCTCCGGCGCGAGGATCAGTTCGCGCAGCTCCTCGTAGAGTTGTTCCGCATCCTCGCGCGGCGGTGGCTCAGGTTCCGGCACGGACGAGCTCTCCGGCTTCCGAAACTCAAGCGGATCGCGCGAACTTTTTGGGGATGTTCCCATTGGTGAAGAATCTCCCTATTTCTCAGGGAGCTCGAGTTCGTCTTTCAGGCGCAGGGAGATTTCGGTGAACAGGTTAGCGAGCTGGAGGCGGTCGGTCTTGTCGGTGCGCAAAGTTTCGGCCTCCCGATCGAGAGCGGCTTCCAGATCGTCCTTTGTTTTCTGGATTTGCGCACCCAGGGTTTTGGATTGCTCGAGAATTTTGGTGCGCAGCTCGGTGTGTGCGGAATCCAAGTGCTCTTCAAGCTGCGATAGCTTCTTTTCCAGGGCCTTGGCGTTGTCGCGCGACTCGCGTGTGAGTTCCTTCAAAGCCTCGGTGCGTTCGGCCTTTTCCGCTTTCAAACGTGCGCCGAGGGCTTCAAGCTCATCTCGCATATAGGATTCCAGAGAATCGAAGCGTTTTTTCAGGTCGTCCCGAAGCGCTTCGGAGGATTTCGTGAGGCGCTCTTCGAGGCGGGCGAAGCGCTTCTCGTACTCCCGCATGTTGTTGCCGAAAAGGATGTCTCGAATCTTGTCTACATTTGCGCCTTCGCGCAGTTCACCATTGGTACCGTTTTTTTCGTCATGATCGGCTGGCATGGTCTTACGGCCCCCTTTAGAGCGAAACTTCAGCTTGCTGGCCATTCGGGCACACTACTACGGGAACGCGGGGTACGGCAACATCGTGTTTTAATAGAGGAGGGCCGCTGCTCCAGACTGAAACCTTCCCGACTCATAGCAGGTCTAGTACCCTCGACGACTGTCGATTTCCCCTTACTTCGATTCGCGGATCTCCCGGCAGTTGGACGGCTGGATCGGCCGCGCGTTCATTGGATAGTGCTTCGCGAAGGCGGCCCCTTCTTCGGCGGAAAGGGTGTCCGGCGACTTCAGGACGAACCAGGTGCCCCCCTCGCTGCACGGCGGAATGTTGAGCGAACCAGCATACGTGTAATAGCCAAGATTTGCGGGCAGCAGATCCTTAACGTTCACGGTGGCGCCAGGAAGGTCCAAGGCTTTTTATTTCTCTACGGGGACGCAGCTTCACCGGTAAGCGCTTCATGCCTGTCCACTCGATGGCTCGCTTCACCACTTCGCTGATCGGCTCCGTCTTCATGTCTCCTTTCAACTGCCATGCCTGGATGTACCGTGAAAAATCATCCAGAACCGAGATCAGGTAATACCAGCCCCAGCTCATCACGAAGAAATAACTCGCATCGCTCTGCCATTGCTCGTTCACGCGAGTCGTCTTCACGGTGTACGCCGGGCCCGCCGGAAATCTCTCCACGTTCACTTCCCGCACCAGGCCGTGGAGCTTCAGCACCCGGAACACGCTCGATTCCGAAACGCTGAACCCCCATGATCGCTGATCCAGCAAGCGATTTCGCGCGGACTCTTGTGGGGTTCCGCTCCCGCCGGCACCAAGATTCTTTCCGTTTCCTGCGGCCGTAGTCGGTTCCCAATCGTTCCTGGCTGCGGTCGCCGGTCCACCAGACCTGCTTCGCCCTCACTTCGAAAGCGACGCTGCCAGCGATAGCACGTCGAGGGAGACATTCCTAATCCCAATAGCGTCTCCTTCTTGGTCACCAGCGACCACCGCACCAATTCAATCACTTCGCGTTTCCTGTCGGGCTTCATCCGGCTGTAAGGCTTCCCGTCCAGTAGCCCTAATACCGGCTTTTTTTCAGTGTCAGATTTTCCAGACTCAGGTTCGCCACAAGCAGCTTCAACCGCTCATTCTCCTGCCGCAGATCATGGACGTCTTGACTGGTGGCATCGCGTTTCGCATCTCCCCGCAAGCGACACTTGCCAGCTTCCATGAAATCTTTCGGCCACTTGGAGTAGATCGTCGGATGAATACCCTTGCGGCGACACAGATCAGCCACAGACACCTCGGCGCGAATCCCTTCCATCACGATGCGGATCTTTTCCTCGGCGGGAAATCTCCTGCGGCTGGCCTGCTTGGCCCGGCGGATCAACTGCCGCGCCGTCTCTCCACGGCGTTCGCCAGCCCTGCCCTCGGGCAGGGCTGGCCCTCTCTCCTCACTTCCATACTCCCCTTGCTCTTCGTCCTGCTCCGGCCTCTTCCTCAGTCCCTCTTCCATGGTTTACCCTTCTTCCTGCGCATCCTAGCGCCTGTTGGGTGAACCAAAAAGCTCAAAGCATGTAGCTTAAAACTCCCTTCAACTCACTCCCATCCCCGCTGAGGTCGAACAATGACCCAGTTTTGACTGCCTGTCCCCGATTTTCGGTGACGAAGGTCGCAGGGGGATTCCGCAGCGGCTAATGAGTCGCGTTGTTTTGCGGACCAGGGTCGCCGCGTAATTTTCGCTGCAACGTCGGGATGTCGAGTTCGCCTTCCCAGCGGCTGATGGCGATGGTGGCGACCCCGTTGCCAATCACGTTGGTAATCGCGCGGCACTCGCTCATGAGCTTGTCCACGCCCAGCAGCAGCGCCAGGGAGGTGACGGGAATCCCGGGCACCATGCTGATCATGGCGGCCACTTTGACGAATGCTCCTCCCGGCACGCCGGCGCCTCCCGTGGAAGCGACCATGGCCACCAGCAGGACGCGCACCATCTGCCCAAACGTGAACTGCACATTGCAGGCCTGCGCGAGAAAAAACACGGCCAGGGTCATATAGATATTCGCGCCGGCATTATTGAAGCTATAGCCCATAGGAAACACCAGGCCAACGGTGGATCCCGGCGAGCCGAGATTTTCGAGCTTCCGGATCATGTCTGGAATTACCGTTTCCGAAGAACTGGTGCCGAGGACGATGAGCAATTCGTCCTTGATATACGCGATGAAGCGCAGGAGCGAAAAGCCGGAAAGCCTGGCGATGATGCCTAGAACGATGATGACGAACAAAATGCAAGCGACGAAGAAAGCGATGACGAGTTCCGCGAGATTCGATAGCGAGCTCAAATCATACTGTCCAACGGTGTAAGCCATGGCCCCAAACGCACCGATGGGAGCCAACTTTATGATGAAACGCACAATGCCAAAGGCCACTTTCGTGGCGATGTCCACCGCCGCGCCCGCTTTTTGGCCAAATTCGCCGAGCTGCACCATGGCGAACCCGCAAAGCAGCGCCAACAGAACCACCTGGAGAACATCCGTGTGAATAAAAGCGCCGACAAAGGTTTTGGGAATGAGCCCCACCAGCCAACTGGCAAGATCCTCTTGCTTTGCTTTTTCCGCAAAACCCGCCGCCTGCTGGACATGCGCGGCAGAACCTGTCGCGCTCAAGCCTATGCCCGGATGCCCGATCTGCGCCGCCAGCATCCCCACGATCAGGGTAATCGCCGACACGATGCTGAAATACACCAGTGTCTTCAATCCCACGCGGCCCAACTTCTTCATGTCCGTCATGGAGACAATTCCCTGCACCAGCACCCCGAAAATTACGGGGCCAATCATCATTTGAATCAGGGAAATGAAGGCGTCGCCGAGGGGCTTCAGGGCAACGCCGGTTTTCGGAATGAAATGGCCAACCAGAACGCCCAAAGCTATACCAACCAGCACCTGAAAATACAGGCTGGTGTACCAGGCGCGCCGCTTCACGGCTATGCTTTTTGACCTTGCTTTTCGGCCAGCACCGCGGCGAGTTCCCCCTTTTTCGTGCTGAGCGTTTTCAGCCAGCGCTGTCCGCCGGAGATGAAACCAATCCAGTAACCGATTTCAACCAGCTGGGGTTCGGTGAACTCCGCATGCAGACGCTCCCACAGGGCATCGTCAGCGCGTTCGGGGGCCCAGATGATGGTGTCCGCATAAGCGAGGGCGACTTTTTCCCGGGCGGTGAAGCGCTGGGAAGTTTCGTGGCTCGTCACTTCCGACATGCGGTCTTCTTTTGATCGCGCAGCCTGCGCGATTCCCTGGCCCGCTCAATAACTACAAGACATGCTTATGGCGATGTAAGCGCGAAGAAGTTCCTTGAGCTCCCATTCGACCGTACCTTTTCCCGGTTTGAACAGCATGTCGAAGGTCTGGGTGAAAGAGCGCATCACGTCTGGCTGGTGGGCGCGAATGGCCTGATTTTCGGGTCCCGGGCGCCCGGCCGCAATGGCGTCTTCCAGCCATTTGCGGGCCTGAGGATCGGAAACCTCGTCGGGAGTGAGATAGCTGATACGGGCCATAGGGTCACCTCGGGAGAAGGATGGTGTCATACCATATTCTCGTAATACGGTAGACCACCCGCTCTGAACATACCTTCCTTACCATCGGGTGTCAACTGCTTTCAGAGGCCGGCCTTCATCCTTCCGGGTATTCAGGTCCCACCCGGCTTTCTCGCTTCCATAAAGAGAGAGTCGGGCTTATAGGTCGAGCCGTCGGGCTCTGAGTCCAGACCATACGACCTCCAATTCGCGATGGAGCTTTCCGATGCGGCCACCTTCCGGGGCTGGATAAAACTCTCCATTTGCAGCAGACGGGCTAAGGAATAGGAATCGTACATCCACAGGTGGATCTCTCCGCCGCGGCGGAAGCGGCCCAGTTGAAGCGCCTCGAAATCGGATTTTCCGAGCAGCGCCCTTGCCAGTATATCTTTCCAATTGCCCCGCGTGGGACCAGGGCGACTCCTGATCCTTGCGGAAGGTTGGGGCATCTCCTGGGAGCCGGTAGGAGCTTGCGAGCGAATGGCCAGCAGAGCGCGCCGAGCTTCGGTGCCGGCTCGCTGCAGGATGAACTCCCAATTTGGAATTGGGTCGTGGCGGAGATAGTCCAGCCAGCCCCCACCCGATTTTTCCCTCACCGTCTGATCGTAGAATTCGATCATCGTCCAGTCGTAATTTGCATCCCAGCCGGCTCTTCCCTGCCGCGCCGCCTCCAGTGCTTCGAGATAATTTCTGGCGATGACTTCCAGGTCGGGAACCACGATGCGCAGAAGCCCGCCAGGGCGAAGAACTCGGCGGCACTCTCGAAGGAATTTGGGTGCGAAATCCTTGGGGAAATGCTCCAGCAGATGGGAGTGGTAGACCACGTCGAACGAGGCATCGGAATAAGGAATTCCTTCGCGGAGATTGTGGGCCTGGACCGAAGGATCGCTGGAGACAAAGTCGAGGTTGACCCAGGCGGGGTGGAAGCGGCTGCCGCAGCCGAGGTTCAGGTATGGGAGTTTCTGTGCCGGAATTGGATTGGTCACAACGCTACTCGCGTTCCCAAGTAAGGCGCTTCAAGTTTGAGCATATCGTATGCGAAAAGAAATGAAACGGCATTTCAAGTCCGCTCAAACACGACATAGACGGTCATCCCCTTGAGGAATTTGCGGAATCCCGTGCGCAGCAGGAATTTCTTGAGGCGAGTTTTCAGGGCGGGATGATTGGCGAGAGGGAACAGCTTGCGGGCGATGCGGCGGCAATGCGCGTCCACGTAGCCCGAAACGTGAATCTCCGCCAACGGCTCGACCGCAAGCCGAAGCAAGCGAAGCGGAAAAAGATGCGGCAGAAATTGGATGGTTCGCAGCGGCCAGCGGGACATGTGGTGCGGAGGCAAATCCAGAATATTCGATTCGAGCCGCAAAAAACTATCGGCGCTCGGAAGCCCGAGAATCAACCGGCCGCCTGGCGCAAGCAGTTCGCAACATTGGCGCAGGAATTCCCCCGGCCGCGCCATGTGCTCCAGTCCATGAAAACTGCACATGGCGCCGTATTTCGCCCGGGAAGAATCGACCATTTCCTCCAGGCTGCTGGCTTTCAGAACGATGCCGCGCCCGCGCGCCGTTTGGATGGCCTGAAGGTTCTGCTCCAGGCCATCGACCACGATTCCAGCCTTGGTGCGAGCAAGCTCGATGAAATCCCCGAAGCCACATCCGATTTCGAGCACCGGACGGAATCCCCGAATATCTGCCAGCGCCTGCCAATGCTCCCATTTTTGCGGGAGGTAATACCAACTGAAGCGATCCAGTCTTTCATACACGGCTGAAGAACCACAGATGGAGGCCGGCAGGAAAAACTGCAAACCGCAGTCTCCGCAAGTCCACAGTTCAAACTGCTTCAGCAAGGCAAACTCGGAAGCAATCTCCACTTCATAGAGTTCCCGCCATCGTTCGACGATCGGTGCAGTATCAAACGACTGCACTCGCCGTGTATTACTGGACCGGCAAAGCGTGCACTCCTCAGGGTGGCTCATGAATCCTTCGTTCGTTCCCGTAAGTTCCGGAAGGCAAGGCGGAACCGCTGGGTCTCAAAGACGACGCCACTGGAAATCCACGAGAATATTTCCGTAATTGGCGCCGTGATACTGCCACATATCGCTGCCCGCCTCTTCCACGCGAAAATTCAAGGCGTGCTCGCGCATCTCGTAGATTTCCTGATTGGGCCGATGCAGACCCACCGTAAGAGAATAAAGGTCGGGCGCCAGAAAATTGCCTTTGACGGGGATGAGAAAGGTGTTTTCCCCCAGGTTCAGAAGATCATTTCGTCCCATCGCTTGCGACATATTGGAAGTAAAAATCGGGATCTTCAGCGAATTATCAATGCGAAAGCCAACATCAAGCCCCGTGGACGGTTTGCGCACCAGGACCTTGATGCCCACTTGAAAGCCTTTGCGGACGTCCACAGAGCCAATCGGCTGTCCGGATTGGTCGGCAATCCAGATGCGGAGGGTGACGGCCGGCGAGGCGGGATTACTGTCCGCGGGGTATTCCACGGACGTGCTGTCGCTGGTGAACGAAGCCAGATATTTGGACACGGTTGCGTGGGTGGCGCCGTCCTCGACAATTCTGCCCTTGTCAATCAACAGGCAGCGTTTGCAGAGTTGCGTGATGGCCCCCATATTATGGCTGACCATGATGATGGTTCTGCCGGTGCCGGATATTTCGTTCATCTTGCCGAGACACTTCTCCTGAAAGGCGGAATCGCCAACGGCCAAGACTTCGTCCACGAGCAAAATCTCAGGTTCCAGGTGAGCCGCAACGGCGAAGGCCAGGCGCACGTACATGCCGCTGGAGTAGTGCTTCACCGGCATGTCGATAAACTGGCTCAATTCGGAAAATTCCACGATGGCGTCAAATTTGGAGTCGATCTCCTGCTTGGACATGCCGAGAATTGCGCCGCTGAGATAGGTGTTCTCGCGTCCACTAAGCTCGGAATGAAACCCGGTACCCACCTCCAACAAACTTCCCAGGCGTCCGCGAAGGTCGGCCCAGCCTTCGGTGGGCCGGGTGATGCGCGAAAGAATCTTCAACAGGGTGGATTTCCCCGCTCCGTTGCGGCCGATCAAACCGATCACCTCGCCGGGGCGGCAATCAAAGGACACGTTTTTCAGGGCCCAGAAAGTTTCCTGCGGATTCCGCCGCAGATGGCGCAACGGTGAGCGGAAAAACGAAACCATCTGGTCGCGCAGCAAAGTTGAAGTTTCGCGCTGCCGCAAGGAGTATTTTTTCCCCAAGCCGCGGGCAACAATCGCTAGATCCGTCATGAATCTACCTTAGGAGGATTTTTGCCCCTGAAAACGATTTGAGAAGTTTATCGCAAGGCCGCCTCCGGGCCCAATGTTCCCGAAAAGGAGGTTCTCCCACTTTTCTCTCGGCCTTCATGAAAGACAGCTCTCGTAGAGCAACCGGTAGCGTTGCGCCTGGATGATCAGGCTGAAGTTTTCTTGCGCCGCTCTGCGGCAAAGTTGCGACATTTTCTCGCGCAAGGCGGAGTTTTGAAGAAGTGCAACAATGGCGTTTCGGAGCGCAAGTGAGTCGCCGGGTTTTGCCAGCAGGCCGGTTTCCCCCTCGACAACCTGTTCGGCACAGCCGCCCACCGAAAACGTCACCACGGGCGTGCCGCATGCAATTGCCTCCAGAATGGTGTTGGGGAAATTGTCCTGGAGCGAGGGAGCCACGAACACGTCGGCGGCGCTGTAGGCAGCCGCCAGTTTGTCGTCCTCGGAGAGAAATCCTAGGTTTTTCAGGGGAATCCCGGAAGCCGGAGTCTCAATCCCTCTGCCGAGACTCAAAAGACAGGCGCCAGTCTGGCCAGGCAGTTCCGCAACAGCCTCCATCAGTTTGTGGAGCCCCTTTCGCTTCTCCTCGAGGGAATCAGCAACGAACAAGATGACTTTTGCGTCCGCGGGGATCCCGAACTCTATCCGGGCCTGACGTTTGTCATGAGGCTTGAACTTTTCGGTATCGAGGCCATACGGAATGGTGCTGATGGGAAATTTTGCGAGGATGGGGCTCTTTCGCGCCTCCCCGGTCATCCACCGGCTGGGGGCAACCACATGAAGCCGATCCGTGGCGATGTTGCCCAGCGCCGTAATCTTCCGTTTCCAACATTTTGCGGAAAAGTCGTCCGCAAGCAGCGAAGCGAGTTGCGGGCAGCAACCGCATCCCTGCGCAAATTTGCCGCACGAGTCATCGAAGTGGCAACCGCCGGTGAAGGGATTCATGTCATGCAGCGTCCAGACGACAGGCAAATTGGCCGGCAGGCGGCGAAAGAATTCGGCGTAGTCAAAAAGGGCGGCTACCCAGTGCAGATGCAAGATTTCTTGCCCTGGCAACTGGTGGAGGATGTCCGCGCCATGTTCGCTGCGGTCCTCGGTGAGGATGGATGCGCCTGGGGGTAGAGCTTCCAGCGCGCGGCGGCTTTGGGAAAGATAGCGACCGTAAATGGCGCGGCGAAGGCGGGCAATCGGATCGTTCGGAGGCACGAATTGCAAAACGGTGGGATCGGGGGAGAGCTTGCGCTGCACCAGCATGCGAGATTCACATCCGATTTGCAGCAGGCCCTGGTGCAGTCGAAAGGCGGAACGCGCCGCTCCGCCGGCAAGATCGGTGGTGCTCAGGTGTGTGATGCGCATGAACTGGGGCTAGAATACCTTAACTTTCTGTAACCTCATGGCATGCATTTGGCTCTAACGGGCAAACAGACAAAACTCGCGGTCTCCCGTCACCAGCACAACCACTTTACGCCGAGGTTCAGGATGACGACAAACGCAACTCGATTACAGAATGGGGCGGTGGACGTTTCCGGCCAAAGTGATGCCGCGAAGGGCCTGGCACTGGCTCGGCTAACGATCGGCTCCATGTTTATCTGGGTATTTTTTGAAAATCTGGGGAAGCATCTCTACACGCCGGCAGGATACGCGGGGCTCATCAATTATTACATCAAGTCCGGACATGCGCCGGCTATCTGGAAAATGGTGATGGGCCTGGCGGCAAGCCATGCCGCGATGGCGGCTCCGATGCAGGGCATGACGGAGGCGACGCTCGGAATCCTTCTATTGATCGGCCTGTTGACGCGGCCCGCTGCTTTTGTCGCGTTTCTGTTTCTCGGCAGTTTGTGGGTCTCCGAATGGGGCACGGCCTGGATTTGGGAGCTGCTGGTTCCGGTGATGGTATCGCTGGCACTCGCCATCGGCCGCGGTGGGCGCAGCTGGGGCATGGACGCATTTCTGGCGCGGAAGAGTCCCACATCCCTGTGGTGGTGACGAGCGAACCTCGTGCGAGTTTCGGTCATTATTCCCACCCATAACGAAGCGCTGGCCATTGGCCGTGTATTGGCGGATCTGCCTTCGGAGCTGGTCACCGAGGTCATTGTTGTCGACAGCAATTCTTCCGATGGAACGCCTGATGTTGCCCGCAGGATGGGAGCGCAGGTCATCCTCGAGCCGCGCCGTGGTTACGGACGCGCCTGTTTAACCGGGCTTGCCAACGCGGAAAAACCGGACGTGGTCGTTTTCCTGGATGGGGACTACAGCGACCGCCCTTCCGAGCTGCCGATTCTGCTGGCTCCGATACTCGAGGGGCGCGCGGACATAACGCTGGGATCGCGCCTTGGCGGAAACAACGAGCCCGGCGCGCTTCCGTGGCACCAGGCATTTGGCAACCGGCTGGCCGCTGGCCTGATCGGGATATTGTATGGGGTGAAGCTCAGCGACCTTGGTCCGTTTCGCGCGAGCCGGGCCGAAGTGCTGCGTGCGCTCGACCTGGAAGAGGAAACGTACGGTTGGGCGGTGGAAATGATCCTCAAGGGAGCCATTGCGGGATATCGCATCGCGGAAGTACCGGTCAGCTACCATCCGCGTATTGGCAAGTCCAAAATCAGCGGCACGGTGAAAGGGACGCTTGGCGCCGGGTGGTTCATTCTGAGCCGCATTGTGCGCTATTGTTTCCGGAACAAGAAGGCGGAAACGCCGCGCCCGGCCTGAGGCCCCATCGAGAATCCATGGCTACTTCCAAACTGACGATCGCGCCTTCTCCTCACACTCGCCGAACCTTGGTCATTATGGCGAAAGCCCCAAAGCCAGGGAGGGTCAAGACGCGTCTGACGGAAAGCCTGCCTGCTTCGGCGGTGACGGAACTGTATCGCTGCCTCTTGGAGGACACGCTCGCGTTGGCAAAATCGTTGGTGAGCGTGGAGATCGCCGTGATGTGCCCGGAGCAGGATCAAGAGGAGTTGGCACAGTTGTTCGGTGATACAGTGCAAATTGTAAAGCAAAAGGGAGAAGGCCTCGCCGCAGGTCTCTCCCATACTTTTCGACATTTCACCGCTGCCGGCCGCCAGCAAGTCATCGCCTTCAATAGCGACAGCCCGCACCTTTCTCCCTTCGTCCTCGAACGCGCCTTCGGGATTCTCTGCAGCCATGACGTCGTGGTCGGGCCAACGCACGACGGGGGCTACTATCTGGTGGGGGCCAAGGCCGCTCATCCGACGCTCTTCGAAAACGACGGCATGGGAACGCGGAGCGCGCTGGAGCGACTGTTGTCGCGAACAAAGAGCCTACAGCTATCCACCGGCTTCACGGAGCCCTTCTACGATATTGACGTGGCCAGCGATCTGCGGCTGCTGGCGAGCGAACTGCGACTCGCTCCCGCGAAGGCGCCCCGTACTGCGAACTGGCTCAGGGAATGGCGGGAGACGATCGCGGAGCTTGGAGAAGGTGTAGAAGGAAAATGAAGCTCACATCCAGAGACGTTTAGCCGACAGGGCAGAGAGATCCATGGGGCCAGGAGAAGTTTTTGTACCCGCAAGCGCTTGAAGGGCATCCAAAACGTCGATCGTCCCACTCACTCAGGAGGACTTACATGACCAAGTTGGGGTGTTCCATGAAGATCCTTGGGGTGCTACTTGGTGTGATGATCGTTGCGAGCAGGTCCCACGCACAGACGCGCCCACTGATTGTTGAGCAGCTTGCCAAAACTTATGGGCTTGATTCGTATGGGCAGATTGAGGCGGCTCGCTATACGTTCAATCTGGATCTGCCCGCGCAGAAGGTAAGTCTCTCGCGGACGTGGACCTGGGAGCCGAAGAGCGGGCAAGTCACGTACGAAAGCAAGGACAAGGACGGCAAGCCGGTGAAGGTCACTTACAACCGGAATCAGATCAACGCCGCGCCGGCCAACGTGAAAGATGAGATCGATCCGAACTTCGTCAACGACAATTATTGGTTCATCTTCCCGTTCCATGCGGACTGGGACACCAGCGCGAGAGTGACCGTGAACGAGAAGGAGAAATTGCCGATCGGCAAGGGCACGGCAACGCTCGTGTCAGTAAAATATCCGGCGGAGGTTGGCGGCTACACGCCGGGCGACACCTGGAATCTTTACGTCGGGGCGGATGGGCGAATCACGCAATTCGTTTATCTCCGTGGAGGGACCAAGAAGCCTGGCAACGTAACCGCCACCTGGGCGGGCTATAAAAAGGCCGGTCCACTGCTTGTCTCCACTGACCATCGCGGGACCGCGGATGGCAAGCCGGTTCGCATCTCGTTTTCCAACGTAGCCGTAAAGCTGGAGGGTTCGGACGCCTGGGTGGACGCGAAGTAAGGGCAAGCCGGGGATTCCCTTCCGCCGGCTTCGAGCTTCAAGAATCGGCGTCGCGTGCCATCACAATGGTAGTGCAAGAGCTTCCAAACTTAGGCAGATCGCGATTCGCGGCCAAGCGGAATTCGAGCCGCGGCCGCTCTCCCCGAACGATAGGACAATAGAAATCCGGCTGCGCCAGCGCTCCTTGCAGACGGCGCCGGCCGGCGCATCCCCCGTGACATGCTTCTCGATATTCGCAGGACTCGCACGCTTGTGGAAGTGTGCGAGCCTGCTCAAATGGCACCGTGTTGAGAATCCCGGGCCCTGCGGAGAGTAAACCTGGCAGCGGCTCGCCGGAGCCTGGCCAGTAAACGCAAGGCTGCGTGGTGGCGCGCGGTGTCACCCGCACGGTGCTGACGCCGCATCCTCCCGCGAGTGCCGGCAGGCCCGCCATCGCCCGCACCAGCGGCTCGCCAATGGCGATCACATCGGTTCGCTCAAAAAGCCGGCGAAAGCCTTGCCAATACTCCTCGTAGGTGAGCGCGTAGAGATCGGAGCGCACGGCCTGATAGACGTTAACCCGCAAGGGTGCGCCAAATCGTTTTGCAACGCGCGCGACGGCCGCCAGGCTGAGATAGTTGGCCTTCATCATGACCGCGATAATGGTCACGGGCACGCCCAGGCGCACGCAGCGCCCGGCCTGCAGATGAATTAACTCCCAGTTCCCCGGGCCGCGCTGGGCATCCTGTTTCTCCCTGGTGGCGTAATCGAGAGAAAACTCGATGTCGTGGAAGGCGCGCAGGTCATCGTCTTCGAGAACGGCGATGCTGTGACCGTTGGAAGTGATGGTGAGCTTCACCGGCCGGGTCCGCAGGTAGTTCAGAATCGCCTTGAACTCCGGATGCATTCCGTTTTCGCCCGTTCCCAAATTCACGGAGCGAACCGGCAGGCTTTCCATCACGGATTTCACCTGTGCAAGCGAGAGGCGATCGGCACGCGTGGGATCGCGGTAACAGAAGGAGCAGGTGAGGTTGCACTCGTTGGTGAGGCCGAGGCCGAGGGAAATGCCAATTTCCGGACTGGGAAGCTTGCGCATGGCGGGGGAAAGCGCCGGTTTGACTTCGCTCATGCTTCTCCTTTCGATACGGGCGACGCACAACCTGCCAGCCACTGCGAGTAGCGAGCGACCTCGAGGAATTGCCGTTGCTGGCCAAGCTTGCGCTCGAGAGCGAAAATTCGC
Organism: Acidobacteriota bacterium; assembly: GCA_021324935.1. Taxonomy (GTDB): domain Bacteria; phylum Acidobacteriota; class Terriglobia; order Acidiferrales; family UBA7541; genus Acidiferrum. The sequence continues at coordinate 58,802 of JAJPIE010000064.1, forward strand.
GAGAATTCCTCCAATTTGGAAATTTGGGCGGGCAGGTAATCCGCGATCACGCGCACTCCCCTCCGGGCGTTAATGGCGAGAGAAGCGGCTTTCAGCATCGTTTCGAGAGTCTCCGTAGCGAACAAGCGAACTTTGCCCCCATATAGGGAATCTGATGCCCATTCCGCAGTCAAGTTGCGCTCCGCCGCGACCAAATCACCTGTCAGCAGCGCCGCCTTCAGCACTTCGCCGGACTGATTGCGCACGAGGAGCGACAGGATCGACGACGAATTGCGCAGAAGCTGTGCCACGCCGCGCAACACGGCCACGGGATCATCGACAAATTCCAGAACATCATGACAAAGAACGGCGTCGAACGAGCGAGAGGGAAACAGGCTGGTCATCTGGGCGGCGTCGCCAAGCTGGAGCGCGACATTCCCGCGGACTCCAGCTTCGGCGATAGTCCGCTCCGCCAGCTCAAGCATCGACGCTGACGAATCGAGCAAGGTGACATGACTGCCAAGTTGCGCCAGGCGAACAGCGGCGGCTCCGGTTCCACATCCGAGGTCGAGCGCACGAAGGGGCTCCCCGCCCGCCGGTGCGGGCAGGAATTCCTGCAGGTTCGCAAAACTCAGGTCTGCGCGCAGCCGGCCTGCCGGAGTCTCCAGATAGGCTGCATACCGGCTCACATCCCCTTCGAACCGGTTCTGGCCTTTGGCCGGTGACTTCATACACACCTTCGCGGAAAGTTCCTCTCAAACCGGTCGCTCATCCGAGGCTAGTGCGTGCCCTGTGACCGGTCAGAACACCGTATGGGCGAAGTTACCACACCTGCCACAACGGCACGACAAGTCGCGGCGCCGGGCTAGCGCGCCGACGCGCAAGCTCTCAATATTTCCCGAAGTGATCTGCGAAGTCGCCGGCTATAGGCAAACATCCGTATGTATTTCCGTGGCAGGACTGTGCCGCCGAGCCGGCGGCGCTCTGCGAGCGAAATTGCCAATTCAGGAGGGTTTCCGCGCGGAACTCAGGGTCGTATTCCGGCTTTCCGAAGAATCGTCATCATCGGGCACCAATTGGTGAAGGCGGACTGAAACAAGTTCAGCCCGACGAATGCGGTGAACAGAAACCAGTACGGGCTGACCCAATATCCCAGCGCAAGCGAAAGAAGTACGAAGAATCCAGCAATCAACCGCAGATACCGTTCAACCGTCATGATGTTCCTCCCAAACTTAAGAATCGATACTTGCAGAACCAACTGCCGCGGAAGCCGGATGGAAGCCGCGGCGCTGCGACATGTAATAAAGAATCGGCACAGCCATGCGCGAAATCACCGTGGAAGCGACTTCCCCCGCCATCAGGGAAATCGCGAGACCTTGAAAAATGGGGTCGAAGAGGATGACGCCCGCGCCGACAACCACCGCCGCCGCGGTCAGGAGCATCGGCCGAAAGCGCACGGCCCCGGCATCGACCACCGCTTCTTCAAGAGGCATTCCATGAGCCCGGCGGAGTTCTATAAAATCCACAAGGATGATGGAATTGCGAACGATAATTCCGGCGCCAGCGATGAAACCAATCATGGATGTTGCGGTGAAGAAGGCGCCCATCAGGGCGTGGGCCGGCAGAATTCCCACCAGCGTGAGAGGGATGGGAGCCATGATTACCAGCGGCGTTTTGAAGGAACCAAACCATCCGACCACCAGAACGTAAATCAGCACCAGCACGGCCGCAAACGCGAGGCCGAGGTCGCGAAACACCTCATAGGTAATGTGCCACTCGCCGTCCCATTTGATGGCCAGCTTTTTCGAGTCCGGCGGCTGAATGGCCGTGAATTGCGCGATCCGATAGCCTTCCGGAACTTTCAATGCATCGATTTTATCTCCCAGCTTTCCGATGGCGTAGACGGGGCTCTCCTCCGCTCCCGCCACATCGGCAATCACGTAAACGACTTCGCGCTGATTTTTCCGGTAGATATTTTTGTCGATCGTTCCGTCCTGGACTTTCGCAAGTTCACCGAGCGGAACCATTGCTCCATCGGGCGCGTTGAGATACAAACCGCGCAAGGCGTCCACTCCAGACCTGTCCGCGCGGGAGAGCCGCACGCGAATCGGCACATCCTCGCGCTCGGACGGCTGGTGCATGAGGCCCACTTGCGCGCCGCTCACTGCCATGGCCACCGACTGTGCAACGTCCGCAGCTGAGATACCGCGTAAGGCGGCTTTGTCTTGCTGCACTTGGAAATCCACTTTTCGCTGGTCCGCGGCCACATACCAGTCCACATCGACCACGCCGGGCGTTTCATCGAATATCTTGCGAATTTGCCGCGCAAGCCCGATCTGCCGCGGGTAGTCCGGCCCATACACCTCGGCTACCAGCGTGGCCACAACCGGCGGCCCTGGCGGAACCTCGGCCACCTTGACGCGCGCATTCCATTTCTTCGCGATCTCCTGGACGGGTCCGCGAATCTCTTTGGCAATTTCGTGGCTTTGCCGCTTGCGTTCGTCGATGGACCGCAAATTCACCTGAATGTCGCCCTGGTTTGCGTTGCGCCGCAGATAGTAGTGCCGCACCAATCCGTTGAAGTTATAGGGGCCGGAAGTGCCGGCGTAGATCTGATAGTTGAGGACTTCCGGCTGGGTGTGAAGATAAGCGCCGATTTCTTGTTCCACGGCCAGCGTTTGTTCCAGCGGCGTGCCCTCCGGCATATCGACGACCACCTGAAATTCACTTTTGTTGTCTAACGGGAGCATCTTCACACGCACAGCTTTGAAGGCCACCAGCGAACAAGCCAGCAGGAACAACACGGCCACCGTTGCGAGAAAACCCCAGCGCATCCCCGCATGCCCCACCATGCCACCCATCAGCTTGCGATACAGTCTGGTGGTCGCGCCTTCCGCTTCGCCTTCGGCGTGTTTTCCCGTGTGCCCGCGCAAGAGCCGCAGCGCCGCCCAGGGCGACACCACAAACGCAACCAACAATGAGAACACCATGGCCGCGGATGCGCCCACGGGGATTGGCCGCATGTACGGCCCCATCAATCCGCGCACAAAGGCCATCGGCAGAATCGCGGCAATCACGGCGCAGGTCGCCAAGATCGTGGGATTCCCGACTTCATCCACGGCTTCCACGGCGACGTCGACCCAAGGCCGACCATGACTCTCCGGCAAGCGAAAATGCCGGACGATGTTTTCCACGACGACGATGGCGTCGTCCACCAGAATGCCGATGGAAAAAATCAGCGCGAACTGCGTGACCCGGTTCAAGGTGTAGCCATAGGCGTAGAAAATGAACAGTGTGAGAGCCAGCGTGACGGGAATGGCCAGCAGCACTACTCCCGATTCACGCCAGCCCAACGCCAGCGCTACCAGCAGGGTCACCGACAGGGTGGCCAAAAACAGGTGCTTCAGCAGTTCGTCCGATTTATGCTTGGCGGTCTCGCCATAATTCCGAGTGACGGTCATTTGCAGATCGTTGGGCAAGACGTAGCCGCGCAGGGAGGCGACCTTGGCCAAAACATCTCGAGAAACATTCGTAGCGTTGGCGCCTTTCCGCTTGGCCACCGCAAGAGTTACCGCGGGATACGTGCCGTTCACCCCGGCCGCCGCGCCACCCGTCCCAAAAAGCACATAATTCGCCGGCTCTTCCGGCCCATCGCTGACGCTGGCGACGTCGCCGAGATACACAGGCCGTCCGTTCTGCACCGCCACGACGAGTTGTTTTACGTCGTCGGCAGACCGCAGAAAGTCTCCGGCCTCCACGGCCACTTCCTGATTTGCCAGGGCGAAGGAGCCCGCTTGCGTCCGCTGATTGGCGCTTTCGAGCGCTCGCGCAATCGGCAACGGGCTCAGATGAAACGAAGCCAACTTCTGCGCGTGTAAAGTGACTCTCAGTTCGCGCCTTTGTCCGCCAATGAGGTTGGTTTCCGAAACATTTTCCACCTGTTTGACGCTTTGCTGCACCTCGGCGGCGATCCGCCGCACCGCCGCCGCGTCATAGTTCTGGCCCCAGAAGGTCATCGCCAGCACAGGCACGTCATCGATCGAACGCGCCTTGATCAGCGGCTGGCCCGCTCCTTGCGGGATGCGATCGAAATTCGCGTAGAGCTTGTTGTAGGTGCGGACAATCGCGTCTTCTTCCCGGACGCCGACGTAAAAACGCACGATCACCAGCGCGCCGCCCGGCTGACTGGTGGAATACAGGTATTCAACGCCGGGGACTTCGTGCAGCAACCGCTCCATCGGAATGGTTACCCGCTGCTCGACTTCGGCCGCCGACGCCCCCGGCATGTTGACGTAAACATCGAGCATCGGAACTACGATTTGGGGCTCTTCCTCGCGCGGCGTCTGCCAGATGCTGAACACACCCAGCAACAGCGCGGCAATGATCATCAGCGGGGTGAGCGGCGAGGTGATAAAAGCATGCGCAATTTTTCCGGCCAGACCGCGTTTCACGGGCGCTTCTCCCCGCCGGCGGGTATCGCGTCAGACATTTTGCCGTCTAGCTCCTGCGTTCCGGGGTTCAGCACGACGACTTCGCCGTCATTCAAGCCCGACAGCACCTCCGCCAGGTCGCCGATCGACTTGCCGAGCGCCACCACGCGCCAGTGCATCACCTGATCGTCGCCTCGCACGTACAATCCGCGCAGTTGTCCGCGCGTCACGAGCGCTTCAACTGGCACCACCAGCGCTTGCTTTTCTCCCTGCGCGAAAAACGCCCGCCCGAACATGCCGGACTGTACGCCCAAATCCTTTGTCAGATCGATGCGCGCCTTCAGAGTATGGGAAACAGGATCCGCACCGGCTTCGATTTCCGTTACTTTGCCCGCCAGCGATTTTTGTCCCAGCGCATCGAGCTGCACGCGCACCGCGGAATTCTTCTTCACCTTGGTGAGGGCTTCCTCCGGGAGCGTCGCCTCCAATTGGTAACGGCTGGTATCCTCGACGACAAACAGCGGCATTCCCGGAGAAACCAGCGAGCCGGGTTCCACGCTGCGCCGGATTACGCGGCCATCGAATGGGGCCACGATGCGCGCGTAGCTGGCCACGTCCTGCGCCGCGTGCAGCTCCGATTCCGCTTGCGCCGCGCCGGCTTGCGCTTGCTGCAATCCCGCTTTGGCTTGTTCCAGGCCGGCTTGCGACGCCTGATATTTCGCCGAGATCTCATCGAACTCCTGCGGACTCACGGACTTCTGTGCTTTGAGGAAGGTGTAGCGGTCAAACGTTTTTTGCATCACGTCCGCCTGCGCCTGCGCGGCCGCAACCGCCTTGGTCGCCTGTGCCACTCCGGCGTCTGCTCCCTGCGACGCCGCAACCGCTGCGTTTCGGCGGGAGGACAATTCCCGCTCGTCGAGTTGCGCCAGCAACTGCCCGCGCTTTACCCGGTCGCCTTCTCTCGCCGGGACCTGCGTTACCGTGCCTGTCGTTCTCGCGGCGATCTGTGCGGTGGAGACGGCGATCACGCTGCCCGGCGCTTCCAATTCGTCGGTCAGGTTTTGCAAGTGCACCCTCTGAAGATGCAAGCCGGGGACCAACTCGGCTTTTTGCGGAGCCGGCGCTTTTTCTCCGCCGCAGCCAGCGAGAATCATGGCGGCGAGCAATGTGCCTGTGCCAATTCCCTGTCGCAGCGTGCCTCGGATTCGTTTCTGCCTGCTCATGGCTTCCCTGCTCCTGTAATCAGCGCGGACTGCGGCGTGAGGACTCCGGCGGCGCGTTCGAGCTGAGCGCGCGCGACATGCCAATCCTGTAAAGCCGCCAAATATCCTGTGGTCGCGTCCAGTTGCGCCGTTTGCGCCCGCAACAATTCCGTAATGGTGGTGAGCCCCGCGTCGTAGCGGTTCTGAATAATGCGCAAGCTTTCTTTGGCCTGCTCCGCGGAGTCGCGCGCGGCCGCCGCGCGTTGTGCCGCCGCCTGTCCGTCCAGGTATGCCTTGCGCACTTCCATCTGCACCCCGGAGCGGAACCATTCCAAATCATGTTTGGCTTTGTTCTCGTTCGCAGTCGCCTCCGCCAGGCGCGCTTTCTGCGCGCCGCCGGCGAACAGATTGAAATCCAACCGTGCGCCCGCCGTCCAGTTCGTTCCGGAAGGACCGCCCAGGGTCATCGCGTCCCGCTCGGTGCTTCCAAACAGCCCGATTTTTGGCCCGAATTCGGCTTTGGCCGCCTTGCGTTCGTCGCCCATAGCCGTTTGCTGGAGTTCCGCCGCGCGCAGCCCTGGGCGTTCAAGAAGCGCCGTTTGAATCCATTCCTGCACGGTTTTGCCCGATTCGGCGGGTTCCGCCAGCGCGCCCATCGGTTCGGCCGGATTCTCGAGAGCAACCCCCATTTGCCGCGCCAATTGCATCTCGCCCAGCGCCAGATCGTTTTGTGCGCGGATCTGACGGTCCTTCATTTGCGAAACGAAGACTTTCGCGCTCAGCAAATCCGAATCCACCAGTAAGCCCGCTTTGTGCATCGCCTCCATGCGCTGCTCGCTGGCCTCGGCGGTTTTCACTGCGCCGCCGGCCGCTTTCAGGTTTTCCTTCAGCACCAGCACGCCGTAGTAGGCCCGCATCACTTCCAAAATCAGGTCCTGTCTCGCTTGTTCCGTTTCATAATCGGAGGCGCTGACCAAGCGCCGCGCGCCGCGCTGGCGGAAAAGCGTTTGCCCGGAGTCGAACACGCGCCATTCGCCGTCGAATCGCGTTTGGAAATTGTCCAGCGGGGTCGGCGTGTTCAGAAAATTCAGCGCAAAATCCGCATTGGTGAACTGCCGTTGTGTCAGCTTTGTTCCAAACACGTAGACCGGATTGTTGCCGCGCGTGAAGTCCTGGCTGAAATCAAAACGCGGATACCAGGTGGATTGCACTTCCTTCAACCGGGCACGCGCGGCATCGGCGTCGTCTTTGCTGGTCTGAAGCGCCGGATTTTGCTGCAGCGCGGTTTGCACCGCTTCCTCGAGAGTGATCGAACGATTGACATTGGCTTCTTGTGCTTGGCTTCGCGACGCAAGCAGGATGGTCAGCGAAGCCAAACCAACCAGAAAAAACTTCCCTCTACTGCGCGCCCAGGAGCCCATCGCGATCCTCAAGCGCAGACCTTCTCCGGCGCGGCGCCCGGCTTCAGCCACTCAACGGGTTCTTCGTTGATTTCATAAGCGGTTTCCAATTTCGCGTTGCCCTTCAACATCGCTCCGACAGAGCAATACTTTTCTTCGGAGAGATGAATCGCTTGCTCGACGGCCTGTTTGTCGATGCCCATTCCCGTCAACACATGGCGCACTCGAAGGACGGTGAACACTTGCGGCGGCCGTTCCGCCTGGTCCGCTTCCACGAAGACTTCGTAACCGGTCAATTTCTGATGATGTTTCTGGCGCAGCATGGTCACCACATCAAAGGCCGTGCAGCCCGCCAGCGCCAGCGCAACCAATTCGATGGGTTTTGCGCCGGTGGCTCCCGCGGCATCATCCAGAATCAGGTGGTGCCCGCTGCCGGTTTCCGCGACGAATTGCCGCTGCGATTTCAAGGGTTGTGCGAGAGTTACTTTTGCTTGAATCATGAGACGCTCCATCTTTTTTCCAGCCACGAAATGAAAAACCCGGAAGACTGCAGCCCATCGCATCAATGGGAACGGAGGAAGAACCCGTTTCCTCAGGGCCTAAAGCCCAGTTTTTTCTGGGCCTTACTGTCGGCGCTAAAGCTCCGCCCCCGTACCGTTATTTATGAGACAGCTTCTCGTCGGAAGCCGTCGGCTTCAACGGGCAAGTGCTGATGCCGAACAAGCTCCAAGCCGGGCAAAAATCAAGGGCCCCGGTCAGCAACGCGATCCCGCCGACGCAGTAAGCGGCAATGGCGAGTCCGCCGCTCACAATCCGCGCCAGCTCCAAACTAGCCCAGGCAATCCCCGATGGCAAGCTAATGGCCCGATCCAGGGTTTCCACGTTGCTGGTCATTTTTTGCTCCTTTCTCACGCAGATGTCTGTGACCGTGTGCACTCGAAGAAATGCAATTGAGTTGTGGTTGTTACAGGGAAATGTCGAGGAGAAGCCCGGCGGCAGCATTTTGTAACTATCTATTATTCAGTTGGTTAGAAACGTGGCAACGCGAAGAACATGCGGAGTTCGAGGTCTTCCCCTGCCGCCGCAAGGCCAGTAAGGTGAAATCGTCCTCGAAGTCGGCGGCTCCCCCGAACAATTGGATTTTTTCGACCAACCTGCCAGCCAGATGTTCCAACCTCACAGGCCGCTGAAGTTCCGCCATGGATTGTTCCGCAAGACGAAGGATGCCAGCCGCTCCGAGTTGCTCGCCGCCGGGATCAAACACATCGGTTAATCCATCGGAAAACACCAGCACGATGTCACCTTCGGCCATTCGCACTGTTTGTTCGCTGTAGGATTCGCCCGCCACAAAGCCGATTGGCAGACCGGTTAGACCTTCGCCGACTTCCGACCAGCGCCCGGCCGTCTCCCGCCACAACAACATCCTTGGATGAGCTGCATAAGCGAAGCTGAACTCGCCGGTTCGCCGGTGAAAAATCGCCGTTACCAGCGTAGTCAGCCGCAGAGGACCGCCAGCACGCTCCCCGGCCACTGTGAGTTCGTCGTTCAAGGCCGTCAATAGCCTGGCGCTGTTTTTCAGGTCGCGCAGTTCGTGCAGCAGCGCGTGGACATGCTTGGCCACCTTGCTGGCTTCGTATCCGTGGCCAACACAGTCGGCCACCACCACGCGCGCATGCTCGTCGCCGCAGGAAAATAAGGCACAAAGATCCCCGCCTTCCTTGTCGCCGGACGGCCGGGCGATAATGCTCGCCTCGAGCCCGGCGAACTCCACCGATCGCTGAACGGGTTCGTTCCCTGCCCATAATTCGTTGCAACGAAACGGTGCGGACGGTTCACTCTTCATGGCCATCTCGGGTATGCTGACCTTCAGAACAAACGCAGAATCTTTCGGTTTGTTACAGGCATTTTTTACGCCGTTCCCACCGATGGCTTCGGCCAGATTTGCGAGGAGGAATGCGCAAGGAAATCGAACAGGCGATTACGCTACTCTCCCAAAAAGACGGGAAGTCACTTGAAGAAGCCCTGGAACTACTGCAAGACACGGTTTTTTCCTTCAGCATGAAAGTTTGCGGCCAGCGGGAAGACGCCGAAGACACCATGCAGGAGGTGCTCGTCAAAGCCCTGCCGTACCTGGCAAAGTTTGAAAGTCCGCGGGCGCTGCTGGTGTGGCTTTACAAAGTGGCCAAGAATCGCTGCCTGATGAGCCGCCGCAAGAGCAAATTCGCTCCCAAGCGGGAGCTTTCGCTCGATGAACTCATGCCCGACCGGCTTGCGCTTGCGCACCTCGCCCAAGAGCGTCCGGTCAATCCCGAAACGCTGGCTATCCGCAGCCAGCAAGCGCGAAGGCTGCGCGAAGCCATTCAGCAACTGCCCCCGCAATACCGCATCGTGCTGGTTTTGCGCGACATGGAAGGACTCACCGACGACGAAGTGGGCGACATCACCGGACTGCGCCCCGGCACGGTCCGCGTGCGGTTGCATCGCGCGCGACTGTTTGTGCGGCAAACGCTGGCGCGGGATGGCGACCATCGGCGTGCGCGGCATCACGCTCTTTCAACGAGAACTGCAAAGGTGGCGAAGAATGCGGAACGCCGCCCGGCATCCTGCAAGGCCATGTTTGCGCAGCTCTCCGACTATCTCGATGAGCAACTCGACGATTCGCTCTGCGAAAAACTCGAGGAGCATTTTGCTGGCTGCGCACCTTGCGAAGCATTCCTCGCCAGCCTTGAATCCACCATCGAGCAGCTGCGCAGTATGCCCGCGGAAGAACTCAAACCTGGCGTCGCAGCGAAAATTCGCAAGGAACTCCTCGAGCAATACCCCTTCCCGCAGCTCACGAAGTAACCCGCTTACATCGCGGCAATCCATGCAGGGGGCGCGCAAGGCGCTCAGGCATGAGCAGGTGGTTGGTCTCTATTTGAAGCGAGAGGCGGATATTGGTAGGGGCGGTGGGGATCGAAAACAATACCGAACGGAGTTTCAAGCACTTAGAGGGAACGCTGGGAAACACAAAGTCATTGAAAAGGAACGGTGAGGAACCCAAAGGAATCCTTATTGGCCCCTCAATGGCCCCTCGTTTCGTGACCCAAACTTTTCGACGGCGAGTCGACCCTTTAATTCAAATCTCGCGGTACGGGTGGCATGTCGACTTCCAAACTTGGCACTCTCACTGGTCGGCAATTCCAGATTGCGATCCGACCATACACAATTCGCATGGTCGTCAAGCATTCACTGCACGCCATTCCGTCACCGACGCGGCTAGCGCGCTCCCACTCCCACAACCTTGCCCGAAAACGGCTCTATCCAAGCAAAGTACCCATGATTTCGTCCTTTGGTTGCGGCACGGAAATAGACCGTCCAGTGCATTATTGGATAAAAGGGTGGCTCCTTGTTTCCCCGAAAGTCAAACTGGGCCGATACGATTTGAATTTTGCCCAGGATGGGCTCCAATTGGGACGCAGGAAATTTTGCCAGCACTCTTTCTCTTTGGCCGGGCCCGAAAATCGCGCCAGACGATAAGAGTGCATCTGTCATTTGGGCTTCGGTCCACTCGGGATGTTCTTCCACAAGCTTGTTAAGCACGTTCTGCCTTTCCGTCGCTACGAGCGATCCCGACGCTTCCATAGAAATGAAGCGGCGGTCCGTAGCATCAAATTGGAATCGAGCTCCAAGGTGCCCGACTCGGTCGGCATCAGACTCCTCATACGTACCAGGAGGAAGAGGGGAAGGCGGTGTTTCCGAAACGGCCAAGTCGAAGACCGCTGGAAAGTTGTCCGAATCAAGGTGAGGCCGAGATGCAAAATCCAATATAATGCCTTTCCCAGCAAGTTCAGGATATAGCGCACGCACGAGCCTGATTGCTTCAAGGTAAGACTTGTCGCTGCACTCTTGCCCTCTTCCTCGGGAAACAAAAACGCATAGGAACAGGAACAAAACAAGCCAGGCTCGGATCTCGCTTCGGAGCCTACGGTTTTGGATTGACGAGTCTGACATTGTGGTCTCCCAGAACCACGAAAGGCGTGCCATTGGGGATACGGCTGTTTGCATAGTTTTTTGCCTGTTCTACAGTCTGTCCTTGCAAGAGCTTATCCAACATAGCAGTGTAGGCAGTCGGCGGGTGGCCCGGGTATCGATCGGAATCCCGGTCTTAGCTGCTGAGCTAGGCCACAATAGTGCGGAGGGTGCCCCGGGTTCCGGTTTTTGGAACCTGGGTCCTGGG